>DHIV01000048.1:0-21685 GCA_002403995.1 Gallionella sp. UBA4737 | reverse complement strand
GGACTATCACAACTTCGTGCTGAAGAATTACTTCAATACCGACACGGTAGACTTCCAGAAGCTGCTCGACGGTACGCTGGCACTGGCGGAACGCATCAAGCCGCTGGTGATGGATGTGCCGCGCGCCTTGTATGAAGCCAATCAGGCCGGCAACAGCCTGCTGTTCGAGGGCGCGCAGGGCGCGTTGCTGGATATCGATCACGGCACTTACCCGTTCGTTACATCGAGCAACTGTATCGCCGGTGCAGCCTGTGCCGGGGCAGGGGTAGGCCCGCAAATGCTGCACTATGTGCTGGGCATCACCAAGGCCTACACCACGCGTGTTGGTTCCGGCCCATTCCCGACCGAGCTGTATGATGCGGTGGATAAACGCGACCCGATCGGCGAGGGCCTGGCCAAGCGCGGCCATGAATTCGGTTCCACCACCGGACGCGCGCGCCGCTGCGGCTGGTTCGATGCGGCGGCATTAAAGCGTTCGATCCAGATCAACGGCGTGTCAGGTTTGTGTGTCACCAAGCTGGATGTGATGGACGGCATGGAAAGCGTGCGTATTGGGGTGGGCTATCGCATCAACGGCGTGGATAGCGACATTTTGCCGGCGGGTGCGGATGCGCTGGCGGATTGTCAGGCAGTGTATGAAGAAATGCCGGGCTGGCGTGAAAGTACCCTGGGCGTGCAACATTACGAAGAACTGCCCAAGGCCGCGCGCAATTATCTGGAGCGCATCGCCGGGGTCTGTGGAGTGCCGATCGACATGGTTTCGACAGGGCCGGATCGGGATGAGACCATAGTCTTGCGCCATCCGTTCGAATAGTTTGGCGAGGCTAACGAACAACGCAAATACGCGGTGCTTGTTAAGCACTGCGCATTTTGATTTTTGCGTTTGAATTTAAAGCTGGTGCCCAGAAGAGGACTCGAACCTCCACACCTTGCGGCACACGGACCTGAACCGTGCGCGTCTACCAATTCCGCCATCTGGGCCTGAAGACCTTCGCTGAAGATTTGCGAAGGCGCGCAATTTAATTGTTAAAGGATATATTGTCAATGAAAAATAAAAAGAACTTGCGTCAGCAAGACCCGTTTCTGGAACGCGAACGCGAGCAATACGAACATCCGCTGCCCAGCCGTGAATTCGTCTTGCAGATACTTACCGAGCAAGGTGCTCCGGTGGGTGATGAAGAGCTGCTGCAATTATTGCAGATTGAAAAGCATGAGGAAGATCTGTTTTCGCGCCGCCTGCGCGCGATGGAGCGCGACGGGCAGATCATGCGCAATCGCAAACGCGATATCTGCGTGGTGGAAAAACTCGATCTGATCAAGGGCAAGGTACAAGGCCATCCGGATGGTTTCGGCTTCCTGATCCCGGAAGATGGCAGGCCGGACATGTTCCTCAGCGAGAAGGAAATGCACCAGGTGTTGCATGGCGATGTGGTGATGGTGCGGCAGAGCGGCGTGGACCGGCGCGGCCGCCCGGAAGCCAAGATCATCGAGGTGCTGGAACGCGCCAATAACCGCGTGGTCGGCCGCCTGTATGAAGAGCACGGCATCCACTTCGTCGTGGCGGAGAACCGCCGCATCACCCAGGACATTCTGGTTGCACCGGGCGAATCCGGCGGTGCCAAGGCCGGGCAAGTGGTGATGCTGGAAATCATGCAGCATCCTGACAAGCATGCCCAGCCGATAGGCCGCATCGTCGAGGTGCTGGGTAACTATGCCGATCCGGGCATGGAGATCGAGATCGCGTTGCGCAAGCATGATCTGCCGTATGAATTTCCCAAGGATGCCGAACGTCAGGCCAAAGCGATCTCTCCTGTCGTCTCACCGGAAGACTGGGCAGGACGCGAGGACATCCGTAACCTGCCGCTGGTCACGATAGACGGCGAGACCGCGCGCGACTTCGATGACGCGGTGTATTGCGCGCCGGAAAAGGGCGGCTACCGCCTGGTCGTGGCGATCGCCGATGTCAGCCATTATGTGCAGACCGGCGATGCACTGGATAGAGAGGCGATCCTGCGCGGCAACTCGGTATACTTTCCGCGCCGCGTGATCCCGATGCTGCCGGAAGAATTGTCCAACGGTTTGTGCTCGTTGAATCCGCACGTGGACCGCCTGTGCATGGTGTGCGACATGCACATCAGCAACAGCGGCGATATCGAAAAATACCGTTTCTATCCATCGGTGATGCATTCCCAGGCGCGGCTGACCTACACCCAGGTCGCGGCTATGCTGGCCGAGCCGGATGGCGAGCTGGCCAAGAGCAGCGCGGCCATCGTGCCGCATCTTGAGCATCTCCATGAGTTGTTCAAGAAGCTGTTGAAAGCGCGCGAAAAGCGCGGCGCGATCGACTTCGAGACAGTCGAGACGCAGATGATCTTCACCGAGCAGGGCAAGATCGAACGCATCGTGCCGGTCATCCGCAACGACGCACATAAATTGATCGAAGAGTGCATGCTGGCAGCCAACGTGTGCGCGGCGGGTTACCTGCACGAACAGGGGCACACCGTGCTGTATCGCATCCACCAGGGGCCGACTCCGGAGAAGCTGGTGGCGCTGCGCGAATTCATGAAGGAATTCGGTTTGCAACTGACCGGCGAGGACGATCCGCAGGCTGCCGATTATTCCAAGCTGCTCAAGCGCATCAAGGGCCGTCCCGATGCCGGGCTGCTGCAAACCGTGATGCTGCGTTCCTTGCGCCAGGCCAAGTACGAGCCGGAGAACATCGGGCACTTCGGCCTGGGCTACGAAGCCTATACGCACTTCACCTCGCCGATCCGCCGCTACCCGGATCTGCTGGTGCATCGCGCCATCAATGCCGTGCTGCAAGGCAAGAAATATACGCCTGCGCAGAAGTGGAGTGAACTGGGCGCGCATTGCTCGATGACCGAACGCCGCGCCGACGATGCCACGCGCGATGTCGAGGCCTGGTTGAAATGTTTCTACATGCGCGACCATCTGGGCAGCGTGTTCCCGGGCACGGTCTCGTCGGTCACCAGTTTCGGTTTGTTCGTGTCGCTGGACGATCTGTATGTCGAAGGGCTGGTGCACATTTCCGAACTCGGCAAGGATTATTTCCAGTTCGATGCGGCCAAGCATCAAATGCTCGGCGAGCGCACCGGGCAGCGCTATCGCCTCGGCGACCGCGTGCAGGTGCGCGTCGTCAAGGTGGACATGGAGAGCACAAAGATCGATTTCGTGTTGCATGAGTTGATCGATACTGCCGGGGAAGGGCGTACAACGGGCAAGAAGTCTGCGCTTGGCAAAGCCTCCAAGGGCAAGACCAAGGAAAAGAAACGTCATGGCTGATCTGCGCCTGATCTACGGCTTTCATGCCGTGACCTCGCGCATCCGCCAGAATCCCGATGGCGTGCTGGAAATCTACCTGCAGGCGCAGCGCCAGGACCCGCGCATGCGCGACCTGATCAAGCTCGCCGAAACCAACGGCGTGCGCATCATCCCGATAGAGGCGGCGCGCCTGGACGGCATGGCGGGCAATGCGCGCCATCAGGGCGTCGCGGCGCGCGTCGATGCGGCGCAGCGCGTGCAGCATCTGGATGATGTGCTGGACACGCTCAGCGAACCTCCGTTGCTGCTGGTGCTGGATGGTGTGCAAGACCCGCACAATCTCGGCGCGTGCCTGCGCAGTGCCGATGCGTTCGGCGTGCATGCGGTGATCGCCCCGAAAGATCGCGCGGTCGGCATCACCGCGACAGTCGAGAAGGTCGCCTGCGGCGCGGCGGAAACCGTCCCCTACATCACCGTCACCAATCTAGCGCGCACGCTGCGCGAATTGCAGGAGCGCGATATCTGGGTGGTCGGCGCGGCGGGTGAAGCGGAAAAGGATTTGAACGGCTTCAAACACAAAGGCGCTTTGGCCTGGGTATTGGGCGCGGAGGGCGAAGGCTTGCGCCGCCTGACGCGCGAAACCTGTGATGAGCTGGTGCGCATCCCGATGCTGGGCAGCGTGGAAAGTTTGAACGTCTCGGTCAGTGCCGGCATCTGCCTGTTCGAGGCGAGACGCCAGCGCAAGGTTGTCGGCTAAGGATTCCCAATAGCATCCTCTTCGGGCGTAGAATATTCGCTACGCTTCAAATCTCGGCTTCGCCTATCTTGAATTTACCGAAGGTTTCTGCACGAATGGCTCTTTATGTTTTGTAGCCCCTGTTAATTGCCGGACAACATGAGGAGGGATGAACATGATATTCCGTGATCGTGAAGATGCAGCGCGCCGGCTGGCGGAAGCGCTTGCGCAATATCGCGGCCAGAACCCGCTGGTGCTGGCCATTCCGCGTGGAGCGGTGCCGATGGCCAAGATCATCGCCGAAGCGCTGGGCGGCGAAGTCGACGTGGTGCTGGTGCGCAAACTGCGTGCGCCGGGCAATCCGGAATTCGCGATCGGTTCGGTGGATGAGACCGGCTGGACCTATCTCGGCGATTATCCCGCGCAGGCCGGGGGTAGTTCAGAATATATCGAAGCCGAAAAGGAAGCACAACTCAAGGTGATGCGCGAACGGCGCGCCAGTTATACCCCGATACGTCCGCCGCACGATCCGGCCGGGCGCATCGTCATCGTGGTGGACGATGGGTTGGCCACCGGCTCCACGATGATCGCTGCACTGCATGCGCTGCGCGCCAAGTCCCCGAAAAAACTGATCTGTGCCGTGCCGGTGGCTCCGCCGGATACGCTGGCCAAGGTGAAGCCATATGCCGATGAAATGGTATGCCTGAGCGCGCCGCCGATGTTTTATGCAGTGGGACAGTTCTATGCGTCCTTCCCGCAGGTGAGCGACGAGGAAGTAATCAGGCTGCTGGCGTCGGTTTGAATGAAGCTTTTCCAGGAATCCGGGCGGCACGTATTTAGTTGTTTGAAGACCGTTTGTAATTGAATATGCAAAGTATTAAACTGTGCTACATGCTGTTCTATGGCATCACACTGCTGTGTGCTTTGTGAAGGGCTAGCAAGAGTAATTTTTTTCACGTCCAATCCATAACGTATTCAATAAGGATGGAATTATGCTCGATCGTGCCATGCTATGTCCCCTTCCTGCGAATGAAGCACAGCGCCTGCGGGCTGTCCATTCCTACGAGATTCTTGACACCCCGCCCGAGGTGGATTTTGATACGCTGACACGGGTGGCGGCTCAAGCTTTCAAGACGCCTGCTGCAGTGATCGGATTGATGGATTCGGACCGACTATGGTTCAAGTCACAACTTGGACTCGGGGTACCGCAACTCGATCGCCAGATTGCGTTTTGCACGCATGCCATCATGCGGCCCGACGAGCCGCTTGTCGTGGAAGACCTGCGGCTGGACGGCCGGTTTCAGGGAAACCCCCTGGTGTCACAGGCCCCTTATCTGTGCTTTTACGCCGGTGCCCCAATCATCGATCGCCACGGTCATGCACTGGGTACCATCGCCGTGGTGGACACACAGCCGCGCACGTTCAGTGACGCTCAACGCGCCTTGCTGCGAGACCTGTCTACCCTGGTGATCGCCGCTCTGGAAAGCCGGCACCGGGCGAACCTGCTGGGCCATCTGGCCATGACTGATCATCTGACCGGACTGGCTAACAGGGCACAGTTCGAACGAACCCTGAATTCCGAAATAGCCTATGCACGGCGCACGGGCGAGCCTTTCACCGTGTTTTACATGGACCTGGATGATTTCAAGGGCGTCAATGACACTCTCGGCCACGCTGCGGGTGACGAGGTGCTGTGCGAGATCGCCCGCCGCATGACGGGTCAGGTACGCGCCGAGGATCTGCTGGCCCGCTTGGGCGGCGACGAGTTTGGCGTATTCATGCGCCCAAGCGTCGAGGATTCAGCCGAATCACTGGTCAAGCGCATCATTGAGGTGGTATCGGCGCCCATCACTCTTTCCACTGGCGATATGGTCAGCATCGGCATTTCGATCGGAATCGCGACCTATACAGACGCGCTAGACACCATGGCGGCTCTGCTGGCCCAGGCGGATCGGGCTCTCTACGAGGCTAAACGAAAAAAATAATTTATTGAACGCATCTCATGCAGGGCAGGTGACAAATAGTCAAAGGCATCAATCATGTTTGACTCCCTGATTGATCCGGTTATGAATCCAGATGTATTTGGATTCAAGAAAGGCGCGAATGCAATGCGCTTGCAGCGTTGACGATTGGATTTTCGATCGGCGGGAAGCTTTGGGTGTGTGGCATGGCTTTCAAAGAGGCGCTGCACTATGCTTGTGAGAGAATCACGGATTTATCAGAGATTCGCGGTTACAGATGCTGCACGAACCAGTCGGCAGCACTACGCGCCGCTTGTTGCAGCGTGCCGGGCTCTTCGAATAAATGTGTCGCGCCGGGGATCAGCGTGAGTTTCTTCTCGCAGTTCAGCAGCGCATCGGCCTGCTGGTTCAGCTCGATCACGCCGTAGTCCGCACCGCCGACGATCAGCAGGGTAGGCGCAGTTACTTGACGCAGCGCAACTGCTCCGGCGAGGTCGGGCCGTCCGCCGCGCGATACCACCGCTGAGATTTTATTTTCCATCTTTGCCGCGGCTTGCAATGCCGCAGCTGCGCCGGTGCTGGCACCGAAATAACCGATGCTCAGGTTTTTGGTCTTCGGATTGCTTTGCAGCCATGCGGTCGCCGCGACCAGGCGTGTAGTTAGCAGCGCGATGTCGAAGCGCGTTTCGTAAGTCTGATCCTCTTCCCGTGTCAACAGATCGAACAGCAGTGTGCCGATACCGCGTTGCTGCAGCACTTCGGCAACATAGGTGTTGCGCGGGCTGAAGCGGCTGCTGCCGCTGCCGTGGGCGAACAGCACCACGCCTGTTGCGGACGGCGGCAGGATCAGCTCGCCGGCCAGTTCGACCGCACCGGCAGGGATGGTTACTTGGCTCATGCTGCTCCTTTCATCATCGCCCATTCATTACTACGGGGATGCGATGTGCCCCGAATGCCTTGCTGAATTTTTCGAAACGTCCGGCGATCTGGGCATGGCAATCCGGACAATGTCCGTCGGGGGTAAGGCGGTACTGTTCGATCTCATACCAATCGCGCACGATCAAGGCACCGTTGCATGATGGACAATTCGTGGTGTCCCCCTCGCGGTTATGCACGTTTCCGGTATAGACATACTGTAGTCCCGCAGCCTTGGCGATGTTACGCGCCTGTACCAGTGTTTCCGGTGGAGTGGCGGGGATGCCGGTCATCTTGTAGTCGGGATGAAAGACTGAAAAATGCAGCGGCACGTCCACGCCGAGTTCCTTCGCGATCCATTCGCTCATCTTGCCGATCTCGTCTGCGCTGTCGTTCAGGCCGGGGATCAGCAGTGTGGTCAGCTCGACCCACACATCGGTTTCCTGGCGCAGGTATTTCAGCGTGTCCAGCACCGGTTGCAGGTGTGAGCCGGTCTGCTTGACATAGAACTCGTCGGTGAACGCTTTCAGGTCGACGTTGGCCGCATCCATCTTCGCGAAAAATTCGCGGCGCGGCAGGTCGTGTATATAGCCCGCCGTGACGGCGACGGTATTGACGCCGCGCTCATGGCAGGCATCGGCCACGTCCATCGCATATTCGGCAAAGATCACCGGGTCGTTATAGGTGAACGCGACGCTCTTGCAACCCAGCCGTTCGGCGCTGCGCGCGATGGCTTCCGGCGTGGCCTGGTCGGCAAGCTTGTCGAAGCTGCGCGATTTGGAGATGTCCCAGTTCTGGCAGAACTTGCAGGCGAGATTGCAGCCCGCCGTGCCGAACGACAGGATGCTGCTGCCCGGATAGAAATGGTTGAGCGGTTTTTTCTCGACCGGGTCGACACAGAAACCCGAGGAGCGCCCGTAGGTGGTGAGCACCATCGTATCGCCGACGCGGCCTCGCACGAAGCATGCGCCGCGCTGGCCTTCGTGCAGCTTGCAGTCGCGCGGGCACAGGTCGCACTGGATGCGCCCGTCATCCAGCTTGTGCCAGTATTTTGCGGGGTACTGTTCCGCTATGCTGATTGGTTCATCCATGTTGGTGTTCTTTCGTGTGCCCGGCGAAAAGTTTTTCGGGCTCGCTCCATTTGGTCACGCTATAGCGCGACAGCTTCACATCTTCTGCCCAGAAGTCATCGGCAAGGCCGGCCTTGCGTCTGAGCATTGCAAGAAAATCGCGTGGCCGAGCAAGGTTCTCCCACACTTGCGGCAAAAAGGTGCTGCGATAACGGCCATATTCAAATATCACGCCATCGACATTCGGTCGCAATTGCGCCAATGCATCGGCCTCGTCCCGGACAACCATGGGCTGGGTAGCAGAAAGCAGCGAAACCTCGACCGTGGTGATGTCGAATTCTTCCGCGCTCAATGGCGCAAAACGCGGATCGCGCAATGCGGCGGACACGGCATTGCTTTTGACATCATCGAGCAAGGAACGGTGCGCTTGCAGCGAGCCGATGCAGCCGCGCAACTCGCCGGATTGCGTGAGCGTGACGAAACACGCGCCGTACTCGGCCAGCCACGGCGCGGATTCATCCGCTGCGTGCGGCACTTTCAATACGCGCGCAATCGCGGCGCGCGCGATCGGCAACAACACTTCACCTCGTACATCTTTGCCTTTTACTTCTGGCATACTAATCTCCTGAAAATCAAGTTGGCGGGGTAAATGCAAATGCTGCATACCCCACTACACGATCCTGAGACCCGGCTGTGTCGCCAGAGTTTCGCAGATCGAGCAAATGAGGCGCGAGATGGTGTTTCTGAGCCGCGACGATCAGGCCGCTGATCGGCGTGCCGCCGCAGGCCTGGTCATGCGGAATCGGCTGCTGCAGTTTCAGGATGGATTGCGCGGTTGCCTGGTCCACGCGCTGTGCGGTGGCATAGGGCAGGTAGTGCGACAGATCGGAGCTGATCACGATCAGCGTTTCGTCCCCGCCCCATACCGTCTCCAGCACCTCCGCGACTTCTTCGGCGGTAGCCATGCCGACAGCCAGCGGCAGCAGCGTGAAGTCCGTCAATACGCTTTGCAGGAACGGCAGTTGCACTTCCAGAGAATGCTCCAGTGCGTGCGCCTGAGCGCTGATGCCGACTTGCGGCAGATGGGCGATGGCGCGCGCACCGGCGGCGTCTAGCGTCACCCGGCCAAGCGGCGTGTCGAAGGCATCCGCACCTGGCAGCGCCAAGCCGCGCACCGCGACGCGATGAGTGGGGCCGAGCAGCACCACGCGACGGATGCGTGAGGCGATGGGGCGGTTGTGACTCGTTACTGGCGAAGCCAGCCGATTGCGGGAATTGCCGCCAATCAGCCCTTCCGCAGATTGATTTTGCTCCATTCTGTCAGGGCTGATGAGCGTGGCATAAGCGGTGGCGGCGATTGCGCCGGAATAAATGTAGCCGGCGTGCGGAACGATCAACGCCTTGGGTGCCAGATCGTACGGACGAGCATCTGCCAGCAGCTGTTGCACCTCTTGTGCAAGCTGCCCGGGTTCAGCGGGGTAGAACATGCCTGCGACGGCAGGCGGGCGTACGGTGGGCATATGGAACCTTTTTTCTAACGACTTTCCCTATATGAGGACTAACCCGACAGAAACAAGAGGATGAAAACTGTCGGGTATTGAATGAGCATGCTGGCCACGGGGCCGGGTCGGAACTGTGCGGGCCTCGTGTGGTACGCCGAAAAGCCCAACTGATCCACCGTTAGTGTGGTGTGATTAATGTCACATACAAATACAATTGAATCGACTATTCTTAATAATATGAAATCTGGACGGCGGCAGTGTATAGCGCAACTCAATCCCCGCCGTATGACGGCGAATGGATAATAATTTTTAATGCAACTGAAGGATCATGCGACTTGTTCAGAAGGAAATATAAACGTAATCAAAGAAGAGGTTGCTTTGTTTGCACCGAAGTATTTCTACAACCTCGTTGAAAGGAGACCATCATGTTTAAAAAAACTTTGACAATGACTGCGCTAACCAGCGTATTGGTGTTTGCTGCGGGTTCTGTTTTGGCTGCCGATCAGGATCGCACGCGCTTGCAGGATAAGGATCAAACCAAAGATCAAATCCAGGACCGAACCCAGGACAGGATATACGGCAGCCAATTGATGACGGCAAAAGAACGCAATGAATTTCGATCCAGAATGCGTTCCGCAAAAACTGCCCAGGAACGCGATCAAATCCGTGCCGAACACCATGAGCGCATGAGCGCACGTGCCAAGGAACGCGGCGTGACCATTCCGGACGAGCCTCCCGCAAGAGGAAGCGGCATGGGTCCGGGAAGTGGCATGGGCGGCGGTATGATGGGGCCGGGTGGTGGCAAACGTTGATAACCCTGCCGGCCTATAACCAATGACTAAGTCAGCGTATTTTGCCGGGTTATAACCAGCCACTTTGCCGCCGTTCTTTGGTGGCTTAGTGGATTGGCTAGTTGTTTCATCAGGATTTTGCGCTGAGCAAGGCCTCGATTTCTTTGTGCTTGTTTTTGATGGCAAGGGCCAGGGGCGTTGTGCCGTCCTGGTATTCCGAACTCCGGTACGCGCCCTTGGCGAGCAGCAATTTGACCATTTCGATATGCCCGTTGGCGGCAGCCTTGTGCAGCGGTGTCCAGCCATCGGTGCTGGGAAGATTGACATCGGCGCCACCGGCGATCAGTTGCCCTGCTGCAAGCAGATGGCCGCGTGTGGCAGCTTGCAGCAGCGGTGTCCAGCCCTGGTTGCTGCGCGCGTTCACATTGGCGCGCTTTTCGAGCAGCAGTTTTATCACATTGCTGTAACCGTTGAATGCGGCCCAGTGCAGCGGACCATAACCCGCCGTATCCTTGGCGTGGACATCGGCGCCGCTGCGGATCAGCAGTGTTGCAACTTCTTCCTTGCCATTGAAGGTGGATATCATCAGCGGTGTCCAGCCATGCTCATCGCGTGTATCAATATCCACGCCGCTGCTCAGGAACAACAAAACGGCCTTGTGGTCGCCCTTCTCGGCTGACTGGACAAAACCCTTGGGGGAAAAAGCATAACCTTGCTGTTCGACGGCGGCTTTTTTCGATGCTTCCACGTCGCCCCAGGGATTGCCGCCAGCTGCCGCATGCTGCTTTTTTTCGAGAATTTTGGCGTGTACCAGGCTCAACGCGAAGATTTCTGATGCCACCTCTTTGGGGAACCCCTGTCTGGTGCCGCCGCGAGTTTCGATCATTAGTTCCGTGAAGTAATCATCGATTTCCCTGGTGTCCCACAGTTCGACGATACGGTTCATCACACGGGCATACTTCTCTTCCAGATTCAATGGATAGAACTGTTCCTGGCCGTCCAGCAGTTGTAACAGTTTTTCGTTCATCTAAAATTTTATGCGCGTTTATCCCAGCAAATGTTTGACGTGCTCGCGTTCCTCCAGCAGCTCCTGATAGCTTTCCAGCATATGTTTGCGTCCCAGCGCGCTGATAGGCAGTCCCTGCACGATATGGTAATGGCCGTGCTTGCAGGTGACCGGGAAGCCGTAGATCACCCCTTCCGGGATGCCGTAACTGCCGTCGGATGGCACGCTCATGGTCACCCAGTCGTTGTGGTGTGAGCTGAGCATCCAGTCGTGTATGTGCGAAACGGCGGAATTGGCCGCGCTCGCGGCACTCGATAACCCGCGCGCTTCGATGACCGCCGCGCCGCGCTTTTGCACGGTGGGAATGAATTCGCGTTCCACCCAATCCTGATCCGGCAGGAGGTCGCGCACCAGACGGCCGCGTATCTCGGCGTGGTCGAGATCGGGATATTGCGTGCCGGAGTGGTTGCCCCAGACGACCATCTTTTTGATATCGCGGATCGGCTGGAACAGCTTGAGCGCGACTTGCGCGATGGCGCGGTTGTGGTCGAGGCGCATCATCGCGGTGAAGTTGCGCGGATCGAGATCGGGTGCATTCTTCATCGCGATCAGCGCGTTGGTGTTGGCGGGGTTGCCCACCACCAGCACTTTGACGTGGCGCGCGGCATGCTGGTTGAGCAGCTTGCCCTGTTCGGAGAAGATCGCGCCGTTGGCTTCGATCAGATCCTTGCGTTCCATGCCCTTGCTGCGCGGACGAGCGCCGATCAGCAACGCGATCTCGGTGTCTTTGAATGCGATCTTGGGATCGTCGGTGATGATGATCTGTTGCAGCAGCGGGAAGGCGCAATCCTCCAGTTCCATCATCACGCCGCGCAACATTTGCTGCGCCTGCGGCAAGTCCAGCAATTGCAGGATGATGGGCTGCTCGGGTCCAAGCATGTCGCCATTGGCGATGCGGAACAGCGTGGCGTAGCCGATCTGGCCTGCGGCACCGGTAATGGTGATACGGACGGGTGCTTTCATGATCGCCTCCTTCGGCTTGCATAAAGTGGACATGATAATCACTTCGCAGCTTTTTTGTTGGGTAAAGTGGTGTAGGATTATGCCTATCCGTTTTATGTCATGGCAGAGAACAGTAATGAATAAGAAACGTCCAAAACACCTCGCCCTGCATCAAATCAAATTACCCTTGCCCGGTATCGTATCCATACTCCATCGCGTCAGCGGCCTGCTGCTGTTTTGTGCGCTGCCGTTGCTGCTGCTGATGCTGCAATACAGCCTGCGCTCCATCGAGACTTACACGCAACTGATCGCAGTGCTGAGTCATCCGCTCATCAAGGTCATGTTGATCGGCCTGCTGTGGGCGTTCCTGCATCACTTTTGCGCGGGCATCCGGTATCTGGCGATTGATCTGGATTATGGTGTCAGGCTGGCTCAGGCACGCGCCAGCAGCAAGTGGGTCATATTCGTGAGCTTGGCGCTGACCGTTTTGATCGGGGTGAAACTATGGTGAACCGCGTCGTCGTCGGCGCGCATTATGGCCTGCGCGATTGGTTGATTCAGCGGGTCACGGCCGTGGTGATGGCGGTGTACTGCGTGTCATTGGCCGGTTATCTGCTGATGCAACCCGATCTGGATTATGACGTCTGGACTGCGCTGTTTTCCAGCCTGCCGATGCGCACGTTCAGCCTGTTGTTCCTGCTGAGCCTGTTCTATCACGCGTGGGTCGGCATACGCGACATCGTGATGGATTACGTCAAACCAGCTAGTGTGCGGCTGGTGATCCATGTGCTGGTGATATTGGCGCTGTCGCTTTATGTGATCTGGTCGGTGCAGATACTGTGGGGATTCTGAAATGATTCAAGGTTCGTCATTCCTGCGCATAACCAGCAAAGTCGCTGGTTATGCGCAGGAATGACGACGAGGTTAATTGAGGGTAACAATGGCAATCGCTAAGCGTACATTTGATGTGGTGGTGGTCGGCGCGGGCGGTTCCGGGATGCGCGCGGCGTTGCAACTGGCGCATGCCGGGCTGAAGGTCGCGGTGCTGTCCAAGGTGTTCCCGACCCGTTCGCATACCGTTGCGGCACAGGGCGGTATCGCCGCTTCGCTGGGCAATATCAAGGAAGATAACTGGCACTGGCATATGTACGACACGGTGAAAGGCTCGGACTATCTGGGGGATCAGGACGCGATCGAGTTCATGTGCCGCGCCGCGCCCGAAGTGGTGTACGAGCTGGAGCATTTCGGCATGCCGTTCGACCGCACTGACAGCGGCAAGATCTATCAGCGACCGTTCGGCGGCCACATGCAGGACTACGGCAAGACGCCGGTGGATCGCGCTTGCGCGGCGGCCGACCGCACCGGACACGCATTGCTGCACACGCTGTACCAGCAGAACGTGAAAGCCAATACACATTTTTTCACCGAGTGGATGGCGCTGGACCTGATCCGCGACGAAGACGGCGATGTGCTGGGCGTGACCGCGATGGAGATCGAGACCGGCGAGACGATGATATTTCAGGCGCGCGCAACACTGTTCGCCACCGGCGGGGCAGGGCGCATCTTCCAGTCCAGCACCAATGCCTTTATCAATACCGGCGACGGTTTGGGGATGGCCGCGCGCGCAGGGATTCCGCTGGAGGACATGGAGTTTTTCCAGTTCCATCCCACTGGCGTGTATGGTGCGGGGGTGCTGATCACCGAGGGGGTGCGCGGCGAAGGCGGCTATCTGGTCAACAAGGATGGCGAGCGCTTCATGCCCAAATACGCGCCGAACGCGAAAGATTTGGCCAGCCGTGACGTGGTGGCGCGCGCGATGACGATAGAGATCAACGAGGGGCGCGGCTGCGGGCCGCACGGCGATCACGTGATGCTCAAACTGGATCATCTCGGCGATGACGTGATCCGGCAGCGCTTGCCTGGCATACGTGAGATCGCATTGAAATTCGCGCATGTCGATCCGGCCAAAGCGCCGATCCCGGTCGTGCCGACTGCGCACTACATGATGGGTGGCATCCCGACCAATTTCCACGGCCAGGTCGTCGCACCCTACAAGACCGGCCCTGATGAAGTGGTGCATGGGATGTATGCGGTGGGCGAATGCGCCTGCGTGTCGGTGCACGGTGCGAACCGCCTGGGCTGCAACTCCCTGCTCGACCTGATCGTGTTCGGGCGTGAAGCAGGCAGGCAGATCATCGAGGACCTGAAGAACAACCCGCATCCCAAACCCTTGCCTGCCGATGCCGCCGAGCGTCCGCTGGCGCGCCTGGCGCGTCTGGAAAATCAGAAGAACGGCGAGCGCGTGTCCGAGGTCGGCGATGCGATGCGCAGGACCATGCAGAAGCATTGCGGCGTGTTCCGCTTCCCCGGCTTGCTCGCCGAAGGCGTCGAGCAGATCAAGCAGGTCGCGGAACGCGTTGCGCACACAGAAATAAAGGACAAGAGCAAAGTGTTCAATACCGCGCGCATCGAGGCGCTGGAACTGGACAACCTGATCGAGGTCGCACAGGCGACGATGATCGCAGCAAATGCGCGGCAGGAAAGCCGCGGCGCGCATGCGCGCGACGACTTCCGGCAGCGTGATGACGTGAACTGGCTCAAGCACAGCCTGTATTTTCGCGAAGGGAACAGGCTGGATTACAAACCGGTTCGGCTGAAACCGCTTACCGTGGAATCGTTCCCGCTCAAGGCGCGGGTTTACTGATAAAACAAGAGCCATTCCGCTGATCAACCTGAGGACGGTTGCCAAGCGGTTGGCTGTTAGGAGTCGCCAATGAAGTTTCGTATCTACCGCTACAACCCGGACAAAGACACTGCGCCGTATATGCAGGACTACGAACTGGACATCCGGCATGATGACAGCACGCAGGGAAAGATGCTGCTCGACGCGCTGCTGCTGATCAAGGAACAGGACGACAGCCTGTCATTGCGCAAATCTTGCCGTGAGGGGGTGTGCGGGTCGGATGCGATGAACATCAACGGTCGCAACGGGCTGGCGTGCATCACGCCGCTTGCTTCACTCAAGGAGCCGGTTGAATTGCGACCCTTGCCGGGGTTGCCGGTGATACGAGATCTGATCGTGGACATGACGCAGTTCTTCAAACAATACCATTCGATCAAGCCTTACCTGATCAACAACGAACCGCCGCCGGAAACCGAGCGCCTGCAATCGCCGCAGCAGCGCGCGCATTTGAATGGCCTGTACGAATGCATCCTGTGCGGCTGCTGCACCACGGCTTGCCCTTCGTTCTGGTGGAACCCGGACAAGTTCGTCGGCCCGGCCGGATTGTTGCAGGCCTATCGCTTCATCGCCGACACGCGCGATCAGGCCACCAGCGAGCGTCTCGATGATCTGGAAGACCCATATCGTTTGTTTCGCTGTCACACCATCATGAATTGCGTGGATGTGTGCCCCAAGGAATTGAATCCGACCGAGGCCATCGGGAAGATCAAGGATATGATGGTCAAGAGGCTGGTGTAGGAGGAATAGTGGATAAAGGTTTGGAGCGAGTGCGCTGGCGCAGCCGGCGCGGATTGCTGGAACTCGATATCGTGCTGGGACGTTTCATCGAACAGGAGTATGCGCAGCTGGACGAGGCAGGGCAGCGAGTGTTCGAAGAATTTCTCGATATGCCCGACAATCCACTCTGGGATATGATTGCAGGCAGGCAGCAGGCGACGCCGGGCGAACAGCAGGCGTTGCTGGAGAAGATCAGGGCAGTTTAAATAGCCGCACAACTTTTGGGGAGCCCTTGAGTATGGAAAAGAATCGTATCGCAACATTGACCCTGGATGACGGGCGCAGCATCGAGTTGCCGATTCTGTCCGGCACGCTGGGGCCTGATGTGGTGGATATTCGCGGCATCAACAAGCTGGGGGTGTTCACCTATGATCCGTCATTTACCGCTACGGCCAGTTGCATTTCGGAGATCACCTTCATCGACGGCGAAGCCGGGTTGCTTTATTACCGCGGCTATCCCATCGAACAACTTGCCGAACAATCGGACTTTCTCGAAGTGTGCTATCTGCTGATGAACGGCGAATTGCCGGACGCTCGACAGAAGGAGGCTTTCAGGCATAAGGTCACCATGCATACCATGGTGCATGACCAGTTGACCCGGTTTTTTTTCGGCTTCCGCCGCGACGCGCATCCGATGGCGGTGATGGTCGGCGTGGTGGGGGCGCTGTCGGCGTTCTACCACGACTCGCTGGACATCAATAATCCCGAACACCGGGATATTTCCGCGCTGCGTCTGATCGCCAAGGTACCGACCATCGCCGCGATGGCCTACAAATACAGCATTGGTTACCCCTTCATGTACCCGAAGAACAGCTTCAGCTATGTGGAGAACTTCTTGTACATGATGTTCGGCACGCCGGCGGAGGAATATGTTCCGAACCCCATGCTGGTGCGTGCACTGGAACGCATCTTCATTTTGCACGCCGATCATGAGCAAAACGCTTCCACCGCGACGGTGCGCCTGGCCGGTTCAAGCGGAGCCAATCCATTTGCCTGTGTCGCTTCCGGCATAGCCGCGTTGTGGGGCCCGGCCCATGGCGGCGCCAACGAGGCCGCGCTGAACATGCTGGAGGAGATCGGCGATGTGTCGAGGGTGAAAGAATATGTACAGGGTGTGAAAGACAAAAAATACCGTCTGATGGGCTTTGGCCACCGCGTCTACAAGAACATGGACCCGCGCGCCAGCGTGATGCGACAGACCTGCTACGAAGTACTCAAGGAACTCAATCTCGAGAACAATAAGCTGTTCGAACTGGCGATGGAACTGGAGCGTGTCGCGCTGAGCGACCCGTATTTCATCGAGCGCAAGCTGTATCCGAACGTGGATTTCTATTCAGGCATCGTGCTGCGCGCATTGGGCATCCCGACCAACATGTTCACGGTGATCTTTGCGCTGGCACGCACCACAGGCTGGGTGTCGCAATGGAACGAAATGGTGGGGGATGTGGAACAGAAGATCGGCCGCCCGCGCCAGTTGTATCGCGGCGCGGTCAAGCGTGATTTCGTCCCGGTGGGTAAACGTTGAACGAGCCAGCCAATTTCATGCGCTTGATGCTGGATAGCTCGCTGCTGTTCGGAACCAACGCGCCCTTTGTCGAGGAATTGTACGAACAATATCTCCTTGACCCGAATGCCGTGCCCAGGGAATGGCGCAGCTATTTCGATGCGCTGCCGCCGCTGGCCAATGGCGCACAGGACCAATCGCACAGCCATATCCAGCGCGCTTTTGCGGCCCTGCCAAAGGTTTCTGCCAGCAGTGCAATGGCGCCCGATGCCGAGCTGGAACGCAAGCAGGTTTTCGTGCTGCAGCTCATCAACGCGCATCGCTTTCTCGGCGTGCGTGTCGCCAATCTCGACCCGCTGAACCGTTATGCCAAGCCGGTGGTCGCCGAGCTTGATCCGGCGCATTATGGTTTGGGCGAAACTGACATGGATGCCACCTTCGATACCGGCTCTCTGGTGGGTGGCGCGCGCATGACCCTGCGCGAGATCCTCCAACTGTTGCGCCAGACTTACTGCGGCAGCATCGGCGCGGAATACATGTACATCAGCGATGTGGCGCAGAAACGCTGGATACAGAATCGCCTGGAAAGCGTGCGCGGATCGGCCGGTTATGACGCCGCGCAGCGCCGCCGCATCCTCGAACTCCTCACCGCCGCAGAGACGCTGGAGCGCTACCTGCACACCAAGTTCGTCGGGCAGAAGCGTTTCTCGCTGGAAGGCGGCGAGACCGCGATCCCGCTGCTCGAACATCTGCTGCAACGTGCCGGTGCACAGGGCGTGCAGGAAACCGTGATCGGCATGGCGCATCGCGGGCGGCTTAACGTGCTGGTCAATATACTCGGCAAGCTGCCTTCCATGCTGTTCGCCGAATTCGAAGGCATCCATGCCGAGCATCTGACTTCCGGCGACGTCAAGTATCACCAGGGCTTTTCGGCCGACATCGGCACGCCGGGTGGAGAGCTGCATGTCGCACTGGCGTTCAATCCTTCCCATCTGGAGATCGTCAATCCGGTGGTGGAAGGTTCGGTGCGCGCGCGCCAGCACCGCCTCAAGGATTTCGCTGGTTCCAAGGTGATCCCTATCCTGCTGCACGGCGATGCGGCATTTGCCGGACAGGGCGTGGTGATGGAAACGCTGGCCATGTCGCAAACGCGCGGCTATCGCACCGGCGGCACGGTGCATATCATCACCAACAACCAGATCGGCTTCACCGCATCGGACATGCGCGACGTGCGTTCCAGCACCTATTGCAGCGACGTGGCGAAGATGATCGACGCGCCGATCTTCCATGTGAATGCAGACGATCCCGATGCGGTATTGCTGGTCACCGAGATCGCGCTGGATTACCGCATGCAGTTCAACAAGGATGTGGTGATCGATCTGGTGTGCTTCCGCAAGCTGGGGCACAACGAGCAGGACGAGCCGCTGGTCACCCAGCCGTTCATGTATGGCTTCATTCGCAAACATCCCGGCACGCGCGCGCTTTATGCGCAGCGTCTGGAGCAACAGGGCGTGATCCAGGCCGGCGAAGCGGACGCGATGATCGCGACCTACCGCAAGGCGATGGATGAGGGGCGCAACTCGATCCAGCCCGCGCTGGAAAACAAGCCAAAGGCGAGTTTCGAGGGACGGCCAAAAGGCAGCGGCAAGATCACAATCGATTGGGCGCCGTTCAAACGCGACGTGTCCTGGGATGTCGCGGTGAACTCCGCTGTGCCGCTGGAACGCTTGCAGCAGTTGTCGATACCACTGACTACTGTTCCGGAAAATTTTGTATTGCATTCGCGCGTGCAGAAGATCGTCGATGACCGAACCGCGATGGCGCACGGGGATCTGCCGCTGGACTGGGGCATGGCGGAAAACCTCGCTTACGCTACATTGCTCAGCGAAGGCTATCCGGTGCGCCTGTCCGGGCAGGACACCCAGCGCGGCACATTCTTCCACCGCCACGCCACCTGGCATGACCAGAACCGCAGGGAGTGGAACGTGGGGGCATACACGCCGCTGCAGCATATTTCGCCCGAACAGGCCGATTTCGTCGTGATCGATTCGCTGCTGTCCGAAGAAGCGGTGCTGGGTTTCGAATACGGTTACGCTACCGCCGAGCCGAATTCGCTGGTGCTGTGGGAAGCGCAGTTCGGCGATTTTGCCAACGGCGCGCAAGTGGTGATCGACCAGTTCATCGCCTCCGGCGAAGTGAAATGGGGCAGGTTGTGCGGGCTGGTGATGCTGCTGCCGCATGGTTATGAGGGGCAGGGCGCGGAGCATTCATCGGGCCGCATCGAGCGCTATCTGCAGTTGTGCGCCGATTACAACATCCAGGTGTGCATCCCTTCCACGCCGGCGCAGATGTTCCATCTGCTGCGCCGGCAGATGTTGCGCCCGTATCGCAAACCGCTGATCGTGTTCACGCCCAAGAGTTTGTTGCGCAGCAAGGATGCGGCTTCGCCGCTCGCCGAATTGACGCAGGGTCACTTCCAGCCGGTGATCGCCGAAGCGGATAAGCTGGATAACAAAAAAGTCCGCCGCATCATCGCGTGCAGCGGCAAGGTGTATTACGACCTGCTCGCCGCCCGCCGTGCCAAGGGCATTGCGGATATGGCGATCATACGCATCGAACAGCTCTACCCGTTCCCGCACGACGACTTCGCCGCGCAGATCGCCGCGTATCCGAAGGCCACGGAAGTGGTGTGGTGCCAGGAAGAGCCCGGCAACCAGGGCGCCTGGCATCGCATCCAGCATTATCTGCTGCGCCACATGCGCAAGGGCATGCACCTCGACTACGCGCTGCGTCCTTCATCCGCCGCACCCGCCGCCGGTTATCTGGCGGTGCATCAGGAACAGCAGAAAGCAGTGATCGAAGCCGCGTTCCGCGACGATCTCGACAACAAACCTAACGTGCATGGCAAAAGCCTTTCCTAATGATGAAACCCGTCATGCCCGTTTCCCTCTCCCCCGCCCTCTCCCATAGGGCGAGGGGGACAATGTCTCGCTACGCGAGTTTTACGTTACAGGGAGCATCACACCATGAGCACCATTGAAGTCAGAGTCCCCCAGTTATCCGAATCTGTCAGCGAAGCGACTTTGCTGACCTGGCACAAGCGTGTCGGAGATGCAGTTATTGAGGGCGAGAACCTGATCGACGTTGAGACCGACAAAGTCGTGCTGGAATTGCCTGCTTCCAAGAGTGGCGTGCTGACCAGGATCATCAAGGGCGATGGCGAGAAGGTGGGCAGCAATGAATTGATCGCGCAGATCGATACTGCGGCGACGGCAACACAAGCAGTCACTGCTGCGCCGCACGCAGCGGCCAGTCCCGCCGTGCCTCCTTCGGTGCGCAAACTGGCGCGCGAAAAAGAGGTTGATGCCGGCAACTTGCACGGCAGCGGTCGTAGCGGTCGCGTCACCAAAGAAGATGTGTTGAATGCGATGCAGCAGGTTAAATCTTCTCCCTCTCCCTCGAAGGGAGAGGGTGGACAAGCCGTTCCAACTATTGCACCTTCCGGCAACCGCCCCGAACAGCGCGTGGCGATGACGCGCATCCGCCAGCGCATCGCGGAGCGTTTGCTGCAATCGCAACAGAATGCCGCGATCCTGACCACCTTCAACGAAGTCAACATGCAGCCGGTGATGGATCTGCGCAACCGCTACAAGGATGCATTCGAGAAAAAGCACGGCATCAAGCTCGGCTTCTCGTCGTTCTTTGTCAAGGCAGCGGTGCTGGCATTGCAGAAATTCCCGATCGTCAACGCCTCTGTGGACGGCACCGACATCATCTACCACGGTTACTTCGACATCGGCATGGCGATCGGCAGCGAGCGCGGGCTGGTCGTGCCCATCATCCGCGATGCCGACAAACTTTCGTTTTCCGACATCGAAAAACAGATCGCCGATTTCGGCGCGCGCGCCAAGGTCGGCAAGCTGACGATGGAAGAACTCACCGGCGGCACGTTCACCGTCTCAAACGGCGGCGTGTTCGGCTCGATGCTTTCCACACCGATCATCAACCCGCCGCAAGCCGCCATCCTCGGCATTCATGCGACCAAGGACAGGGCAGTGGTGGAGAATGGTCAGATCGTGATCCGACCGATGAATTATCTCGCGGTGTCATATGATCATCGCATCATCGACGGACGCGAAGCAGTGCTGTTCCTGGCTACGATCAAGGAGGCGCTGGAATATCCGGGGAGGGTGTTGCTGGATTTGTAGGAGGCAAAACTACCCCCTCTCCCTTGCAGGGAGAGGGCTAGGGAGAGGGTAGAAGCTTTGACTCTTCGCTGTATGTTTTGATGTGCGTGAAAATCAAATTCAAAACCGTCGGGGGTAGCCCGACAGCTAGTCACCTTCTTTTGCTTCGCCAAAAGAAGGTAACCGAAGAAAAGGCGACCCCGGTTTGC
>DHIV01000022.1:13291-25513 GCA_002403995.1 Gallionella sp. UBA4737 | reverse complement strand
CGCATTCGGCTGCCAGTTGGCCAGCTGGCGCACATGCGTTTCGGAGATCTTCTTGCCGTCGCAATTGCGCAGCACCGCTTCCAGCACGATGCGGATCGAAACCGGCAGGCGCGAAATTTTTGCTATGCCTGCTGCTTCCAGTGCGGGCAGCGAATACAACGTGCCTTGTTTGCCGCTGCCGAACTTGAAAGTCTTGCGGGTGTTGAACAGGCTTTGTGATGCAGTGCTGGGCGACATGGCGGGCTCCGGGTGTGCGAGACGAAATGAAAGCACGATTATAAGGTGTTGCGCGGCGGTCGTCTTGCCCGGTTGGTGAGATTTATGTCATTTTGGCTATATGAATATGGCGGGATTAGATTTAATATCCAGTCGCCTAGGCCTAAAAGTACATCAACAATTCTGCATAACAGAGTGGCTTTGTGCGGTGGTAATCTGGATGACCACAGGGTTTTTCCAAATCGCCAGGTTATGGTCGTGTGGTGTGCTGGCTGGTTCGCGAGTGTGCCAAAAGTATGGATTACCTTTAAAGTTTTATGACCAGTCAGTTACCGACAAAAATTTCAAGCCATCAGGGCAAACCAAAAGTTGCTGCGCAACTCATATTTGTGGCGCTGGCTTACTTTGTCAGCGGCAGGCTGGGCTTGGCGATTCCTTACGTGGATCCTCACATCACCCTGATCTGGCTGCCCACCGGAATTGCCGTAGCGGCTTTGATGCGTTGGGGTTATACCTATTGGCCGGGGGTATTCCTTGGCGCGCTGGCCACCAATTATTCCGTTGACTCTACCCCGTTGCTGGACTGTTGCATTGCGCTGGGCGATACGCTGGCTCCGTTGCTTGCAGCGAGGTTGCTGCGCAGGTTGGAATTCCATGGCGTGCTCGATCGCGCTTACGACATCCTGCTCCTCGTGGTAGCCGCAGCAATCGGGATGCTGGTCAGTGCCAGCATCGGCGTGGGTAGTCTGGCGATATACAAGGTGATGACTTTACAGCAAGCCGGCTCGGCCTGGCTGTCCTGGTGGGCTGGAGATTTCATTGGTGTGTTAATGGCAGCCCCGCTGCTGCTCAATATTTCCCGCACGGAATTGAAAAAATTATGGGCCCAGCGGCTGGAGTTTCTGGCCTGGTTTTCGATCTTGCTCGCCGTGAGTTGGCACGTGTTTCTTTTCATCAATGTTGCCAGCAGCCATTCTCAGCAGCTGGTATTTTTGTTGTTGCCTCTAGTCGTTTGGTCGGCGATGCGCTTTGGGGTGATGGGCTCATCATTAGGCGTGCTGATACCGGCGTTGATTGCCGCAGTGGCGACCAGCTTTGGACTGGGTCCGTTTTATACCTCGGACGTTCAGCAGGGTTTGTTCTTGCTGTTGTTGTTCTTTGCCACCCTGTTGCTGGTCGATCTGATGGTGGCGGCCATGCAGGCAAGCCGCAAGCACGCGGAGGAAGTCGCCAAACTTGATAGCGACCTCAGCAAAGAACTGATCCAATCGCTGCCGGGTATCTTTTACATGTTTGATGCATTGGGACGCTTTTTGATGTGGAACAGGCAGTTTGAGAGCGCGCTGCAGCTCAATAGCGAGGAGATCGCCCGCAGCAACCCGCTGGATTTTTTTGAAGGGAATGATCGCACCCTGATCGAGGAGAATATCCGCAAGGTCTTTGTGACCGGGGAAACTTTTGTGGAAGCGGAATTGGTGGCAAAAAATGGCGTAAAGACCCCTTACTACTTTACCGGGCGGCGCATTGAACGCAATGGGGAGCAAGTGCTGGTTGGTATGGGTGTAGATATTTCCGAGCGCCAACAGATTCAGAATAGAACAGAAGCACTGCTGAGGCGCTATCAGGGATTGATGAAAACCGCTCTCGATGGTTTCCGCGTAATGGATATACAGGGCAATGTCGTTGAGGCCAATGATGCCTTCTGCCGCATGCTGGGTTATACACCAGATGAAGCACTCAAGCTCAATATTGCCGATTGGGATGCTCAATGGACCAAGGAAGAGTTGCTGGAGAGGCTCAAGGGTTTCGTCGGTAAAAGTGGCGCAACGTTCGAGACAGTGCAGCGTCGCAAGGACGGCTCGCTGATCGACGTCGAGGTCAGTACTGTTGGCGTCGAAATAGATGGGCAACGTTACATTTTCGCATCGAGCCGCGACATTACCGTGCGCAAACGAACTGAACAGAAAAATGAAGTGCTGATGCGGCGCCACCGGGCATTGATGAATTCAGCGCTGGAGGGCATCCACATCATGGATGAGCGGGGCAACATAGTGGAAGTCAATGATACTTTCTGCCATATGTTGGGTTATACCCAGGAAGAAATGGCCAAACTTAACGTGGCTGACTGGGATGCGCAATGGTCGAGAGAAGAATTGATGGAACGCTTCAAGAAGTTGATTCGATCAGAGGGCGCATTGTTTGAGACCAAGCAGCGCCGCAAGGACGGAGAATTGATCGATGTCGAAGTCAGCACCACGGGCGCGGAGATAGAAGGCAAATATTATCTCTATGCCTCAAGCCGCGACATCACCGGTCGCAAGAAGATCGAGCAAGAGCTTCGCGACAATGAAAGGAAATTGCGCATGCTGATGGACAATGCCGCCGATGCGGTGTTCGTGGCTGACCCGCGCAAGGAGCGCTGGTTGTACGTCAATGAGCGATTCAGGAATTTATTGGGGTATTCCGAAGAAGAGTTGCTGGTAGGCAACATTTATGACCTGGTGACCCCCGCATTCCGCGACATCTACCGGGAACGTTTCCACAGTATCATTCACTCGGGTGGGGTGTCGACTCGTGAGATGCAACTGAACAGAAAAGACGGTAGCCGTGTGCCACTGGAGATGAATGCGGTCACTTTGCCAGACGGTACCGTATACGGTTCTTGCCGCGACATCACCGAACGCAAGAAGATCGAAGAGGGGCAGCGCATCGCTGCAGTCACGTTCGACACCCAGGAAGCGATCATGATCACCTCGCCTGATGCCAAGATCCTGCGCGTCAATCAGGCCTTCCAGGATATCACCGGCTACAACAAGGATGAAGTCATAGGTTGCAACCCTAGCATCTTCCAGTCCGGCCGGCATGATGCGGCTTTCTTCCAGGCCATGTGGGCTGTGTTGCTCGAAACCGGCAAATGGTCCGGGGAGGTCTGGGATAAACGCAAGGACGGCAGTGTCTATCCGAAGATGATGACCATCACGGCCGTTTATGATGAGAACCATGAGCTGACGCACTACGTCGCGGTGTTCCGCGACATCAGCAATCGCAAGAAGTCGGAACAGGCAATCCATCAACTGGCCTTCTACGATTCGCTGACCCTGCTGCCGAATCGCCGTCTGTTGCTGGATCGTTTACAGCAGGCGCTGGCAGTCAGCGCGCGCAACGGCCGACACGGCGCGCTGCTGTTTCTGGATATGGATCACTTCAAGACCATCAATGACACGCAAGGCCATGCAATGGGCGATCGGCTGTTGATCGAGGTGGCACGCCGCCTGCAAACTTGCGTGCGTGAGGGTGACAGCGTGGCAAGGCTGGGCGGCGATGAATTTGTGGTGGTGCTGGAGGATCTGAGCAGCGAGGTGGAGGAGGCTGCCACCCAAACCGAATCGGTTGCGGAAAAGATCCGCGCCGAGCTGGATAGACAATATGTGCTGAATGATTACGAGTTCCTTTCGACGGTCAGTATCGGTATCAGTCTGTTTTTTGAACATCAGGAAAGTGCGGAAGACTTGCTCCGGCACGCCGATGTCGCGATGTATCAGGCCAAGATGGCAGGCCGGAATGCCATTCGCTTCTTCGATCCGCACATGCAGATGGCATTGGAAGCGCGTGCGGTGATGGAGGCGGATCTGCGCCATGCGCTTGAAAAACAGCAATTCCACCTGAGTTACCAGATCCAGGTAGACAGTCTGCGCCGCCCGCTAGGCGCCGAGGTGTTGTTGCGCTGGGATCATCCCGAACGCGGCGAGGTTTCGCCCACGCAATTTATCCCGCTTGCCGAAGAGACCGGCCTGATCGTGCCGGTCGGTCTATGGGTGTTGAAAACTGCCTGCACACAACTCAAGGAATGGCAGAATGATGCGCGGACACGCGACCTGATACTGGCGGTGAACGTCAGCGCCAAACAGTTCCGCCAGCCCGACTTTGTTGCGCAGGCGCAGCGTATCCTGCTGGAAAGCGGCGCGAAGCCTTCGCACCTCAAGATGGAATTCACCGAGAGTACCGTGCTGGAGAACGTCGAAGATACCATCAGCAAAATGCGCGAATTAAAAATGCTCGGGGTCGGTTTTTCAGTGGATGATTTCGGCACGGGCTATTCTTCTTTGCAATACCTCAAACGGCTGCCATTGGACCAGATCAAGATCGACCAATCCTTCGTGCGCGACATTGCGAGCGACCCCAATGATGCAGCGATCGTGCAAACCATCATCGCGATGACCGAGGCGCTGGGATTGAATGTCATAGCGGAAGGGGTCGAAACCATGGCGCAATTCGAGTTCCTCGATAATCACGGCTGTCATGCCTTCCAGGGTTTTCTGTTCGGCAAGCCGGTCCCGATCGATCAGTTCGAGGCTGCGCTGCGGGGCAAATGAAATCCATCAAGGCATAGCAGCGCGCTGCCGTAAGCCGCTTCGCTATGCGCCGCCGTGCTGACCGGGACGCCCAACAATCTTTCGCGCATTATTTTCCACGCCAGGTTCTGCGCCCCGCCTCCGTTGGTCACGACGCGCTTGAGAGGGGGCGCACCCAACCCGGCCAACCTGGCATAGCCCGCTGCTTCGATACGCGCCAGGCCTTGCAACAACCCGTGCAGGAATTCCACATCACTATCCGGGCGCGGTACCAGTCGAGGGGCGAGCAATGCATCGTTGACCGGGAAACGCTCGCCTATCCTGGTCAGCGGGTAATAATCCAGCGGGCAGAATTGCAGTGGATCGATCTGTGCGCTCAGGGAGTCGAGCTGTGCATCGCTGAAGTAATGGCTCAGCACCCCGGCTCCGGCATTCGACGCGCCGCCCGCCAGCCACAAGTCACCGCAGCGATGACTGTACACGCCATATTCCGGTGCTTCGATGCGCTGCGCCGAGAGTTGTTTGAGTACCAGCGTGGTGCCAAGAGAAGTCACGCCAACACCTGCTTCCTGTATTTCTGCAGCGATGAAAGCCGCAGTGCTGTCTGTGGTTCCGGCGTGGATGATACATTGCAGGTTGATGCAGAAATGCGCCGCGATATCCGGCAGGATGGTCCCGATAACTTCACCGGGTGCCAGCACCTGCGGTAGTAGGCGGCTATGCGGCAGCGCCATCACCCAATCCGGCCAGCACAGATGCTCAACGTCGTAACCGGTCTTCAGCGCGTTGTGGTAGTCGCTGATGCCGGGCTTCCCGCTGAGCATGGCGGTGAGCCAATCGGCCTGATGCAAAAAATACGCGGCTTGATGGACGTCGCCGTGTTGCGTCAGATTAAGGAACTTGGCAAGCCCCGATGTCGCGGTGCAAACGGTATGCCCGTCAGGTGCGATGTTCTTGAGTTGTTCGGCTTGTGGATGTGCGCGGTTATCGTGATAAAGCAGGGCAGGGGAGCATGGCTCCAGTGCTTCATCACAAAGCAGCACCGTGCCGGAGGTGCCGTCTATCGCCAGCCCTCGCAACTCGACCGCGATATCTTTCGGTAGCGCACTGAGCAGCGTGTGCAGCGCGGTACGCCAGTCGGCCGGGGTTTGCGAGGCAGGAGCCTGGTTTGCGACGCGCTGTTCCCAGACGATGATTTTGTCCTGGTCAATGACGCAGGCACGCGCGCCGGAGGTGCCGAAGTCCAGGCCGAGGTAATAGATCATGGGAGGAAAATAACCCCCCTTGTCAGGGGGAGGGTTGGGGAGGGGTTACCCACGGGTGTTCGATTGCGTGTCGAACCGGGTTAAATCAACGTGCGGCGCAGGTTGCCAGCCCGGCTTTCGGTGTTCCGCTACGACGTTGGTGAAGATCCCGCCGCGCACGTAGAATTTGGCGGTGAGGCGCATGAAGCGCGGCTGGGTGGCGGCGACCAGGTCGTCGAGGATGCGATTGGTGACATCCTCGTGAAAATGCCCTTCATTGCGGAACGACCAGATATACAGCTTGAGGCTTTTCAGTTCGACGCATTTTTCATCCGCGATGTAATCCAGCATCAGCGTGGCAAAATCTGGCTGGCCGGTCTTGGGGCACAGGCAGGTGAACTCCGGTATTTCCATGTGGATGTGGTAATCCCGCGCAGGGCTGGGATTGGGAAAAGTCTCAAGGTTTTTGGAGGGTTGCGAGCTCATTTTGTGTAGTGTTCCGCTTCGGTTAGAATAGGCGGAATTATAACGTTAAGACTGTTCCCAATTGCGCCTTTCCCAGATCAAGTTAGCCGGTTTCAAATCCTTCGTTGACCCCACGCACATCGCGCTGCCGGGTCAGATCGTGGGCGTGGTGGGCCCGAACGGCTGCGGCAAGTCGAATGTGATCGACGCGCTGCGCTGGGTGCTGGGCGAGTCCAAGGCTTCCGCGCTGCGCGGCGAGACCATGCAGGACGTGATCTTTAATGGTTCCAGCAAGCGCAAGCCGGTTTCCCGCGCCAGCGTCGAACTGATATTCGACAACTCGCTGGGCAAGGCGAACGGGCAGTGGGCCAGCTACGCGGAGATCTCGATCAAGCGCGTGTTGCAGCGCGACGGCGATTCCAGCTACCACATCAACAACCAGCATGTGCGGCGCAAGGACGTCACCGACATCTTCCTCGGCACCGGGCTGGGGGCGCGCGCCTACGCGATCATCGAGCAGGGCATGATCTCGCGCATCATCGAGGCCAAGCCGGAAGAGTTGCGCATCTTCCTCGAAGAGGCTGCGGGTGTTTCCAAATACCGTGACCGCCGCCGCGAGACCGAGTTGCGTATCGGCGACACGCGCGACAATCTGCTGCGCGTCAGCGACATCTTGCAGGAGCTGGATAAACAACTGATCCATCTGGGTGCGCAGGCCGAGGTGGCAAAACAATACCGCGCGCTGGAAACGCAGCGCGACACCACGCAACATTTGTTTTGGCTGGTTAAAAAACAGGAAGCCGAAGCGCAGCGCGTCAGATTCGCGCAGGCCACCGAGAAGACCCGCACCGAACTGGAAGCTGAAACCGCGCGCTTGCGCGACATCGAAAGCCAGCTGGAAACCGCGCGCAGCGGGCATTACCAGCTTTCCGACGCGCTGCACGTCAAGCAGGGCGAGCTGTACACGGCGAATGCCGAGATCGCGCGGCTGGAGCAGCACATCAAGCACGTTGCCGACCAGCGCCAGCGTATGACGCAGCAGCTCGCCAACACCGAGCGGCAGATCGAGCAGCAGCAGCACCAGCGCCAGGGCGTACATTCGTTGCTGGAACATTGGCAGCGCCAGCAGGAAGGCGCCGGTGCCAAGGTGGCCGAGACCGAGCAGCTCGCGCAAACGGAAGGCCAGAACCTGCCGCAGGCTGAAGATGCAGCGCGCGCCGCGCAGGACAGGCATAACGCATTGCAGCGCGAGCAACTGCAATTGCAACAGCAACTGCAATTGGCAGAGACGCAACGTGAACACCTGCAGCGCAACATTCAGCAACTGGAATCGCGCCGCTCGCGGTTGCTGCTGGAAAAAGACAATCTGCCCGGTGCCGATGGGGGCGCGCTGCAACAGGCGCAGCAGCAAGTGACCGAGCTTGAAAAGCTGCGTGCCGAGCAGGTCGAGAAACTGGCGCAATTGCAGGAACAGTTGCCGCTGGCGGATACGCAACGGGGCAACCAGCGCGATTCCTTGCAGCAGCAGGAGCGCATGCTGGCGCAGACCGAGGCCAGACTGCATGCCTTGCAGCAATTGCAGCGCCAGATCGTCAGCGACAAGAACCTCAACGCATGGTTGCAACAGCATCAGCTGGATAACAAACCGCGCTTGTGGCAAGCGATACGCATCGATGCAGGCTGGGAAGACGCGCTGGAAGCCGTGTTGCGCGAGCGGCTAAACGCGCTGGCCTTGCCGTCGCTGGATGGCGCTGCCGCGTGGAGTGATGCGCCACCGGCCAAGCTCGCCCTGTTTTCTCCATCGGACACGCATGCACCGTCTAACAACGGGCATGGAGATAACGAGATCGCCCAGTTGAAGACCTTATTGAGTTATGTGCAATGCCAGGACACGGAAGTGCTCCCGGTGCTGCGCGACTGGTTGACCCATGTGTATGCCGTTGCGGATGTGGCACAAGGTTATGCGCAACGCGCGCAGCTGCCGGCGGGCGGCTGGTTCGTCACGCCACAGGGACATCTGATCGGTGCGCACAGTGTGTTATTTCATGCGCCGGACAGCCAGTTGCACGGTGTGCTGGCGAGGCAGCGCGAGATCGAGAAGCTGGAACTGGAACTGATCGAGCAGAACCGCAACGCGGAGTATTCGCGTGTACAGCTTGCGCAAGCCGAGCAACACTACCAGTCCATCGATATCCAGATTGCGCCGCTGCGTGCTGCAGGAAACGAATTGCAACAACGACTGCACGGCCTGCAGATGAACATACTCAAGCTGAACCAGGCGCACGAGCGCAGTGTGGAACGTGCCGCGCAGATCGAGCGCGAGATGCAGGAAGCGGCCGAGCTGCTGGTTGTCGAACAGAACCAGCAGCGCGGTGTAGACGAACAGATGGTGGTACTGCGCGAGCAGATCGCCGCCTTCTATACGCAAGTAGACGAGGCGCAGCGCCATGCCAGCGCGCAGGATATCGCGTTGCGCGAGCAACGCAGCCGAGCGCAGCAGGCGCAGCACGCCCTGCAGGAAACCCGCTTCTTTGCCAAGACCTGCACCGAAAAGATCAGCGACCTGCAACACAACGTCCAGCAGATCACCGATGCATTGGTGCAGTTCGAGCAGAACCTGGCGCAATTGCGCGCCGACCTGTCGGTCAGCGAGGATGAGTCTGCCCAGCAGCAATTGCAGGCTGCCCTGCTAACCCGCCAGGCTTGCGAACAGGCGCTGGGCGAGGCGCGCAATATTCTGGAAAATGCCACGGTCAATCTGCAAAAGCTAGAGCAGGAGCGGCTTGCGAGCGAACACAAACTGAATCCGCTGCGCGAGAAGCTCAGCGAGCTGACGCTCAAGGAACAGGAAGCGCGCCTGCATTTCGAGCAATGGTCCGAGCAGTTGCAGGGAGTCGACGAACAGGCGTTGCTTCCGCTGCTGGAATACGAAAAACATTTGTCCGGGCACCCGAGCGGCAACAACAAGCCGAATGCGCTACAGAGCGAGTTGAACCGGCTGAATGCGGATATCGAGGCATTGGGCGCAGTGAATCTCGCGGCGCTCGAGGAATTGCAAACCGCGACCGAGCGCAAGGCCTACCTGGATGCGCAGGCGAAAGACCTGAACGAAGCGATGGCGACGCTGGAAGACGCGATACGCCGCATCGACAAGGAATCGCGCGAACTGCTGATGGACACCTACAACCAGGTCAACCAGCATCTGTCGGAAATGTTTCCGGTGCTGTTTGCCGGCGGCGAAGCGCGGCTGGTGCTGACTGGCGAGGAGATACTCGACAGCGGCGTGCAGGTGATGGCGCAGCCGCCCGGCAAGAAGAACAGTTCGATCCATCTGTTGTCGGGCGGGGAAAAAGCCCTCACCGCGATCGCGCTGATATTCTCGCTGTTTCAACTCAACCCCGCGCCGTTCTGCCTGCTCGATGAAGTGGACGCCCCGCTGGATGACACCAATACCGAGCGGCTCTGCGCGCTGATCAAGAAAATGGCGCAGCACACCCAGTTCGTGTTTATCAGCCACAACAAGATCACCATGGAACTGGCGCAACAGCTGGTCGGCGTGACGATGCAGGAAAAGGGCGTATCCAAAGTGGTGGCGGTGGACATCGAAGAAGCTCTGCGCCTGCGCGACGAGCAGCTTGTCGCGTAGGATTATTTGCAGTAATTACTGATATCTTGCTGGACCTTGTCCATGCGCTGCTGTCGTTGCGTATCGTCTATGTAAGATCTCTCGCCATCGGCACCGATTTCCATTATGCGCACGCCTGACTGCAATGCTCTCAGATTTTCCTGCGCATTGGCGCAGTTGGCTCTGAGAGCGTCTTCAGTCGCCTTCTTCTGCGTGGATTTGTCGGCTTCTGCTTGTTTTTGTGCTTTATCTTTCTTCAATTCCGCTTCGCGTTCCGCGATGGTTTTCGTCGCGGCCGCACCGCTGCTTGCGGAATCCTGAGTGCCGGCGATTGAGCGCAGAGTTTTTGGCTTAACGTCAGGGGGGGGTAGCCTATCCGAATAATGCACCTGACCCTGGTCATCCACCCACTTGTTGATCTCAGCAAAGGTGCTTGTGCTGGCCAGCATTAACAAAGTCAGCAAAAATTTGCTCATGGCAATCGTCCCCGGTAATGGTTTTTTTGATTGAAATCAATTCCAGCCGAAAAATTCGGCCAAATGCACACATGAGTCTAGCATGTGGAGGTATGATTGCAACTGTATTAGATTCGCTGGATACATGTAACAAGCGGGGGGAGAATATGCAGGATAGCAAGGCTGGCGCTGTTGCCAGCAAAGCCAATAAAGATACCGAGAAAAGCGGCGAGGCGGTAATGGCCGAGGCGGTATTGAAGCTCTTCAATGCCTATTATCGCGATCACAATCATGCTGGTAAGCTTTACGACGATTTTCCGAATTTCTTTCTGTTCAAGCCCAGTGTGCTGGAGGGCAAGGAGATCGCCACGCGCAGCTCGGAAAAATTGTTGCTGGATGACGTCATCCAGCGCGCCAAGGCGCGCAACGGTTATATCGGTGTATCCAAACATCGCAATCCCAAGCTGGGTTACTACTGGCTGGAATTGTCGGTGATGCCGTTCATGATGGGCGATGCGGTGAGCAAGGATAACAAAGGCGAATTCTTTTATATACTCACCAAATTCATCGAATTTACCAAACTGCATCCGAAAATGTACGGCAATTTGACTGCCGAAGTGGAGTCCGACAAGGACATCGCGCTGATGCTGAATGGGATCAAGAAAATGGCGAGCCGCCTCAGCGTATCACTCGATATCTACCCGGAGAATATGCTGGTGTCATACAACCCGAATTGGCCGGTGACGGAAGTCAAGAAGCTGCTTCAATCGCTCAAGGAAAACGATCAGGACTGGTGTGAAATGTTCTTCGAGTACATGATGTATGTGATGGGCAAAAAAACCTAGGAGCCGGCCTTTAGCAGAACCAGTACCGCACCGCTGCCACCGTATTGGGTTGGTGCGTCGCAATATGCCAATACATGCGGATGTTGAGTCAGCCAGTGGCGTGCAAGCTTGCGCAACACCGCTTCGCCGCCCCGGCTGTTAAGTCCCTTGCCGTGTATCACCAGCACACAGCGCAAGTTGCGCTGTGCCGCTTCATGCAAGAACTCCTGTAATAGCTTGCGCGCCGCATCGGTGTGATTGCCGTGCAGGTCGAGGCTGTCTTGAATGGGCCAGGTCCCGCGCCGCAGCTTGCGCAAGGTCATGCGCGACAGGCCGTTGCCCAGAAATTCATCCGCTGCGTTTTCGGGCGCGAAATCCGAAAAACTATTGGCCGGGCACCCGTCCGACAGAGAGTCGATTATTTCCGGAGCAGCGGCGGGGGAGCGGAGAACAGGTTTGCGCGGGACAGGCTGTGGCGTGACGCGGTTTTGCTCCGCCAGCGGCTGCACTCCGCCGACTGCCGCCCGGAACAGCGCGGCATCGTCGGGTGCTATCTTGCCAGTTAGATTTTTCTCGGGTTTCTTCACAACGTCACGAACGTTGTAGTTGGGCAGGGGTATTTCTTCAGAGCTTAGCCAGCGAGGCGAGATACTTGTCCGCATCCAGCGCCGCCATACAGCCAGTTCCGGCGCTGGTGACCGCCTGGCGATAGATCTGGTCCTGCACATCACCGGCCGCGAACACCCCGGAAATACTGGTCGCAGTGGCATTGCCAATCGAGCCGCCGCGCGTCTGGATATAGCCGTTGCTCATTTCCAGTTGCCCGGTAAAAATATTGGTATTGGGCTTGTGGCCAATGGCGATGAATACACCTTGCAAAGCGATGTCCTTGGTTTCGCCGCTCTTTACAAGCTTGACACGCATGCCCGTCACGCCGCTGGCATCGCCCAGCACTTCGTCCAGTGTGCTATCGAGTTGCAGTGTGATTTTTCCTTCTTTCACTTTTTCCATCAGGTGATCGACCATGATGCGCTCGGCGCG
>DHIV01000022.1:0-13116 GCA_002403995.1 Gallionella sp. UBA4737 | reverse complement strand
ATCGACCATGATGCGCTCGGCGCGAAAGGCATCGCGTCTATGCACCAGTGTGACGTGCTTGGCGATGTTGGACAAATACAGGGCTTCCTCCACGGCGGTATTACCGCCACCCACCACAGCGACATCCTGGCCGCGATAGAAGAATCCGTCGCAGGTGGCGCAGCCGGAAACACCTCGTCCCATGAAGGCTTCCTCGGAAGACAGGCCGAGATATTGTGCCGAGGCGCCGGTGGCGATGATCAACGCGTCACAAGTGTAACTGCCAGCATCGCCGATCAACAGGAAAGGCTTTTGTTGCAGCTTGGCTGTGTGGATATGATCGAAAATCATCTGCGTGTTGAAACGTTCAGCGTGTTTCTGAAAACGCGCCATCAGTTCCGGGCCTTGCACGCCCATTGCATCGGCGGGCCAGTTGTCCACGTCGGTGGTGGTCATCATCTGGCCGCCTTGGGCCAGGCCGGTGATCAGCGCCGGATTGAGGTTGGCGCGCGCAGCGTATACGGCGGCGGTGTAACCGGCGGGGCCGGATCCCAGGATGATGAGGCGATGATGTTGCGCGGGTTTGTCCATGATTCGAATCTTTTTGCCAATTGAAAATGTAGAACGTATAAGTATACATGGTGGCAGAAATCGTAGCGAGCGGGCTGGCATCACGGGAGCCCGGAGCACAGGCACCGGAGTGTACGACCCAGTTTACCGCTACGCGGCTCCGACGCCAGTTCGCGCATAACCAATGACTTAGTTGGCGTTAACCAGCGGCTTATGTCACGGTCTTTGGGTGACTTAGCCGACTGGCTATGCAAAGCTGTTTGCCAACTTAGTCAGATGGCTGGTTGTTCCATCAGTGGATTTATGTCGCCAGGTAGAGTTGCGCCGGTCTGTCGAGCATTCATCGGTTAGAATCCATCCACCATGAAACTAATCCGCTTATTTCCTTTGCTGGCGCTGTATCTCGCAGTGACTTCGGCACACGCAGTTGCATTGCCGGGTATCCCTGAATTCATAGACGAAATGGTCGCCAAGCACAAATTCAAGCGCGCCGAACTGGAAAAGGTGTTCGAGCTTGCGCAGCATGTTCCGTCGGTGATCGACGCCATTTCCAGACCGGCTACCAGCAAGCCCTGGCTGGAATATCGTGCGAACTTTGTCAACCCGCAACGCATCAAGCTGGGTCTGGAATTCTGGCACAAATACCGGGACACCTTGCGGCGCGCCGAGCTGAAATACGGTGTGCCGCAGGATATAATTGTCGCGGCGATCGGTGTGGAAACCATCTATGGCCAGGATGCAGGCAATTTCCGCACCATAGACGCGCTGACCACCCTGGCGTTCGAATATCCGCAGCGCGCCGGTTTCTTTCGCAGCGAACTGGAGAATTTCCTGTTGCTGGCACGAGAACAGCAGTTCGATTTGCTTTCCATACGCGGCTCATATGCCGGCGCGCTGGGTATCCCGCAATTCATGCCGAGCAGCTATCGCATTTATGCAGTGGATTTCAACGGCAACCACAGGATCGATTTGTTGCGCGAAGACAAAGATGCGATAGGCAGCGTAGCCAACTTCCTGAAAAGTTTTGGCTGGATCAGCGAAGCACCGGAAGTTTCACATGCTGCAGACGCGGGGAAATCCCTGCATAAGGGGCGGGTCAGTGATATGCCGCCGATTGCGGTGCGAGCGCAGGTCAGCGAACAGGTCTGCGCAGGCGATATCACAACCCCGCGCACGCTCGAGGCATGGTCGGCTGCCGGAATTGTGCCCAGCGTGAATTTGTCCAAGGATTTGGCTGCGCGCCTGATCGATTTCACGGTGGGTGAAGGCAAGGAGTTTTGGCTGGTGTTCAACAACTTCGAAGTCATCACGCGCTACAACAACAGCGACTACTACGCGATGACGGTGTTCCAATTAGCGGAAGCATTGAAAGAGGCGCGCAAGGCTAGCCGCGCAAAGTGATGCGCCGCGCGCCGCTGTAGTGTGTTTTCCAGTAAGCATCGCGCATATTCTCGGTGCGAACCCTGCCGCCGCTGCTGGGCGCATGGATGAAGCGATCATTGCCCAGATAGATCCCTACGTGTGAAAAGGCATGGTTATTGGTGTCGTAGAACACCAGGTCGCCCTCGTGCAATTGCGACGATTTGATTGGCAGTCCATGCCGGCTTATTTGTTGTGCATCATGCGGCAACGCGATGTTCGCCGTATGCCGAAACACATAGTCGACAAAACCGCTGCAATCGAACCCGGTGTCTGGCATATGCCCGCCATATTTATACGGGGTGCCGATCAGACTCTGTGCATAAGAAGTGAGTTTTCTGACTATGGCGGAACTGCCGGCTTCATGTGTCTGCACATTGTCTTTGGTCGATGCGCAAGCACCGAGCAGCAATGCGGATAACAGCAGGATGGATCTCATGTCGCTAATTTACGGCACTGGATCCGGTTGTGTAAAGAGTACTTTCATGAATTTAATCCGGCTTTGACGGAAAAACCAGCGAAAAAATGCCCGATAGCTTTACAGCCTATCGGGCGTGGCACGGGATGGTAAATTATGATTTTTTCATCGGGCAGGTGCTCATGCCGAAGATCGCATAGGCCGGGCAAAAACCAACCGCACCGGTCACCAGTGGCAGCACACCGATCCAACCCCACACGCCTATCGTGCCGGTGGCAGCCAGTGTAATCAATAGCAAACCGACTATTACGCGCAATGCGCGATCGATTGTTCCTTCATTCGTTTTCATTTTTTGCTCCTTGATGTTGGGACTACGGGGTTGCAGGATAGGTCAACATGGAATGGCTGTCTGTGAGGTAAGTCACACAGGATCAGTTGCCTGCCTTGAGTTGCCAGGACGCATGGCAGGCGACGCATTTCGACAGCGTGTTGGTCAGCATGGTCTGCAATTCGGCAGCGGGTTTGCCGCTTTCGGCGGCTTGCGCCAGATCGTCCATGTCGTGATGCACGCTCATGCCCAGTTGCTTGAACGGCATCGGCAGCTTGGCCATCAGCGCGGGGTTCACGTCGGCAGCGGAGGCCATGCCCACGGCACGCGCGGCGCTGGCGGCCTGTTTCATGTCGCCATGGTTGATGCCGTCCAGTATGCCTTCGACACTGCCCAGCAGATTGCGCATCTCGGACAGGATCAGCTCGCGTTCGCCGGCCCCCAGTACGACGGCGGTGCGGTTATCGCTGCCCGCGGTGGTGTTGCCGCGGACGAAGAACCAGCCAAACACCACAACGGTGACAAGCCAGAGCAGTACGGCGGTTAATGCGAACTTGTTTGATTTCATGATTACACTCCACAAAATTGATTAAACGGAGTGCAGGGTAGGGGAAACGGGGCGGGGTGTCTGTGAGGAAGGTTACACAGCAGCTAGAGCGAACTGAATTTCTTCAGCGCTGCCACGTTGACGATCTCGATTTGCTCGCGCCCCAGCTTGATCCAGCCTTGTTCGGCGAAGTTTTTCAGCAAGCGGCTGACGATCTCGCGCACGCTGCCGAGTTCGTCGGCCAAGGCTTGGTGGGTGGTGTGTATCGGGGTGGGCTTGGCGGCGAGCAATGCCGCGAGACGCTGGTCGAGCTTCTGGAAGGCCACGGCGGAGACCAGTTGCATCAGGTCGGTGAGACGCTCCGAGAACAGGCTGAAGATGTAGTCGCGAAACGGCTCGTGTACGGAAACCAGTCTCCTGAATGCCGGCGGCGGAAGCACGGCCAGCTCGGTATCCTGTTTCGCCACTCCACGCGCCGTGTATTTGGTGTGCCCCAGCAAGCAACTGCTGGTGAGGATGCAACTCTCGCCGGGATCGACACTATACAACTGCAACTCACGCCCATTCGCTGCGGCCTTGATGACATGGATGCTGCCGGACAGCAGCAGCGGAAATCCCTGGCAGGACTGGTTCTCGTCGAACACCACCGTTCCTGCCGGGAGATGCATCACACTCGCCGTTGCCAGCAGCTCGGACCGATCTGCGCCAGACAGGTCGCGCAGCATCGGGTATTGCTGCAACAGGCGGGATTGGGTATCGCTATCGATCATCAGAATAACCGATAAAATTATACGTCACTCCCGCGAAGGCGGGAGTCCAGCCTTTGAATAATCTGGATTCCCGCTTTCGCGGGAATGACGATATTGGCATCACTCCGGCCGCATGTGCGGAAACAAGATCACATCCCTGATGCTCGCGCTGTCGGTGAGCAGCATCACCAGTCTGTCGATGCCGATGCCTTCCCCGGCAGTGGGCGGCAAGCCGTATTCCAGCGCGCGCACGTAGTCGCTGTCCTTGAACATCGCCTCTTCATCCCCGGCATCTTTTGCCGCGACCTGCGCATCGAAGCGCGCGGCCTGGTCTTCCGCGTCATTCAATTCCGAGAAGCCATTGGCGATCTCGCGTCCGACAATGAACAGTTCGAAGCGCTCGGTGATCTCGGGATTCTTGTCGCTGCTGCGCGCCAGCGGCGAGACTTCCACCGGGTAGTCGACGATGAAGGTCGGCTCGAATAATTGCGCCTCGGCCAGTTCTTCGAACAGCGACAGTTGCAGGCCGCCGATGCCGTCCTGTGGTTTGTATTTGGCCTTCAGGTCTTCAAGTTCGACAATCACGAACTCGCGGTCGTTGAGCTGCGCGGTGGTGAACTGAGGATGATATTTCTGAATCGCCTGCACCATCGTCAACCGGTGGAATGGCTTGCCCAGGTCCAGCTCCTTGCCCTGGTAGGAAATGAGTGTCTTGCCCAACACTTTTTGCGCCACTTCGCGGAACAGGCTTTCGCTGAAGTCCATCAGGTAGCGATAGTCACGGTACGCTTCGTAAAATTCCAGCATCGTGAATTCCGGGTTGTGCCGCGTGGACAGACCCTCGTTGCGGAAGTTGCGGTTGATCTCGAACACCTTCTCGAAGCCGCCGACCACCAGCCGTTTAAGATACAGCTCCGGCGCGATGCGCAGATACATCTTCATGTCCAGCGCGTTGTGGTGTGTCTCGAAAGGCTTGGCCGCCGCGCCGCCGGGGATCGGGTGCATCATCGGCGTCTCGACTTCCAGATAGCCGTGGCGGATGAAAAAGTCGCGTATCGCCTGGATGATCTTGGTGCGCGTGATGAACACCTTGCGCGTGTCCTCGTTGGTGATCAGGTCGAGATAACGCTGGCGGTATTTCTGCTCCTGGTCGGACAGGCCGTGGAATTTTTCCGGCAGCGGGCGCAGCGCCTTGGTCAACAAGCGCACTTGCATCACGCGCACGGAAAGCTCGCCGGTCTTGGTCTTGAATAGCACGCCCACCGCGCCGAGGATGTCGCCGAGGTCGTAATGCTTGAACGCGTTGTGCGCTTCCTCGCCGGTATCGCCGTTGCTGATGAACAACTGGATCCGCCCGCTCATGTCCTGCACCGTGGCGAAGCTCGCCTTGCCCATCACGCGCTTCAACATCATGCGCCCGGCCACCGCAACGTGAACCTGCGCTGCCTCCAGCTCGTCATGGGTCTTTGCGCCGAATTCGGCATGCAGATTGCCGGCCAGATGTTTGCGCTCGAAGTCGTTTGGGAATGCGATGCCCGCTTTGCGTATCGCGCTGAGCTTGCTGCGGCGTTCAGTGAATATCTGGTTTTCGTCTTGCGGGTGCCCGGCCAAAAGCATGTCCTGAGCTTTGTCGAAGGGTTGTTCGGATTGCGGAATGGTGGGTTCGGTAGTCATAGTAGTTCTCTGATTATTTTTTTCTTCGGGTTAAACGCCTTGCTTCAAACTTGCCGAGATGAAATCGTCGAGGTCGCCGTCCAGTACGGCCTGAGTATTGCCGACTTCGTAATTGGTGCGCAAATCCTTGATGCGCGACTGGTCGAGCACGTAGCTGCGAATCTGGTGACCCCAGCCGATGTCGGTCTTGCCGTCTTCCATCGCCTGTTTCTCGGCATTGCGTTTGCGCAGCTCTTCTTCATACAGCCGCGATTTTAGCATCGCCATCGCTTCGGCGCGGTTGCGGTGTTGCGAACGGTCGCTCTGGCACTGCACCACGATGTTGGTGGGCAGGTGGGTGATGCGCACCGCCGAATCGGTCTTGTTGATGTGCTGTCCGCCCGCGCCGCTTGCACGGTAGGTATCCACGCGCAGGTCGGCAGGATTGATCTCGACTTCGATGGATTCGTCAACCTCGGGATAGACGAACACGCTGGAGAACGAAGTGTGGCGGCGGTTGCCGGAATCGAACGGTGATTTGCGTACCAGGCGATGCACACCGGTTTCGGTGCGCAGATGACCGAAGGCATAGTCGCCGATCACCTTTAGGGTTGCGCCCTTTATGCCTGCGACCTCGCCGTCGGATTGTTCCAGCACTTCGACCTGGAAGCCTTTGCGTTCGCAGTAGCGCAGATACATGCGCAGCAGCATCGAGGCCCAGTCCTGCGCCTCGGTGCCGCCGGAACCGGACTGGATGTCGACGAAGCAGTTGTTCGGGTCCATCGGGTGCGAGAACATGCGGCGGAATTCCATCGCCGCGACGCGCTTCTCGATGTCCTGGATGTCGGCGGCGGTGCTGTTCAGGCTGTCGTCGTCGTTTTCCGCCTTTGCCATTTCAAACAGCTCGGCGGCATCGGAAAGATTTTGCTGGATCTGCTTGAGGCCGAGCACCACGCCTTCCAGCATCTTGCGCTCGCGCCCAAGCTCCTGAGCGCGTTTGGCATCCTGCCAGATGGCCGGGTTTTCGGCGAGTTCGCTGACTTCGACTAAGCGTTCCTGCTTGGCATCGAAGTCAAAGATACCTCCGTAATTCTGCACTGCGTGTTGCCAGGTCTTGCAAATGGTTGGAGAGGGAGTTGAGTTGTTCGGCTTCCATTATGTTGTCGTTGTTGCTTGCTGAAAAGGGCGCGATTATAGCGCAAACAAGCCAACCAACACGCCCAGCGCGATTGCGCCAAAGCCGGTGGCAACGTGTCTGGCGAGATGCCAGCCGCCGATGAACACCACCATGCCGAATTTGAACGCCAAGTTGGAAAGGAAGGCGAGTGCAATCGCGGTGACGGTCTGGTGTTCGCTCAATTGCCCGAGATTGAACAGGCGCAGGCTTGATAGCGTGATTGCATCAACATCGGTCAACCCCGACACCAATGCCACGGCATACAGGCCTCGGCTACCGGCAATATCCTGCATCCATGCTGCTCCCAGCAATATGACTACATATAACAAACCAAAACCGATGGCGGTATGCAGTTCGGCGGGGTTGGAAGTTTCCGGAATGTTGAGCCCGGTTGCCTTGTCCATCTTGCGCCAGTTATATAGCGCGACGACCAAGCCGAACAGGAATCCGCCCGCAAGCACCGGGAACAGGCCGGGCAGCGTGCCATAGGCGACTACGGCACTGACCACGAGCAGACGCAGCAACACCACCATGCTGGCAATCACAATCACCGAGGCGGCAAGGCGCGACATAACAGGATTTCTCTTGCTGTTTCTTGCGTAGAGCAAAGTGGTCGCGGTGCTGGAAACGAGACCACCGAGAAAACCCAGCAGTGGCGCGCCATAGCGGGTTCCCACCGTATGCAGCGCGGTATAGCCCGCCAGACCGATACCGGAGATCAGCACCACCATCAACCACGCCTGATGCGGATTGAAAGCATTGTAGGGGCCGTAACTCTGATCAGGCAGGATCGGTAGCACGATAAAAGTCAGCACGGAAAATTGCAGCGCGGCGACCAGATCGCGGCGCGTGAGCCGCTGAGAAAGTCCGCGCAGCTCGGGTTTGAAATAGAGCAGGGCGGTGACACCTATCGCCAGCATCACGGCCAGCTCGGCAAGACCATACCAGATCATCGCACCCAGACCGTAGCACAGCAGCAAGGCGATGACCGTGGTGGTGCCGGGATCGTTTTCTTCATCAACGCGAACGTCGCGTAGCGACACCTCATCACTCTCCCCCTTTGGGGGAGAGGTAGGAGAGAGGGAACGGACACGGGGGCGTTCTGCATCTGTCATGCCGCCATGTCTGTTGGGATTGTTGAGGTATGCCGTGATGATCATGCCGGCCACGGCAAGCAGGCCGGCGATCAACATCCAGGGCGAATTGAGTTTTGTCGAGAGCAGCGCGGACAGCGTGCCGAACAGGGCGACCAGTGCGAAGGTGCGCAGCCCTGCCTTGGCCGACGGCGTGCGCTCGCGCTCCAGCCCGATCAGCAGCCCGATGGCGAGACTGGTGAGGAACTGCGGCAATGCTTCGATGCCGCTGCCTTGCAGAAAACCGGTTTCCATCGCTTCACCTCTTTGCTTCCCGCAAGTGGCTGCACCATAACCAGCGGCTTGGCGAGTGTCTTTTGGTGATGGCTCGGCAGCTATTCAATACTTATTTAGAAGGCCACGTCAAAGCCCATCAGCAGATAACCCTCTTTGGTTTTATGCCCTACAAAATTGGCTTCATGGTTTATAGGCTGTATATCAAAGTTGGCCTCGATGACCCCCTTCGCATTGCGCATGAAATAGTAGCTGGCGGTCGTGCTGAGGGTGTTGAGTTCGATGCCCTCGTAGATCGTGCCTGTGTAGCGAAGGTCTTTTGCGCTGGCGCGGTTGTAGAGCAATGAATAAGTCCAGCGGTCGCTATAGACATAATCCGCGCCGACAAAGCCGCCGTTCCAGCTGCGGTTTACATTCGGGCTGTCATCCAGAAAATTGTCCCAGCGGTTCCACAGCATTTGGCCGAACCAGAACAGCTGGCCGTTATTCCCCGACACATCCAATCCCGCCACTTGTTTATTTGTTTCGCGCGTTCCTGTCAGTGTGGTGCCGTAGCTCGCTACCGCACCGCCGCTGGGTTGTTTGCCGGTGAGGCCGAACAGCCCCGTCCTGACCGGCCCGATGTCGGCTCCGATGCGGCCAAACACGGATTTGGAATTGTTGTTGTCGAACAGCGTCTCGGGACGGTTATAACCGGCACTGCCAGCCGGGTAGCTGGTGTCGATACCGTTGCCGTTCGACACACCCAGAGTCAGGTTTGCCGGACCGATGTCACGACTGAAGGTCACGCCCCGTTCATAGGTGATCCCGGCCATTCTGTAGACCAGAAAATCCTGCGTAGTCAGGCGCGTCTCGCGCGCATACATCAGATCGCTTACCTGGAACTGGCCGAGTTGCATGCCGACCCCGCTGCCAAAAAGATCGTCATGACTGATCCATGCGTCTTCGACAAAAGCATTCCCATTAACGCCCTGTTCAGCCAAAATGCCGTAAAAGTAATAGGTGATGTGGTCGGACAACGGGGCGGAGGACAGCAGCTTGATCAGGTAAGGCGATTGGATATCCCATGATGCCTTGTTGTTGACAGCCCCTGTAACAGGATTCATGTCATTGGCCTGGTGAGTTTGCACATAGGCCTGCGCTCGCAATGCGAGCGGCACGATCTTGGGCAACGCCAGCATATCGTCGCCGGTTTGCAGCGTATTATCCTTCCAGCCGTCCAGGCGGTAATTATTTGCGACAAAGTTGAGGCCGAAACTATTCAGCCTCGGGAAGGCAGCGTGACAGGTGTTGCAACTCAGGCTGTATTGCCTGGCGAATGCGGGGATGGCGGACGCGCCGGGGGAAAATAACAAAAAACATAACAGCCCGATAAGAGGGCTGATGCTTAGCCGGCGCATGATTTTAATCCGTCTGGTTATTGTCTGGCTGGAATCATATTTGATTTCGGATAGAGAGTTTTTCATGGACTCATTCCCCGGTTGGTTGCCAGTGACGGATGATAAGCTGCAAGGTGGCGCTGCCATTGTAATCATTGACGCTCAGGCTGTATACGGCATGGATTTGTTCGGGCAGAGGTTCGTTTTGCCCGAACAATATCGCCTCAATGAGTTTGCCTTGGATATTCAGAGTTGGCCCTGATGCGGTGGAGTCGAATTCATTGGTGCGCGAGGGGCCGCCAAGCAGTTGCTCCCGCAATCGGCTGGCTTTGCCATAACCAGCGACTTGTCGAGTGTCGTTTTCTCGACTAGTCGAATGGCTAGTGGTTTTATCAGTAACGTGTCGCAACTGCAGCTTGAGGTGCTTTTCTCCAACCACACGCTGATTCTGCACGATGAATTCGTCATTGAATTGCGGGGCAGGGAAGCCTTGTCCCCACACTTGTTCATCCAGCAGGCGCGTCACTTCCAGATTCATTTCGGCAACATCCAGCGCGCCATCCGTTTCGATGCGATGCGCCAGATCGTTTGCGCTGAGCAGTTCGCCGCAAACCTGCTCAAAGGCTGCGACGAAATTTTCAAAGTCGGTTTCGGCGATGCTGAGTCCAGCCGCCGCCGCGTGCCCGCCGAATTTCTTGATCAGCGATGGATGACGTTTGCTGACCAAGTCCAACGCGTCACGCAGATGCAATCCGGGAATGGAGCGCCCCGAACCCTTGATCTCGGCATTATTGGCACGGGCGAATGCGATGACCGGGCGATGGAACTTATCCTTGAGGCGCGAGGCAAGGATGCCGATCACGCCCTGATGCCAGGACTCATCGAACAAAGTCAGACTGAAATTATCTTTCGGGTCGATATGTTCCAGTGATGCGAGCGCGCTGTCCTGCATATCCGTTTCAATGCCGCGACGCTCGCGATTGAGTGCGTCCAGTTTTGCGGCGATCTGCAGCGCGGCTGATGCATCATCGGTCAATAAACAGTCGATGCCCAGGCTCATGTCGTCCAGCCTGCCCGCCGCATTCAGGCGAGGCCCGACGGTAAAGCCCAAGTCCTGGCTGGAGACTCGTACCGGATCTTTTTTTGCCACTTGCAGCAGCGCGTTGATCCCCGCACAGGCGCGTCCGGCACGGATGCGCTGTAAACCTTGCTGTACTAGGATGCGGTTGTTCTGATCCAGCTTCACCACGTCGGCAATCGTGCCCAATGCGACCAGGTCGAGCAGATTGCCGAGATTCGGTTCGGCTTGTTCGGCAAACGCTCCTCGGTTGCGCAGTTCCGCGCGCAATGCCAGCAGCACATAAAACATCACGCCCACACCCGCCAGATTTTTGCTGGGAAATGCACAGCCGGGCTGGTTGGGATTGACGATGCATGCTGCATCCGGCAGCGTGTCGCCAGGCAGGTGATGATCGGTGACCAGGACTTGCATGCCCAGCCGGTTGGCCTCGGCCACGCCTTCGACGCTGGCGATGCCGTTGTCCACGGTGATCAGAATGTCCGGCTTGGATTGAGCGGCCAAGTGAACGATCTCCGGCGTTAAACCGTAACCGTATTCAAATCGGTTCGGCACGATGAAATCGATTTGCGCGCCGAAGGAGCGCAGACCGCGCACTGCCACCGCACAGGCCGTTGCGCCATCAGCATCGTAGTCGGCGATGACCATGAGTTTCTTTTTCGCGGTGATCGCATCAGCCAGCAAACTTGCCATTTCACGGGCGTTTTTCAGTGCATCGAAAGACGACAGTCCGGCAAGGGTAGTGTCCAGCTGTTTGCTGTCAGAAATACCGCGTGCCGCGAAAATTTTTGCCAGAGCAGACGAATATCCGCTATCGCGCAAATGTTGCACAGCGGCTGCGGATACGTTGCGCGGAGTGATATGAATCATGGTGACAGTATAACTTGTGGTTTGTAGCTTGTAGCGGGTAGTCAATTCAAGGTGTGGATTTTGCGCGCATCCTTTAAGCTACAAACTGCCCGCTACTAGTTACTGGCTTCTCGTCGCCTCGTTTTTTTCGGCCAGTTGAGCTAGAATCGCGCCACTTTTCAAGTCAGGTATGGAAAAACGTGGCACTCATAGTTCAGAAGTACGGCGGAACATCGGTCGGTAGTCCTGACCGCATCAAGAACGTTGCGCGCCGCGTCGCTAAATTCAAGGCACTCGGGAATCAGGTGGTGGTGGTGGTCTCGGCGATGAGCGGCGAGACCAATCGCCTGATCGGCCTGGCCCATGAAATCCAGAAACATCCGGATCCGCGCGAACTGGATGTGATCATCTCCACCGGCGAGCAGGTCACCATCGGCCTGCTGGCGATGGCACTCAAGGAGCTGGGGCTCAAGGCCAAGAGTTACACCGGCGGTCAGGTCAAGATCCTCACCGACAGCGCCTTTACCAAGGCGCGCATCGTCAGCATCGACGAGCAGAATATTCGCACCGATCTGGCCAACGACTATGTGGTAGTGGTGGCAGGTTTTCAGGGTGTGGATGAACACAACAATATAACAACTTTGGGACGGGGCGGTTCGGACACCACGGGTGTGGCGGTTGCGGCAGCATTGCGTGCCGACGAATGTCAGATCTATACCGATGTGGATGGCGTCTACACCACTGACCCGCGCATGGTTCCCGAAGCGCGCCGCCTGAAAACCATTACCTTTGAAGAGATGCTGGAGATGGCCAGTCTGGGCTCCAAGGTACTGCAGATTCGTTCGGTGGAATTCGCCGGCAAATACAAGGTCAAGCTGCGCGTGCTGTCCAGCTTTGAAGAAGAAGGCGAAGGCACGCTGATTACTTTTGAGGACAACGACAAAATGGAACAAGCCATTATTTCCGGGATCGCGTTCAATCGCGACGAAGCAAAAATCACCGTGATGGGCGTGCCCGACAGGCCCGGCATCGCATACCAGATTCTGGGGCCGGTCTCTGACGCCAACATCGACGTGGATATCATCATCCAGAACGTCGGTGTGGACGGCATGACCGACTTTTCCTTTACCGTGCATCGCAATGAATTCGCCAAGGCGATGGATATCCTGAAGAGCAAGGTACAACCGCACATCGGTGCACGCGAAGTCATCGGCGATGACAAGGCTGCCAAGGTCTCGGTGGTCGGTGTCGGGATGCGTTCGCATGTCGGCATCGCCAGCAAGATGTTTCGCACGCTGGCGGAAGAAGGCATCAACATCCAGATGATCTCTACTTCGGAAATAAAAATTTCCGTGGTCATAGACGAGAAATATCTTGAATTGGCAGTGCGTGTGTTGCACAAGGCATTCGATCTCGATCAGGAGGACGTGTAATCGTTTGACCTTTGGGGTGGGTTACTCTATCATGCGCGGCCTTCGGAGAGGTGGCCGAGTGGTCGAAGGCACGCCCCTGCTAAGGGCGCATACGAGCTTAAACTTGTATCGAGGGTTCGAATCCCTCCTTCTCCGCCAAGGTAACAATAGTGCGCGCCCGTAGCTCAGCT
>DHIV01000090.1:2593-38263 GCA_002403995.1 Gallionella sp. UBA4737 | reverse complement strand
GTAGAACGTGCCGACCATCGGCGATTTCACCACATGGCCTTCCGCTACCGCAGGCTTGGCGGGTTCAACTGCCGGAGCTGCGGCTTGTGCCGCCGCAATGATGGGTTGCGGTGCCGGTGCGTATGTTTGCTGAGCGGATGCGGCGGTGCGGGTGATGCGCACGCGCTCTTCGCCTTCGCTGATTTCCAGTTCGGCGATGCCGGAACTCTCGACCAACTCGATCAACGTCTTGAGCTTGCGTAAATCCATGATGTCCTCCTTAAGCTTGATTTTTATGGCCTAGTGCGAATTGCACCGCGAATTCATAGCCGGCCGGGCCCAAACCGCTGATCACGCCTATGGCGAGATCGGAAAAGAACGATTCTTTGCGAAACGCTTCGCGCGCGAAGACATTGGAAAGATGCACTTCAATGAACGGAATGGCTACCGCCGCCAGAGCGTCGCGCAATGCCACGCTGGTATGGGTGTACGCGGCTGGATTGATGATGATGAACTGTGTGCCGTCAGCGCGAGCTCGCTGCACCCGTTCTACCAATTCGGCTTCAGCGTTGCTCTGGAAACAAAATAAGCTGGCGCCGCTTTTGCCTGCCAATGTCAGCAAACGTTCGTTAATTTCGTCTAATGTGACACGGCCATACACATCAGGCTCGCGACTGCCAAGCAGGTTCAGGTTAGGGCCATGCAACACGAGGATGTTTTTGGCGAAACTCGCTTTACTCGTTTTCATGTGTGCATTTTGCCGTAAATTAGGATAATTTGTCCAGAATTTTGCCGAAGATAAGCAAAATATATTTAAAGGCCAATGTCTTGTAGAGTTTTCAGAAACTGTGTGACATCTTGGTAACCGGTCACGCGAAAATCGCCCATTTCACTGCCATGGGTATCAAAGAACAGGATGCCGGGAGGGCCGTACAAACCATAGCGCTTGAGCAAGACCTGGTCGGCCCCGCTGTTTGCCGTGACATCGGCTTGCAGCAACAATACCGGTTTGAGTCTGGCCAGTATGGAAGGGTCGGAAAAGGTGAAACGTTCCATTTCCTTGCATGAGATACACCAGTCGGCGTAGAAATCAAGCATCACGATTTGTCCGCGACCTTGAGCCTGGGCGATGCGCTGGTCAAGGTCCGTGATATCTTTGACGCGGGAAAATTGCAGTGTGGCGGGTGCTTGGGCTTCGGCGCGGCCGATGTTGCCAAGCGGGTGCAGGATGTCGCGAGCACCGGACAGCCCGCCAATCAAATAAGCCGCGCCCAGTAACAGGGCGAACAAGCCGATGCCTTTGAGCAATTTGTGCCAGCCGTTGTAATTATGCGGCAGCGCATCCAGTGCACGCAGGTAAATCGCCGAAAAGATCAACAAGGCCGCCCACAGCAGCATCTGCACGCTGATGGGCAACAGAGGTTGGATGATCCAGATCGCCAGCGCCAGCAACATCACGCCAAAGAATTGTTTGACTGCTTCCATCCACGCGCCGGCCTTGGGCAGCAGTGCGCCTGCCGAAGTGCCGATCAGCAGCAGCGGTGCTCCCATGCCCAGCGCCATTACAAACAATGCAACGCCGCCCAGCACGGCATCATGGGTCTGGCCGATGTAGAGCAGCGCACCGGCCAATGGTGCCGCCACGCACGGCCCCATGATGACGGCGGACAGCGCGCCCATCACAAACACGCCGCCGAGATGGCCTCCGTGCAGGCGGTTGCTGGTGTCGCTCAACTTGCTTTGCAAAGCGGTCGGGAGCTGTAACTCGTAAAAACCGAACATGGACAGCGACAGCAGCACGAACACGGCAGCGAAGCTGCCCAGTACCCAGGGAGTCTGCAGTGCATTGGAAATCAGGTTGCCGGAAAATCCTGCCGCCACGCCTGCGGCGGCATAGGTGATCGCCATGCCCAGCACATATGCCAGCGACAAAATGAAAGCGTGCATATGGGTTATTTTGTGGCCGCGTCCGACGATGATGCCGGACAGGATCGGGATCATCGGGAACACGCATGGAGTCAACGCCAGCAACAATCCGGCACCGAAGAAGAAGGAAACGATCAGCCAGAAATTACCGCCCTTGAATAACCGGGCAATTCGCGAATTTTCGTTGTCGGGAACCGGTTGCGGTGAAATTGTCTGCGCCATCTGTGTTGCCGGAGGCAGCGGCGTTACCGTGACTTCGGGCGGAGCGGTTGCCGATCTTGGAATGACTGCAGGCAGCGCGAGCTTGATGGTCTTACTGATCGGCGGGTAGCACAATCCCTGCTCGCTGCATCCCTGATAGGTTGCCTGCAAGGAGATATTTTGAGCGGCTTTGACGCCGCGTTCCAGCTTGAGGTGAGCCTGGAACGATTGATGGAACACCTCCATGTTGCCGAAGTTGGCATCGTTCTTCATCTCGCCCTTGGGCAACGTCACATTGGCCACGCTAACGCCCAGGTCGGTGATATTGAACACGACCTTGTCACGGTACAGGTAATATCCCGGCGTGACGCGAAAACTGGCGATCAGGGTATGGTCGTCCAGCGCGCTGACTTCAAGTCCGAACGCCTCGTCCGGCGGCAAAAAGGCCGGTTGTTTTGCGCTGCCAAGATTGGACAGCCGATCCAGGAAACCGTCCGCACTGGTAGCGGAAACGTTAAAACACAGCAACAACAGAAGTACAAAACGCATAGTCATTCCTCAAATAATTCCGGTTTCCTCGCTTACCCAGCTCAAATAGGCAGGCAAACCAACATTCACTGGGACAGCGATAATCTCGGGCAGTTCGTAAGGGTGCGCCTCGAGTATCAATTTTTCAAGTTGAGCGTAAGCTGCACGTGTGGTTTTGATCAGCAACGGCACTTCGGCGGTAATTTCGATTTTTCCCCTCCATCGGTAAGTGGAAATGCAGGGAGCAAGCTGGTTCACGCAAGCAGCGGCATGTGCCTCGATAAGCCGACGCGCAAGTTTTTCCGCTGATGCAGCATCGGGCAGATTGGTGAAGACAAGCAAGATATCGTTCATGGTTTATTTGGCAAAACGCAATCCGAGTTGCAGCAATTCATCCCATACATCACCCTGGCGTAATCCCTTGATAGTTTTGTCCAGTCTCGCTGCTTGCAGCATGGCGCGCTCGATGCTCGGGAACTTCAACCGCCGTACCGCGCTTTCGATCAGTCCCTGCCGGTCCTTGCGCACCCGCACGTCGCGCAGCGCGTTGCCGAGATTGCCGCCGCGCTGGATGGATTGCAACACTTTTCCCAGCGTGCGGATGTCTTCACTGATCGCCCACAGCACCAGCACAGTGGCGGTTCCCTCTGCGCGAAGACCGTCGAGGATGTGCGCGTAACGCGTCGCATTGCCGTTCAGCATGGCCTCAGAAAGTTTGAAAATATCATAGCGCGCCACATCCATTACCGCATCTTTGACCTGATCGAAAGATAGCGCCCCGGCTGGAAACAGCAGCGCGAGCTTCTGGATCTCCTGAAAGGCAGCGAGCAGATTGCCCTCGCAACGATCCGCAAGAAATTCCAAAGTTGCAATATCTGCCGTTTGTTCCTGCCGTTTGAGGCGCTCGGCGACCCAGCGTGGCAACGCGCTGCGAGGAATGTCATCGGTGGAGATCATTACGCCATGTTGCTGCAGTGCTCCGAACCACTGGCTCTTCTGGGCGGCCCAGTCCAGTTTGGGCAAGGAGATCAGCGTCAGCACATCCGGGTTCAGATTGGTGCAATAAGCCTGCAATGCCTGTCCGCCCTCCATGCCCGGCTTGCCGGATGGGATGCGCAAATCGATCACTTTTCGCGAGGCAAACAGGGACATGGTCTGTGCGTTATTGTGCAATTCGCTCCACTTGAAGTGTTGCTCGGCGATGTAAGTTTCGCGTTCGGTATATCCGGCAGCACGCGCTGCAGCGCGGATACTGTCCGCCGCTTCGATCGTCAGCAACGGTGCGTCACCAAACACCACATATAGCGGTTTCAATCCGGAGGCAAGGTGACGCGGAAGCTCTTCGTTGGTGATGGTCATGACCATTGTTTAGTTTGGCTGTGATTGCGGTTTGGCACGACCCAGGCGGTGCACGAGTTGCTGCACCATATCTGTACGCATACTCTGGTAGAGCAGGTCTTCCTCGGCCTCCATGGCAAGAACATTGTTGTCGTCGTAAGGGAAATCGCGGTGCAGCACGAATTCCTCGGCGGGAATCCATTCTTGCTTCTTGAGATCATATGCGCGCACGGAAACGCGGTAGAACAATTGGAATTCATTTACTCGCCCGCTGCTGCTCAGCGAAAGGATCTGTTTGTCGGGGGTTTCAGAAACGATGTCAAGCACCACATCGGCCTCCTTCGCGGTGCTTGTCAATTGCACCTTGTTCGCTTCCAGATTGCGGCGCAATTCCTTGATGAATGGCGTGTTGAGATTGGGCGCTTCAAGATATAAGGTATCGAACGGCATACCCGCCTGACCGCGCAGATGAAAACTGCAGCCAACCAGCAACACAGCGGCAACCAGCAGGACTAATAACTGAATCAGCAGGCGCAAGATTTCTCCTAGACGACAACGTTGATCAAACGGCCCGGCACGATCACGATTTTCTTTGGTGTTGCGCCAGCCAGATGTTTCTGCACAGCCTCGTGCGCCAACGCGAGTTGTTCCAGCGTTCCCTTGTCCGCATCCTTCGCTGCGCGCAGGCTGCCGCGCAGCTTGCCGTTCACTTGCAACACCAGTTCGATCTCGTCCTGTTCCAGTGCCGCTGCCAGCGGTTCCGGCCAGGGAGCATGCAGGATGTCGTCGCCGTAACCCAGTTCGCGCCACAAGGTATGGGTGATGTGCGGCGTGATTGGAGAGAGCAGGCGCAGCAGGATGGAGCAGCCTTCGTGTGCGACCGCCGCGCGACCTTTGCCGGCATCCTTCAAGGTTTTTTCCAGCGCATTGAGCATCTTCATGCCGGCGGAGGCCACCGTGTTGAACTGATGTTTGCCAAGGTCGTAGTTGGCTTGCTTCAGTGTCAGGTGCACCTCGCGGCGTATGTCTGCAAGGGCCGCAGGCAATTTGTCCGGCATGGAGCTTACTGCTTCAGATGACAGCGCATTGCCGAACGCCCACACGCGCTTGAGGAAACGGTGCGCGCCTTCCACGCCGGAATCGGCCCATTCCAGAGTCTGCTCTGGTGGCGAGGCGAACATCATGAAAAAACGTGCGGTATCCGCGCCGTATTGATCGATCAATGACTGCGGATCAACGCCGTTGCGCTTGGATTTGGACATCGTGCCCATGCCCTGAAAGTCCACCGGTTGACCATCGGCAAGAGCTTTTGCGCCTATCAGTTTGTTGTCAGCGTCGTGGATAGTTTCCACTTCTTCAGGTGCAAAGTATTCGATGCCACCCTTCTCCATGCGACGCGAGTAGATGTGGTTGAGCACCATGCCCTGCGTCAAAAGATTTGCAAACGGTTCGTCGTATTTAACAAGGCCGAGGTTGCGCATCACCTTGGTCCAGAAGCGCGAGTAGAGCAGATGCAGAATCGCGTGCTCGATGCCGCCGATGTATTGATCCACCGGCATCCAGTAACTGGTCTCCTCATCCACCATCGCGTCATTCTTGAAGCCGCTGGCCCCAAGGCCAGAACAATAGCGCGCGTAGTACCAGCTCGAATCCACGAAGGTGTCCATCGTGTCAGTCTCACGCTTCGCAGGCTTGCCGCACTTCGGGCAAGTGCAATTCAAAAAGTCGGCGCGCTTGTTGAGCGGATTGCCGGAACCATCCGGCACGCAATCTTCCGGCAGTTTCACCGGCAGTTGTTCGTCCGGCACTGGAACTGACCCACAAGTGTCGCAATGGATGATGGGTATCGGGCAGCCCCAGTAGCGCTGGCGCGAGATGCCCCAGTCGCGCAAACGCCACTGCACCTTCTTCTCGCCCAAGCCCTTGGCGGAGAGATCGGCGGCGATGGCGTCGACCGCTTGATCGAAATTTAAATCATCGTATTTGCCCGAGTTGATGCAAATTGTTCCAATTGTTGAGCTGTAGTGCGCTTTCCATTCATCTATTGAAAATTCGAGCTTTTGAGCTGAGGCAGCAAAAATTTTTGCGCTGTCGCTTTGAATTTTTGCCAAACGACGATAATTAATCAATTCAGTGCGTTCAATCACCTGCTTGATTGGCAGGCTATATTTCTTGGCGAAACCGAAATCGCGCTCGTCGTGCGCAGGCACCGCCATCACTGCACCTTCGCCGTAGCTCATCAACACATAGTTGCCGACCCATACCGGTACTTGTTCACCGGTGAGCGGGTGCGTCACTTTTAGTCCGGTGTCCATGCCCTCTTTCTCCATGGTCGCGATGTCGGCTTCCATCACCGAGCCGTGCTTGCACTTGTCGATAAAAGCAGCGAGCTTTGGATTTTTTTCAGCAGCATGCGCGGCCAGCGGATGCTCGGCAGCGACGGCGCAGAAGGTCACGCCCATGATGGTGTCGGCGCGCGTGGTGAACACCCACAGCTTGCCGTCGTTGATGGCCGCACCCGATGCATCGCGGATGTCGTGCGTGAACGCAAAGCGCACACCGTAGCTCTTGCCTATCCAGTTGGCCTGCATGGTCTTCACGCGCTCCGGCCAGCCCGGCAGCTTGTCGAGATCGGCCAGCAGTTCTTCGGCGAGTTGGGTGATGCCGAGGTAGTAGCCCGGTATCTCGCGCTTCTCGACGATCGCGCCGGTGCGCCAGCCGCGCCCGTCTATCACCTGTTCGTTGGCCAGCACGGTCTGGTCCACCGGGTCCCAGTTCACCACCTGCGTCTTCTTGTAAGCGATGCCCTTTTCCAGCATGCGCAGGAACAGCCACTGGTTCCACTTGTAGTAATCAGGCTTGCAGGTCGCCAGTTCGCGCGACCAGTCTATCGCGAAGCCCAGCGATTTGAGCTGCTGCTTCATATAGGCGATGTTGTCGTAAGTCCACTTGGCGGGCGGCACCTTGTTCTGGATCGCGGCGTTCTCCGCAGGCAGGCCGAAGGCATCCCAGCCCATCGGCTGCAGTACGTTGTAGCCGCGCATCTTGTGCCAGCGCGACAGCACGTCGCCTATCGTGTAATTGCGCACATGACCCATATGCAGCTTGCCGGATGGGTAAGGGAACATCGACAGGCAGTAGTATTTTGGCTTGCCCGCATCCTTTTTGGCGCGGAACGCCTGCGTTTGTTCCCAGTATTGTTGTGCGGCGGCTTCGATGGCTTTGGGTTGGTAATCCTGCTGCATATTGTTATTGGCGTTGGTTCGGACAAGCCGTCATTATAGCGGCATCATTAATCCTGCATATGGCCGCTATATTAAAGGGTGGGCATTCTGCTAGAATTGCCGCTCAAAATTTTTATAAATCCCCTCAGGAGAATTCACTATGTCCCGCAAGCATCCCGTGATTGCAGTGACCGGCTCGTCCGGCGCAGGCACCACTACGGTAAAACGTGCCTTTGAAAATATCTTCCGCCGTGAAAAGATCACCGCTGCGGTCATTGAAGGGGACAGCCTGCACAGCCTGGACCGCATGGCGTTTCGCGCCGCCGCCGCAGCAGCTGCCAAGGCCGGCAATAACAGCTTCAGCCACTTCGGCCCGGAGGCCAACCACTTCGACAAGATCGAAGAAACCTTCAAGACCTACGGTAAAACCGGCATGTGCAAGCGCCGCTACTACGTGCATAGCGAAGCCGAGGCCGAACAGCACAATAAGCATTTCAAGCTGAAAGACCTGAAGCCCGGGACTTTTACCCCGTGGGAAGACATCGAGAAGGATTCCGACCTGCTGTTCTATGAAGGCCTGCATGGCTTGGCTACCGATAATGGTAAGGTCGATGTGGCTAAATATGTAGACCTGGGTATCGGTGTGGTACCGGTGGTCAACCTGGAATGGATACAAAAGATACACCGCGACGGAGCAGAACGTGGTTATTCGGCTGAAGCAACGGTGGAAACCATCATGCGCCGCATGCCTGACTACATCAAATACATCACCCCGCAATTCTCGCGCACCCACATTAATTTCCAGCGTGTGGCGACCGTGGATACCTCCAATCCGTTCATCGCGCGCGACATCCCGACACCTGATGAAAGTTTTGTGGTGGTGCGCTTCCGCGACCCCAAGGGCGTGGACTTCCCCTATATGCTCGCGATGATCCCCAACTCTTTCATGTCACGCGCCAATACTTTGGTGGTGCCGGGCGGCAAGATGAGCCACGCGATGGAGATCATTCTTGCGCCTATCATGCACAACATGATCGAGAACAAGAAGAAATAGAAGAAATAAAAGGACCAGCGAAGAATTATACTGGGGGCAGATGAAAATCTGTCCCCAGTTGATTTGCGAAAAGACAAACGTAGGACACGGGTTCCCGTATCACACTGCGACGTCTGGAACAAACGCTGTGGCATAATCCCGCAATGAAGTCTTCCCTGCTTTCCGGTCTCAATCCCGAACAACGTCAAGCCGTCACCCTGCCGCGCCAGTCCGCGCTGATCCTCGCCGGGGCGGGCAGCGGCAAGACGCGCGTGCTGACCACGCGCATCGCTTATCTGATCAGCACCGGCCAAGTCAGCCCGCACAGCATACTGGCGGTGACGTTCACCAACAAGGCGGCCAAGGAAATGCTCACGCGCCTTTCGGCGATGTTGCCGATCAACGCGCGCGGCTTGTGGATCGGCACGTTTTTTCGCAATTAAGTGATTGATAAAGGTTGTGAACAAGGCCCGTCATACCTACGCTTTCCATTCAACTGGAGAACGTGACAAGAACTCAAACTTGAAATTCATCTTAAATCCGCGATCTCCTTCGGCCAGAAAATTCGCAAGCCCACTATTTATGCCGTCCTCCAGCCATGAAAGATGATATCCATCATAGTAATTTGCCGGAGCCAGTACTTTCAGATGGATGCCAGGCGCTTCAAACATATCTGTCTGCTTGTACCCTAACGTCGCTGCGTGCTTCCGAGAAAATATGTACAGGACACCATATTGCAAGATTTCCATCGCGGCGTACAGGGGTGCGCCTGCACCGTCGTTAACCTTTAGTTCAATGAACTCGTACCACCCATCCCCACACCGATGAACGAGATCGATGGCTCGACGCCCGCCCGCGCTACGGCTGGCCGTCAATCCCGAAGCTACAGGAACTTGATTCATCCAATCGTTACCCATCGTCCGAACAATCCATCTCTCAAGAATAACTTCTTCGCTTTTCGTTTTTAATTCGCCACGCTTTGGCCCCCATCGCCAGTTCTCGGTGGAACGAGATTTTCCTTGGTGCCAGTTTGATTCGATTTGCGCAAGAATCTTCTGAACGAGTGCTTGCCCGTCGAACTCAGGCTCTTTTCCTTTTGAGAATATCTGACATCTTTTCTTGGATTCATATTTGATGCGCTCTTTCTCGAGCCCCAACGCCTCGTTAATTACGTTGTCCATACCATCCAGAATGCTTGAATCAGTCATGAGGCACCTCCCACCATTGACCATCTTCTTTCATATTAACATTCTCGAAAAAATCCTTGAACCGTTTGGTTGCAAACGAATGAATGGGGACCAGCATCTTAGGCGAGATTGCATTCGCGTATCGTTGTAAATCCTGCGGTGAGGCATGACCGGAGGTGTGGCAATGCACGAGCGGTATGCTGCGCTTGTCCAGCCATCCATGAAACGAACGGAGCTCCTCTCGCTTCAAGTAGCCGGGCCAGAGGGAATAGATGAGTTTGGCTTCTTGCAAACATTTAGCTTTCTCAAGATCGCGCATCATCGATGGACGAAACAGCATAACGGAACGAGCGGCCTCGACCGCCAATTGCTTCGGATAGATGCGATAAGGTTTATACCGCTCAGCAAGCTTGAATTGCTGGTTCTTGATGATTTGTCTCCTCTGCGAATCAGGGAGAAAGACTTTGACCCCCTTCCAATCCGCCTGAGGAAGGTTTGAATTTCCGGTGGCCCGAAGAATCTCCGCTGTGTACATGTCCAGAATGAGCTGCCGGCCCGATTTCTTGCAAGCTTTGTACACGGTGACGAGCCGATCAATGTTCTGCCCAGAAGTCCACACTAATACCATCCCTTTGCTATCGTCGATGTGCTCACGAAAGCACTGTTCAAGCTCTTGCTCGGTCTTAGGCTCGGCTTCGGAGTCCGAACGCCCAATCGTGGTTCCTTCCATCAGTAGCACATCCACATCGGATGGCGGGTGTTTCAAAAATTGCTCAAAGAGTGTGGCTTTCCGGCCATGCCCTCTGAAATCACCAGAATAAAACAACCGTTTCCCCTCCGCGGAAATAAGCAGCGAATAAGCGTCGTATGCGGAGTGATCGTTCAGATACGGCGTGATAGTAAATGGTCCAATGGGGAGCGGCTTACCGGCTTCGAGATGAAGGACATTTCTAAATTCCATTCCCGTCGGTGTAAAGAGAGTGGAAGCTTTGAGGATACGTTCAGTTGCCGCCCCCATAATCATTTGTGTGTCGGGAAGAAGATAGCGAGCCAGCCCATAATGATCCAGATGAGGATGAGAGATTACGACCGCCAGCAGCGATTCATTTCGCTCCCGGAACCCATCCACACTGGGGAGGCTTTCGATCGAGTCGGCAGCCTCCAACGGAAGTCCGACGTCTAGTGCAATTCTTTTTCCTTGAGACTCGATTTCGATGCAGGTTCCACCGACTTCTTGTGTTCCGCGATGAATGCAGACTTTCATCATTCCTTTAAGTTTCGTTCTGGAGGAAGCAAACTGTATCAGGTATTCCGATGATGAGGGCTGTCGGTAACAAAGCCCTAAATGAGCACGGATACGGAATGGGCGTTTCGGTGCCCGTTCTTTCTCATGCATTCGTGCCCAATGTTAAAGAACACACCCCCCCTGTGGCATAATCTTGCTATGACTTCTTCCCTGCTTTCCGGTCTAAACCCCGAACAACGCCAAGCCGTCACCCTGCCACACCAGTCCGCGCTGATCCTGGCGGGCGCGGGCAGCGGCAAGACGCGCGTGCTGACCACACGCATCGCGTATCTGATCAACACCGGTGCGGTCAGTCCGCATAGTATTCTAGCCGTCACGTTCACCAACAAGGCGGCAAATGAAATGCGCACGCGCTTGTCGGCGATGCTGCCTCCTTCGACGACGCTCAGGACAGGGATCAACACGCGCGGCTTGTGGATAGGCACGTTTCACGGGCTGTGCAACCGCATGTTGCGCGCGCATTACCGCGAGGCGAATCTGCCGCAGACCTTCCAGATACTCGACAGCGGCGACCAGCTTTCCGCGATCAAGCGACTGATGAAAGCGATGAATGTGGACGACGAGAAGTATCCGCCGCGCGAGATGCAGAACTTCATCAGCGGCAGCAAGGAACAGGGATTGCGCGCGCATGAGGTGGAAGCCTACGACCCATACACGCGGCGCAAGGTGGAAATCTTTGCCAAGTATGATGCGCAGTGCCAGCGCGAAGGCGTGGTGGATTTTTCCGAGTTGCTGCTGCGCTGCTATGAGTTGTTGTCGCGCAACGCCGCTATTCGCGAGCACTACCAGGAGCGCTTCAAACACATCCTGGTGGACGAGTTTCAGGACACCAACCCGTTGCAGTACCGTTGGCTGAAGCTGCTGGCGGGTGCAGGCGAATATCGCAGACCCCCACCTCAATCCTCCCCCGGAGGGAGAGGAAGCGATAGTGAAAGGCAATCTTCAATCTTTGCGGTGGGCGACGACGACCAGTCGATCTACGCGTTCCGCGGCGCGAACGTGGGCAACATGCAGGAGCTGTTGCGCGATTTTCATGTCGAGAACGTCATCAAGCTGGAGCAGAACTACCGCTCGCACGCCAACATCCTCGACGCCGCGAACGCGCTGATCAGCCGCAACCGCAACCGCCTCGGCAAGAACCTGTGGACATCAGAAAGCGGCGGCGAGCAGTTGCGCGTGTATGAGGCCGCGACCGATGTGGACGAGGCCGCGTTCATCGTCGATGAAATCCGGCAGTTGAAATCCGAAGGCATAAATCTCAAAGAGATCGCGCTGCTGTACCGTTCCAACGCGCAATCGCGCGTGCTGGAACATGCGCTGGTTTCCGCAGGGTTGTCGTACCGCGTGTATGGCGGCCTGCGTTTTTTCGAACGGCAGGAGATCAAGCACGCGCTGGCCTATCTGCGCCTGATGGAAAATACCGGTGACGACAACGCGCTGCTGCGTATCATCAATTTCCCGACACGCGGCATCGGCGCGCGCAGCATCGAACAGTTGCAGGGAGTGGCTAAGCAGAACAATACGACTTTGTTCGATGCTGCCGCACGCGCTGGTGGGAAGGTGCAGACCTTTGTCGCGCTGATCGAGTCGCTGCGCAGCGCGACGCGCGAGTTACCGCTGCACCCGCAAGGGGTAGGCCGGGGGGTGCCCGGAGCCTCCGGCTCCACCCTCCCGCTCCCCGAGATCATCGACCATGTGCTGGAACACAGCGGCCTGACCGCGCATTACCAGAACGAAACCGGCGCGAAGAAACGTGAAGCGGAAGAACGGCTGGAAAACCTGAACGAGCTGGTCAACGCGGCGACGCTGTTCGTGCATGAGAACGAGGATGACAGCCTGGCCGCATTCCTGGCCCACGCCTCGCTGGAAGCGGGCGAACACCAGGCGGGTGATCAGGATGATGCGCTGCACCTGATGACGGTGCATGCATCCAAGGGACTGGAGTTTCACACCGTCTTCATCACCGGGCTGGAACAAGGCCTGTTCCCGCACCAGAACAGTATCGATACCGATGGCGGGCTGGATGAAGAACGCCGCCTGATGTATGTGGCGATCACGCGCGCGCGGCGCAGGCTGTATCTCAGCTTCGCGCAAAGCCGCATGCTGCACGGGCAGGTGAGTTACGGCATGGCATCGAGTTTTCTGAGCGAGCTGCCGGACAATCTGTTGCATTGGATCACGCCGAGGGTGAGTGGGCGAAGTTCCTTTGGTTATTCCCAACAAACCCCCAACCCCCCTCGATCCCCCCTTGTCAGGGGGGAAGCAAATTCTCCTCCCCTGATAAGGGGAGGCCGGGAGGGGTTGGAGTGGCGCAGCGGTCAGGCGGTATTCCACACCAAGTTTGGTGAAGGCATGATCGTCAACCTCGAAGGCAGCGGCGCGGATGCGCGCGTGCAGGTGAATTTCCGCAAAGCCGGGGTGAAGTGGTTGGCGTTGGAGTATGCCAAGCTGACAGCGGTGTAGATTTAAGTTGAATTTTTGTTCGATTCTTCGCCGCGTAGGCGTATTGCTTCATCGTATGCAGCATTTATCTCTTTAGCTTTTTTCTCCGCTAGTACCCTCAATTCTTCGCCCAGCGTTGCAACTTTGTCTGGATGATACTGACTCATGAGGGATTTATATGCGTTACGAATTTCTTCAATCGACGAATTTGGATGAACACCAAGTATGCTGTGCCATTCAGTACCATCTCCTTTTTCGTCCATGTCAGCGAATTGAGTGAATGGTCCGAGATCTGGTTCTGATGGTTCATCTGCTTTTGAGTGCGCACTGCCGGCTTCTTTTACCGGCGGGAAAATGTCGCTGTAGCTGGCATACAGCGAAGTGAATACGAGCGGCAACAACACCACCCAGCCGAGAAACATCGGGAGGCTGGCAAGTACCGCCAAAAACAGGAACGTCATGCCGTACACCAGCATCGGGCCGACATTGTGGAGAAAGGCGCGCAAGCTGAGCCTCATAGCCTGCAACGGCGGGACGTTGCGGAAGTACACCAGCATCGGCGCAAACTGCATTGCCATCATCAGCAGACTGAACAGCACGATGCCAAGCAATACCGCAAAGCTCGCCCCCGCGAGAGCTTGCATCATCACATTGGGATCGGTCTGCGGTTGGCCGCTTATCAAAATACCGACCAGTGTGGCGCCGCCTGCCACCATCATCAGTCCGAGAATCAGGAATTGCGTTACCAGCGAGATGCCGCCCAGGGTAACCAGTTGCGAGGTATGTTGTTTGAAGCCGCTGAACAAGTGTGCCAGTTCCAGTTCCTCGCCTTGGCTAAGCGCGCGGCAGCCGACCATCAGGCCAACCAGTATCGCCGGGGTCAGCAGGCTTACCAAGGGCTCGCCAACAATGGGCACGCTGGATATTGCCACCGCTGCGATCATGCAGATGAACAGCAATACGATCCATAATAGCGGCGCTTTGATAAACAGCGCATAGCCTTGTTTGATCCATTCCCAGCCTTGTCTGGCTTTTAAGCGTTGCGGGTCCATCATTTCTCCTTTACAGCCAAACGGCTGGCTTTGATGCGATGTGGTATTTCAAAATGAGTTCGAAGCGTCGCGGGTCATGCGCATGTATCAACTCGCCGTCGCGCGGCAGATACTTGTCGAACAGGCGCGACAGCCAGAAGCGCAGCGCGGCGGCGCGCAACAGCAGCGGCCATGCGCTGCGTTCGCTTTCCATCAGCGGGCGCACCGCATGATAAGCGCGCAAAAATGCTTGTGTCTTGGCCGCATCCAGCGTGCCGTCGGCATGCGTGCACCAATCGTTCACAGTGATTGCCGCATCATAGAGCAACGCATCGCTGCAGGCGAAATAAAAATCGATCAGGCCGCTGACGCGATTATCTTCCAGCAACACATTGTCGCGGAACAGGTCGGCGTGGATCACGCCCTGCGGCAACGAGGCCCAATCCTGTTGTGCCTGCAGCGCGATTTCGCTCGCCAGCAATGCCGCCTGCTGCGCATCCAGAAATGGTTGTACCTGCAAAGCCGCTGCCGCGCGCCATGCCGCGCCGCGCGGGTTGGGCATGATCTGCGAGAAACTTTGTCCGGCGATGTGCATCTGTCCGAGCATCGCGCCGATGGCGGCACACTGCGTACTGCTCGGCGCGATGGTGGACTTGCCGTTCAAGCGGCTGACGATGCAGGCGGGCTTGCCTTTCAGCGTGCCCAAGAACTGGTTGGCGCGGTTCGCCACCGGATTGGGGCAGGGGATGCCGTGGCGTGCCAGATGCGCCATCAGATTCAGGTAGAACGGCAATTCGCCGGCGCTGAGTATCTCGAACAGCGTGAGCACGAAACGGCCATTGCTGGTGGTGACGAAATAGTTGGTGTTTTCGATACCGGATGCGATGCCCTGCAACTCCAGCAATTGACCCAGCGAATAATCGCCCAGCCAGGCAGTGAGTTCCGCCTCGGAGACGCTGGTAAAAACCGCCATGCTTCAGAACTTATGGATGATCCAGCGCGGCGGGCGCACACCGGAATCCAGGCTTTCCTGGCGCGAGAATTTGCCGTCGCCCCTGTCGTCCACCAGGTAATAGGGTTTGCCCACCTTGGGAATGATCTTGATCATGTACAGCTTTCCGCCCGCGCGATATTCCTCGACAGTTTGCCCGGTCTCTTTGGTGATCGTCACTTCCGGCTCATTGTCCGAAGAACTATCCATCGCAGGGGGGGGAGGCAGCGGCTCGCGATTGTCGGGGACCGGTTTTGCGGCAAATGCGCAAAGAGAAAAACCGCTCAGCAGCAACATGAGTGAAAAGCGCATCGGGGTGGTCGCCATGAATTTTGAATGGGGAAATTGGAATGGGCGTATTTTAGCCGATGCGCCGCGAATCTGCGCGAGTTGCTGCATAGCGCCCTCTCAGCCGGTGCTCCAGCCGCGCGGGCGTTTCATGCCGGCGATCTTGCAGGCCTGTTTCACATAACCGTAGGGGAACAGTTCGAACACTGCGTTGCGCGAGTCGGGACCCAGGCGTTTCGAGAGATGCTTCGTCACATGGCGGACATCAGGCGCGATCTGATGATCCGCATAGTACTCGCGCATGAAACGGATCGCATCCCAGTGGTCTTCGGTGAGCTGGATATTTTCCTGAAGCGCAAGCTGCCTGGCCACCTCTTCGTTCCAGTCCAGAGGTTCGATCAGGTAGCCCTCTTCGTCCGTGTCTGGCATTTTCGGAATCTCTCCCATTTTTCACCTCGCAAAAAAGAACATCATAGACCCGTGGGTCATTACAAATAAAGCTGTTTCTCGCGTTCCGCTTCGGTTGGTTCGAAGCCGCGTGTCTCGTAGTGTTTGAAAATCGCGCTGACCACATCTTCGGGTCGGTCGATGAGCTGGATCAGATTCATGTCTTCCGGGCTGATGACTTTTTCATCCAGCAGCGAGGTACGGAACCAGTCCAGCATCCCGCCCCAGAATTGCTTTCCCACCAAAATGATCGGGATGCGGCGAGTCTTGCCGGTTTGCACCAGCGTCAGGGCTTCCATCAGTTCGTCCAGCGTGCCGAAGCCGCCCGGCATCACAACGTAAGCGCTGGCGAATTTCACGAACATCACTTTGCGCGCGAAAAAATGCTGGAAGGTCTGGCTGATGTTCTGGTAGGGATTGCCGACCTGCTCGTGCGGCAGCTGGATATTCAGCCCGACGCTGGGCGATTTGCCGTAAAACGCGCCCTTGTTGGCCGCCTCCATGATGCCGGGGCCGCCGCCGGAAATGACCGAAAATCCGGCATCGGAAAGCAGGCGTGCGATCTGTTCGGTGAGCTGGTAATAGGGCTGGCCGGACTGGGTGCGCGCGCTGCCGAAGATGCTCACGGCGGGATGGATCTGGTTAAGCCGGTCGGTGGCAGAAACAAACTCTGACATAATACCGAACACGCGCCAGGCTTCTTTGGAATTCCACGCCTCCGGTATCACGGATTTGGGCAGTTTGGACGGGATGATCATGCTGTTTCTCCAGGACAATAAATCAAAGAACAAATGAAAGTAAGCAAAAGTGAATTCAGATAAAACATTGCTGCTGGTTGACGGCTCGTCGTTCCTGTATCGCGCATTCCATGCCATGCCCGATCTGCGCAATCGCCACGGCGAACCCACCGGCGCGATCTACGGCGTGCTCAACATGCTGCGCCGCCTGAGCAAGGATTACCCGGCTGATTATAGCGCGTGCGTATTCGACGCAAAAGGTAAAACCTTCCGCGATGATTTGTATCCGGCATACAAGGCGCATCGCCCCGCCATGCCAGCCGACCTCGCGCAGCAGATAGAGCCGCTGCATCAGGCCATCGCCGCGTCCGGCTGGAACATCCTGATGCTGGGCGGTGTGGAGGCGGACGATGTGATCGGCACGCTGGCGCAACAGGCGCAGGACGGCATACGCTGCGTGATCGCCACCGGCGACAAGGACCTCGCGCAACTGGTGAACGAGCGCGTGACGCTGATCAACACGATGAGCAACGAGATACTGGATATCGCGGGCGTGAATGCCAAATTCGGCGTGCCGCCGGAGCGCATCGTCGATTACCTGACGCTGGTAGGCGACCCGGTGGACAACGTGCCGGGGGTGGAGAAGGTCGGCCCCAAGACTGCCGTGAAATGGCTTGCCCAGTACGGCACGCTGGACAACCTGGTGCAGCACGCCGGCGAGATCGGCGGTGTGGTCGGCGAGAATCTGCGCAAGGCGCTGGACTGGCTGCCGCAGGCGCGCCGCTTGATCACGGTGAAGTGTGATGTGGCACTGCCGCAGCCTTATGGCGAACTGATCCCGCTGCCGGCAGACAAGGAGCAACTGCGCAGTTTGTATGAGAGGTTCGAATTTAAATCCTGGCTGCGCGAGCTTGCTACTCCCTCACCTTCGCAGGGTGAGGGAGCGGGTAGGGCACGCACGGAGTCTGCCCTCTCCCTGCAAGGGAAAGGGCATGTTGGCGCTCAGCAGGATTTGTCCGGTGACCCGCCCACCCGCACCGACAGCGCTCATTACGAAGCGATATTGACCGAAGCGCAGCTGGACGCGTGGCTGGAAAAAATCCTCGCCGCCGACCTGGTCTGCGTGGATACCGAAACCACCGGGCTGGACATGATGAACGCGCAACTGGTCGGCATGTCGTTCGCGATCACGCCGCACCAGGCCGCCTATCTGCCGCTGGCGCATGTCTATCCCGGCGCGCCGGATCAACTCGGACGCGCGCATGTGCTGGCCAGACTCAAGCACTGGCTGGAAAGTCACAAGCACAAAAAGCTCGGACAGAACCTCAAATACGACACGCATATCTTCGCCAATCACGGCATCGCGCTGGCGGGCATACATGACGACACGCTGCTGCAATCCTACGTGCTGGAAAGCCACAAGCCGCACGACATGGATAACCTGGCGTTGCGCCACCTCCATGTCAAAACCATCAGCTTCGCCGAAGTGGCGGGCAAAGGGGCGAAACAGATCTGCTTCGACCAGGTGGATATCGCCACCGCGACGCACTATGCCGCCGAGGATGCCGACATCACGCTGCAATTGCATTTGAACCTGTCGCCGCAGATCGAGGCGCAGAGCGGTCTGCTGCATGTGTACCGCGACATCGAGATGCCGAGCATGCACGTGCTCTACACGATGGAACGCAACGGCGTGCTGCTCGATTGCGCGCTGCTGAATATCCAGAGCCGCGAGCTGGGCGAAAAACTGATCGCGCTGGAAGCCAGGGCGCATGAGGCTGCCGGACAGCCGTTCAACCTGAATTCACCCAAGCAGATACAGGAGATCCTGTTCGACAAACTCGGCCTGCCGGTGGTGAAGAAGACCCCGAGCGGCACGCCTTCCACCGACGAAGAAGTGTTGCAGGAACTGGCGCTCGATTACCCGCTGCCGAAAATCCTGCTGGAATATCGCGGCATGGCGAAACTCAAATCCACCTACACCGACAAGCTGCCGCTGATGGTGGATAGAGAAACAGGGCGCGTGCACACCAGTTATTCGCAGGCGGTCGCGGTGACCGGGCGGCTGGCTTCAAGCGATCCCAACCTGCAGAACATCCCGATACGCAGCGCGGAAGGCCGCCGCATCCGCGAAGCCTTTATCGCTCCGCCCGGCAGCCGCATCGTGTCGGCGGATTACTCGCAGATCGAATTGCGCATCATGGCGCACTTGTCCGGCGATGCAGGCTTGCTCAAGGCATTCGCCAACAATGAGGACATCCATCGCGCCACCGCCGCAGAAATTTTCATGACTACGCGCGAAGAAGTGACCAGCGAACAACGCCGCTATGCCAAGGTCATCAACTTCGGCCTGATCTACGGCATGTCCGCATTCGGCCTGGCCAAGCAGCTCGGAGTCGAGCGCAGTGCGGCAACCGCCTACATCGAGCGCTACTTCACACGTTACCCGGGTGTTAAGAACTACATGGACAGCACCCGCGAACAAGCCAGACAACAGGGCTATGTCGAGACCGTGTTCGGCCGCCGCCTGTGGTTGCCGGAGATCAACAGCAGCAACGGCCAGCGCCGCCAGGGCGCGGAGCGCGCCGCGATCAACGCACCGATGCAAGGCACCGCGGCAGACCTGATCAAGCTCGCGATGATTGCAGTGCAACGCTGGCTGGAATCCGAAAAATTACAAAGCCGATTGATCATGCAGGTGCATGACGAACTGGTGCTGGAAGTGCCGCAGGCGGAACTGCACCTGGTCAAGGAAATGTTGCCCAGGCTGATGTGCGGTGTCGCCGAACTGCAAGTGCCGCTGCTGGTGGAATTGGGCGAGGGAAAGAATTGGGATGAGGCACATTGAGATAAGGAGTTTCATGAGGAGCAAAGCTAATGGCGACTGATTTTGCTCCTCAATGTCTTTCCATCGACCTTGAGATTGGAAAAACAGATCTCCGCATCCATCAATTCGGTGCGGTGCGCGGTGACAATGGGGAATCCATCAGTTTTGTGCGCGGCGATCTGGATGACGCGCTAAACAGGCTCGACTCTCTCGCGGACGATGTTGTTTTTCTGCTCGGCCACAACCTGATTCGATTCGACCTGCCCCACCTGAAAGCAGCGCGCCCCGACCTGCGTTTGCACAACAAACCCGCCGTTGACACCCTTTGGCTGAATCCGCTGGCCTTCCCGCGCAACCCGTACCATCACTTGGTAAAGCACTATCAGGATGGCAGGCTGCAAGGAGGGCATCTGAATGACCCGTCGAAAGATGCGCAATTGGCGCTCGATGTTTTTCATGACCAGCACGAAGCGTTCAAGGCGTTAAACGCGAGCGACCCGTATTTACTCACCGCTTGGCACTGGCTGACCACGCAGGACGAAACGGTCAGCGGCACCAACCGGTTTTTCACGAAGCTGCGCAACAAGCTGCGGCCTTCTTCGCATGAGGCACATGCGGCCATAGATTTGTGTCTGGAGGGGCAGGCCTGTACAACTCAGCATCTGCAAATTCTTGATGAAGCGCTGCACAATGGCTGGCCGCTCGCCTATGCGCTGGCTTGGCTTTCTGTCGCGGGTGGCAACTCGGTTATGCCGCCCTGGGTGCTTCACCAATTCCCGGAGGCGGGCAAGATCATCCGAAGGCTGCGCGATACCGCCTGCACTGATTCATCTTGTCTGTGGTGTCGCGAGCATCACGATGCCAGGAAGCAATTAACTCGCTGGTTTGGGCATACGGAGTTTCGCCCGGAACCTGCCGATCCGAACACTGGGGAGCCGCTACAACAAAAGATAGTCGAGGCGGCAATGGCTGGGCAGCATGTGCTGGGCATTTTGCCTACCGGCACGGGTAAGTCGCTGTGTTACCAGATTCCGGCGCTTTCGCGATTTGAAAACACCGGGGCACTCACTGTAGTCATCTCGCCGCTGGTGGCGCTGATGGCCGATCAGGTGGCGGGACTATCAAAATACAATGGAGTTTGTGCGGCTTTGAACGGCATGCTTTCGATGCCGGAACGAGCAGATGTGCTGGATCGTGTGCGTTTGGGCGACATCGGCATCCTCATTGTTTCGCCGGAGCAGTTGCGAAATAAGTCGCTGAGGAAAGTGTTGGCGCAGCGTGAGATCGGTTCCTGGGTGCTGGACGAGGCGCACTGTCTTTCCAAGTGGGGGCATGACTTTCGCCCCGATTACCGCTACGTCGGTCGCTTCATCAAGGAGAAAGCCGGTGAAGGCTGGGTTCCCCCAGTGCTTTGCCTCACCGCCACAGCCAAGCCCGACGTGGTGGCAGACATTCTTGCATACTTCAATAAAAAAGTCGGCATCACACTGCAATGTTTTGACGGCGGCGCACGCCGGGACAATCTTGAATTTGATGTCATGCCGACCACACCTGCTGCCAAGTTGGCGCATATTCACCAATTGATCGAAACGTATTTGCCTGTGGAAACACCGGGAGGTGTGATTGTCTATTGCGCCACCCGGAAACAGACTGAAGAGGTCGCCGCATTTCTGAAACAGAAAGGGATGTCCGCAGGACATTTTCATTCCAAGCTGCAACCGGAGACAAAGAAATCCGTGCAGGAAGCATTCATCAGCGGCGAACTGCGGGCAATGGCAGCCACCAATGCTTTTGGCATGGGCATCGACAAGCCGGATGTGCGTCTGGTTATTCACGCCGACATTCCTGGTTCCCTGGAAAACTATTTGCAGGAGGCGGGCCGGGCTGGTCGCGACCGTTCGCCTGCGCGCTGTGTTCTGCTCTACACACCAGAAGACGTGGAGCGGCAATTCGGCATGTCGGCCCGCTCGCGGCTAACCCGCAAGGAAATTCAAGCCATCCTCAGATCCTTGCGCAATCTGGACATAAAAAAACGCAAGGAAGGCAAGCCGGGCGGCGAAGTCATCGCCACGCCGGGGGAGATATTGGCAGAAGATGAAGATGCCGCTTTCGAGCGCGATTCCAACACCGATGACACGCGAGTCCGTACGGCAGTTTCCTGGCTGGAAGAAGCACAACTGCTGACACGGGAAGAAAATCTGGTGCAGATTTTCCCCTCTTCGTTGCGGGTGGCATCGCTTGAAGAGGCTCGCAACAGGCTTGCGGGGAAACCCCTGTCGGAAGTCTACAAACAACAATTGCTCGCCATCGTCGATGCCTTAATTGCAGCCGATGCCGACGAAGGCATTTCCACCGACGAACTGATGGGAATTGCACGCCTCTCTTCCGAGAAAATCCGCGCCGCCTTTACTGATCTCGAACAGCTCGGCATTGCCAGCAATGACACGGCACTGACAGCATATGTTCATGTTGGGGTTGAGCGCGCATCGAAGAAACGCTTCGAGGCGGCGGCGCAACTCGAAGAGGCGCTAATTAAGGAATTGCGTCAGAGTGCCCCCGACCTGGGCAAAGGCGAGCACTCAATCCTGCTGTTACGGGTCGCCAGCCAACACCTGAAAGATGCGGGCCATGGCACCGCCCATCCTGAAACCTTGCGCCGCCTCTTGAAGAGCCTGTCTGCCGACGGGCGCGACGAGATCAATAACGTGGGCAGTCTGTCACTGAAAAGAGTGGATAACGATAGTGTGCGCATCACTCTTAATCGCGAATGGAATGACCTCGACAAAACGGCGCAACTACGGCGTAACGCGGCAAATTGTTTGCTGGATCACTTGATCGACAGCCTTCCTCGCGGCAGCAAAGGCGTGGACTTGTTGGCTGAAACCACCTTGGGGAAACTGCTGGCGGCGATGGACGCGGATATGTTGCTCAAGGCCGAAATCAAGAACCCACAAAAATGTCTAGATCACGCTTTGCTTTGGTTGCATGAGCAGGAAATCATTCGCCTTAACAAAGGGCTGGCTGTATTCCGCAGCGCGATGACGATACGTCTTGGAGATAATTGGAAAAACCAATTTTCTCAATCGGAGTTCGCGCCGCTCAAGCTTCATTATGACGAGCAAGTCATCCAGATTCATGTGATGGCCGAATATGTGCAGCGCGGATTAACCGCTATCGCTGATGCCTTGCACTTGACCATGGATTATTTCAGCCTGCAACAGGAAGAATTTTTGCAACGCTGGTTACCTGACCGGGAGAAAGAATTAACTCGTCAGACCACCCCAAAATCCTGGCAGGAGATTGTTGAATCGCTGGCCAACAAGGATCAACAAAACATTGTGGCCGATGACAGGGAAACGACCAATGTTCTGGTACTTGCTGGTCCCGGCTCCGGCAAGACGCGGGTGTTGGTGCATCGCATCGCTTACTTGGTGCGAGTGCGGCGCGAAAATCCGCATGGCATCGTAGCGCTTGCATATAACCGCCACGCCGCCGTGCAAATTCGCCTGCGTCTTCGCGCCCTGATTGGCGACGATGCGCGCGGTGTCACAGTGCTTACCTTGCACGGTTTGGCCATGCGCTTGGTCGGCGCGAATTTTACCGAGCGGGCGAACAAAACGGAAGACGAAGACTTCAATAAACTCCTGCTCGAAGCCACCGCATTGTTGCGTGGCGACGGCTTGCTTGATAACGAAGCAGATGTGCAACGTGATCGGCTGCTGGCTGGCTTTCGCTGGATACTGGTGGATGAATATCAGGACATCGACGAGGCAATGTACGATTTAATTTCAGCCCTTGCCGGTCGCACCCAAACGGATGCGGATGGAAAAATCAATCTCTTCGCCGTGGGCGATGATGACCAGAACATTTACGGGTTCAAGGGCGCATCCGTCGGTTTTATTCGCCGCTTCGAAGCCGACTATCAGGCCAAGCCGGTTTACTTGATCGAGAACTACCGCTCCACTAAAAACATCATTGATGCCGCCAATGCCCTTATTGCTTCTGCCGCAGAGCGTATGAAGGCATCGCATCCCATACGCATAGACAAGAGCCGGACAAAGAATCCGCCGGGCGGAGATTGGCAAAAGCTGGATGTAGTAAGCCAAGGGCGAGTTCAAATTCTGCCCGCAGGCAATACTGAAATCACCCAGGCGATGGCGATCATGGCCGAACTGGAACGCCTCGCCAAATGCACGCCAGAATGGAACTGGGCCGCGTGCGCCGTTATTGCCCGTGAATGGAAGTGGCTGAATCCGGTGCGCTGCTATTGCGAGTGGCGCGGCATCCCGGTGCAGTTCGCCAAAGAAGATAATTTTAATTTCTGGCGATTGCGCGAGACACAGGCACTGCTTGACTGGTTAACGGTCAATAAAAAAATGCTGGTTGATACAGCGCAACTGAACGAATTTGTCTCGTCACAGGCTGATACTGCCGTATGGGCAATGCTGCGCGAAGCGATAGCAGAATATGCTCTGGAAACGGAAGGCAGCGAATTGCCGACGGAACACTTCAAAGACTGGCTTGCCGAATGGGGACGCGAAGCTCGGCGCAAACAGACGGGATTGTTGCTAGTTTCTGCCCACAGAGCGAAAGGCCTGGAGTTCGATCATGTAGTTGTGCTTGACGGGAATTGGCAGCCAGACCGCAACGAAGATGCTGATGCAGTTCGGCGCCTTTATTACGTTGCCATGACCCGCGCCCAGCAAACGCTAACTTTAGCCCAGCTTGATGCAGGCAATGGTTTGCTTGACAAGCTTCCCGATGCTCCCGGTTTGTTGCGCCGACTGCCTTCGCTGATAGCGACAACAGCGGTGAGACTGGATCGACAATATGTACAACCCGGCTTGAAAGAAATCAACATTGGTTTTGCTGGCCGCCACGAATCAACTCATCAAGTGCATAATCAGATCACCCGGTTAACTCACGGTTCGCCATTAAATCTTCAAGCGGAGAATGGCGCTTGGTATTTGCTTGATGAACAAGGCCAGCGGGTCGGCAAAATGGCAGGCGCCTTCATTCCGCCGCAAGGGATGCAATGCATCGAAGCGCGCGTGAACGCGATTATTGTCTGGCGTAAGAAGGACGATCCCGATGCGAAATATGGTGAGCCAAAATGCGAGCAATGGGAAGTGGTTGTGCCAGAGTTGGTTTTTGCCAAATCACACTAGAAACGGCAATTGGCGGAAAAATTTGAATCCGCCAAGTAGCTTCTTTTGAGCACGCTCAAGCCGTGCATGTTGCGGCTCCCAGCAAGCCTTCAGCAATACCACATTCACAGCAACTAGAGGCGCAGGAGTCGAATTGTTTTCGTCGACCCGTGACAAAGCGCATCATGCTCGACTTTGAATTACAATCTCGTCCATACATCCAGCCGGAACTTATCGTGCAACAACTCACCTTTACCCGCCCCGATGACTGGCATCTGCATTTGCGCGACGGCGCGCTGATGCAATCGGTCGTGCCGGATACCGCGCGGCAATTCGCGCGTGCCATCGTGATGCCCAATCTCAGGCCGCCGGTCACCACCACCGAGCAGGCGCAAGCCTACCGCGCGCGCATCATCGCGGCGCTGCCAGCGGGCGCGAAGTTCGAGCCGTTGATGACCTTGTACCTGACCGACAACACCAGCGCGCAGGAGATACAGCGCGCCAAACAAAGCGGGGTGATCCATGCGGTCAAGCTGTACCCGGCGGGAGCGACGACCAATTCTGCTGCGGGTGTGACCGACATCCGCAAGTCCTATCCCGCGCTGGAGGAGATGCAGCGCTGCGGGATGCCGTTGCTGGTGCACGGCGAGGCGACCGATCCCAAAGTGGATGTGTTCGACCGCGAGGCGGTATTCATCGAACGGGTATTGACACCCTTGCTGAAAGATCTGCCGCAACTGCGCGTGGTGTTCGAGCACATCACCACACGCGATGCGGTGCAATTCGTGACGAGCGCGCCGGATCACATCGCCGCGACCATCACCGCGCATCATTTGCTATACAACCGCAACGCGATGTTCAGCGGCGGCATACGCCCGCATTATTACTGCCTGCCGGTGCTGAAGCGCGAAGTGCATCGCGAAGCGCTGGGCAAGGCGGCCATCAGCGGCAACCCGAAATTCTTCCTTGGCACCGACAGCGCGCCGCACTCGCAACACACCAAGGAGGCGGCTTGCGGCTGTGCCGGTTGTTACACCGCACATGCCGCCATCGAGTTGTATGCCGAAGTGTTCGAGCAACTGAATGCGCTGGACAAGCTGGAAGGCTTCGCCAGTTTTTACGGTGCGGATTATTACCGTTTGCCGCGCAACACCGGCCAGATCACGCTGCGCAAGGAAAGCTGGCAAGTGCCGAACAGCCTCGCTTTCGGCGAACTTCGCCTGGTGCCGTTGCGCGCCGGAGAAAAAGTGAATTGGAAGACAGGCGGCTGAGATGGAAGCGCCGGAAGACCGCGGCGGGGCAGTCCGTGCCAGGGTGAATCTGGAAACTTCGCAAATCGCCTGGAAGGATCTGCAACGCTATTTCGCCAGCGGCGCGGCGCTGGCCGTTGCCGATGATCTCGATCTGGTCGAAGTGGCGTTTCAGATGGCCGAGGATAACGCGATGCAGATCCGGCAGTGGATCGCGGCGGGGAAGTTCGGCAAGGTGACCGATGAGCAGGCCGGTGAGTGGTTTGAGGCCGATGCGTTGCTGTGGGCGGTGGTGGTCAGCCCGTGGGTGCTGGTGCAACAGGTTCGCAAATAGGGAGCTGCAATGTTATCCGAACAGAGTTGGTTCTACTGGGCACTGCTCTCCGCGGTCTTCGCGGCAATGACGGCCATCTTCGCCAAGATCGGACTGGAAGGTGTGGATTCGGATTACGCCACGCTGATACGCACCTTTGTGATTTTTCTGGTGTTGGCCGGCTTCGTTTATTTCGCCGGAAAGTGGAGCGACCCGTTCGCGCTCAATCGAAGAACGTGGCTATTCCTGTCGCTGTCCGGGCTGGCCACCGGCGCGTCCTGGGTCTGCTACTTTCGCGCGCTGCAGCTGGGCGAAGCCTCCAAAGTCGCACCGGTGGACAAGTTCAGCCTGGTGCTGGTCGCGATCTTCGCCGTCATCTTTCTGAATGAGCGCCCCAGCCTGCGCGAGTGGTCCGGGATCCTGCTGGTTGGGGCCGGGGTGGTGATTTTAAGCCTCAGAAGATAGTCAGGAATTCTAAATAATCGGACTTGCACGATGCGGAACTCTGGCTGTAGTGATCAGTCTGTTCGTATCAATACAACCCATCTATAGTTGGCTGAGGAGTTCAGGGATGAAAAGGTTTTTTGCCGCGGCCTTGCTGGTGCTGCTTGCCGCATGCCAGAGCACACCCAGGCTGGAAGACGATACGCGCTACGTGAGACTGGCGAGGGTGGTGGACGAGCATGAATTCACCGAACTGGAGCGCAAGCAGGCGGAAGCGAGCAGGCCCAGCGACACCCACGTGGGCGTCGGCTTGAGCGTTGGAACCGGCTCCGGCGGCAGCTTCGGCGGGGTGATGCTGGGCATGGGCAGCAGTATCGGAGACCGGCGCGATAGCCGCAATGAACCGCCGCAGGTCGCCAACGGTGCGAACCGTTTTACCGTGCAGCCGCTGAACAGCGACGAACGCATCGAGGTGATGAGCTATGGAAAATATAAGGCGGGCGATTGCGTGAAGGTGCTGGTGGGCCACCCCACCGAATTTCCGCGTTTCTTTGAACTGAAGCCGGGAGAGCATTGTGAATAGTATTCGCCAGTCAGGGGAATATTCTGATTTGCGTTAGAAACGGCAATAGTTCAGCTGTATCCGAAAAACTTTTGGTCGGGCACCGGTAGGAGCGGGCCATGCCCGCTCCTACACACATGCTGTTTTAATCCGAATCGGAATTACTTGTGCTTCATTGCCGCCTCGATCTGCTGGCATAGCGTTTTCAGGATCTTGATGCGCGCGAAGTTCTTGTCGTTGGCTTCCACCAATGTCCAGGGCGCGATCTCGGTGCTGGTGCGGTCCACCATGTCGCACACGGCGGTTTCGTATTCGTTCCATTTCTTGCGGTTGCGCCAGTCTTCCTCGGTGATCTTGAAGCGCTTGAAGCCGGTTTTTTCACGCTCCTTGAAGCGCCGCAGTTGTTCCTCCTTGGTGATGGCCAGCCAGAATTTCACCAGCACGGTGTTGTGCCTGACTAATTGTTCCTCGAAGTCGTTGATCTCGCTGTAGGCGCGCATCCAGTCCGCTACCGAACAGAATTTCTCGACGCGTTCGACCAGCACGCGCCCGTACCATGAGCGGTCGAAGATCGTCACGCGCCTGGTGCGCGGGATGTGCCGCCAGAACCGCCACAGATAGGGCTGGGCGCGCTCCTCTTCGGTGGGTGCGGCGACCGGGATGATGCGGTAGTGGCGCGCGTCCAGCGCTCCGGTGATGCGGCGTATCGCGCCGCCCTTGCCGCCCGCATCCGAACCCTCGAACAGCGCGATGACGGACAGGTTGCGGAAGCGCTCGTCGCGTGTGAGCAGGTTGAGCTTGCCCTGGTATTTTTCCAGTTCATCGTCGAATTTCTTCTTGGCGAGTTTCTGCGCCATGTTCAGCTTGTCGAACACGTTCAGGCTGTCGATCGACGCATGCAGCGGCGCGGCATTGGACGGTACGTTTTGCGCAATATGTTTCAAACGCTTGCTCAGCGCTTCCAGCAAAATCTTGCCGGTGGTCAGATTGCGGTAGCGCGGGTCAGTGCCCTCGACTACGATCCACGGCGCTTCCGCGGTGCTGGTGGCGCGTAACGCATGCTCGGAAACCTTGCGGAATTTGTCGTACAGCTTGAAGCGCTTCCAGTCCAGATCGGTGACGCGCCAGCGCGTCTTGGGATTTTTCTCCAGGCTCTTGAGGCGTTTGCGCTGCGCTTCCTTGGAGAGATGGAACCAGAATTTGATGATCAGCGCGCCTTCATTGGTGAGCATCGTCTCGAAACGGTTGATCTCGTCTATGCTCTGGTTCAATTCGGACGCCTTGATCTTGCCCATCACGCGCCGCACGATGGGCGAGGTGTACCACGAACCGAAGAACACGCCGATCTTGCCCCTGGGCGGCAGCGCGCGCCAGAAGCGCCACATCGGCGGACGCTCGCGCTCCTCATCCGACAGTTCGCCCATCGCGTGCGCCTGGATATAGCGCGGGTCCATCCACGCGTTGAGCAGGTTGACGGTCTCGCCCTTGCCCGCGCCATCCACGCCGCCGACCAGGATGATGACCGGGAATTTGGCCTTCTGCGCAAGATCGAATTGCGCGTTGAGCAGGTCCTCGCGCAGCTTTGGCACCTCGGCATCGTAAGTAGCTTTGTCGATCTTGTGTCCGAGTTCCGCAGATTCAAACATGTTGATTCCCCTCAATGCATGAATAGGCTTACAAAAAATCCGGCGTGATGACCAGTCGCAAGGTGACCTGCTCCGAGCCTTCGCGCCGGCTGAACCACCAGAGAGAGCCCTTCTTGATACTCAATGCTGTGTCCGCACAGCCGAGCAGTTGCGCCGCGACCTCACCCAGGGTCGGCTGGTGCCCGACGATCAGTACCGTGCCGCCCGCATCCGGCCAGCGCGCCGCATGCAACACGGCCTGTGCAGAAGCGCCGGGTGCGATCGTGGGCGCCAGGGTAAAATGATGGGTGAGAGCGGCGGCTGTCTGCTGGGTGCGGGCCGCCGGGCTGACCAGGATGCGGTGGTCGCGGGGCAAATGCTGATGCAGAAAAGCGGCGGCTTTCCCAGCCTGTTTGATACCCTTCGCGGTGAGTTCGCGTGCATGGTCGGGTGCGCCATCTTCCGCTTCCGCATGCCGCCACAGGATCAGATCCATCTCGCCTCCGAATATTATATTTTATTTATCGGCATATACCGTATACACTATTTGTCCCACTTTAATACGAAGGGAATGATATGACAACCAAAAAGACTGCCGCATCAAAAGCCAGGACCACGGCAAAAAAACTGCCGGTGAAAAAGCCCGCCGCCGCGGCAAAAGTTATCACCAAGGCGCCGGTCAAATCAGGCGTCAAGGACGCGACGCAACCAGCCGCCAAAAAGCCGAAAAAGAATCACAAGAAGAAAGTGGTGCGCGACAGCTTCACCATGCCGCAAAACGAGTATGCAAAGATAGCCGAGGTCAAGGCGATTTGCCTGAAGGCGAAAATGCATGTCAAGAAAAGCGAAGTGTTGCGTGCCGGGCTGAAGATGCTGGCCGAACTGAATGCCGCGCAATTGAAGCAAAAATTGGGAAGCCTGGAAAAGATTAAAACCGGCCGCCCGCATAAGCACTGATTCCATGCGGCAGCATCGCGTTAGTCCTCATGGGTTTCCCGGCCCCCGGTGTTGGATCATGCGTGAAAGATTGCCAGAGGTGTTTTTGCAGAATGGCGGCGATTCGATTATTAACCGTTCTTTAGCCGCGATTTAAACACGATGCGTTTATTGGCCACTCTTGCATTCGTCCTCTTCACGGCCTCCGGCTTTGCACAATCGCTGCCGCAACACCATCTGCATATCGTGCTTCATCCGGAACAGCATAGCCTGGAAGCCGAGGACCGCATCATCCTGCCGCCGGATGCGCCGCGCACGCTCGATTTTTCATTGCATCGGAACATGCATCCGGCATCTCCTGATGCCAAAATAAGAATTGCCAGGGAGATACCGGGAAGCTTGATGCAGGAATATCTTGTTACCTTACCGCGCGGCAGCGACAGCTTCACGCTGATTTATAGCGGAGAGATATTCCAGCCGCCGCGGCAGGATATGCGCGAAGCGCGCAGTTTTGAAAGCACGCCGGGCATCATCGCCGCAGAAGGGACTGTGCTCACCGGCGACAGCGGCTGGTATCCGGGTTTTGGTGACGGCATGCTGACGTTCTCTCTGGATATCGAACTTCCCCAGGGTTGGCGCGCTATCAGCCAAGGTAAACGTAATACGGCCAAGCGCGGCACCGGCAGCGCCGCACAGGCAGGCTTGCAGGGCCATGTTCATTGGGAAGAAGGGCAGCCGCAGGATGAGATATACCTGATCGCCGCGCCGTTCACCGAATATGCGCGCAATGACGCAGGCGTCGAGTCGCTGGTTTATTTGCGCAAAGATGATGCGGCTCTCGCCCAGCGTTATCAGGATGCCACCGCGCGTTACATCGCGATGTATCAGCGGCTCATCGGCCCCTATCCCTATGCCAAGTTCGCACTGGTGGAAAATTTCTGGGAAACCGGATACGGCATGCCGTCTTTCACCTTGCTGGGCAGCCAGGTGATCCGCCTGCCGTTCATCATCGACACCTCCTATCCGCACGAGATCCTGCACAACTGGTGGGGAAACGGCGTGTATGTGGATTACGCCGGCGGCAACTGGTCGGAAGGTCTCACCGCCTATCTGGCCGATCACCTGTTGCAGGAGCAAAAAGGCAGCGGCGCGGAATTCCGGCGCAGCACATTGCAGAAATATGCCGATTTCGTTTCCGCCGGACGGGATTTCCCGCTCACGCAATTCACTTCGCGCCACAGCGCGCAAACCGAAGCGGTGGGCTACGGCAAGGCGATGATGATGTTCCACATGCTGCGCAGAAAACTGGGTGATGATGCCTTCATCCGCACGCTGCAAAACTTCTACCGCGACTATCGCTTCAAGCGCGCCAGCTTCGCCGATCTCGAACAGGAATTTTCGCAAGCCGCAGCCCCGAAAAAAGATATAGACCTTAAACCTTTCTTCGCGCAATGGGTGCAGCGATCCGGTGCGCCGCAATTGCGCCTGGTATCAGCCCATGCGCGTCGCGCCAAAACAGGCTATGTGCTCAGCATCGATGTCGAGCAAACCCAGCCCGGCCCGGCCTATGATCTCGATCTGCCGCTCGCGGTCACACTGGCCGGGCAGGAGAATGCTTATTCGACCGTGATCGAAATGAAGGATAAGCAAGCCGAGTTCAACTTCTCGCTGGATGCGCAGCCGTTGCGCGTCGATGTGGATCCCGAGTTCGATCTGTTCCGCCGCCTGGATCGCGCCGAGATCCCCCCTGCCCTGTCGCAAGTGTTCGGCGCGGAAAAATTGCTGATCGTGTTGCCGCGCAAAGCGCCGGAGGACATGCGCGCGCAATTCCTGGCGATCGCGCAAGCCTGGCAACAACAGCCGTCGCGTGCAACTCTCATCAAATGGGACGATGAAGTCGAGAGATTGCCGGACCAGGGAGCAGTGTGGTTGTTTGGCGAAGAGAATCGTTTTCGCGGCGAATTCCAGGCCGCGCTGATGCAAAGCGGGGCGATGCTGTCGGAAGGCGGAGTCTGGCTGGCCAGGGAATATCAACGCGCCCGGGATGCGCTCGTTTTAACCGCCCACATCGGGCCCGCTCCCGTTGCCTGGCTGACCGCGCCCGATGCTGCGATGTTGCCGATACTCGCAAGAAAATTGCCGCATTATTCAAAATTCAGCTATGCCGCTTTCAGCGGACCTGAATCGACCAACCTGATCAAGGGAGTGTGGCCGGTGGCGCGCTCGCCGCTGGCGATGGCGGTGAAACAGCAAGACGGCAGCACGGTGGAGGTGCCGCGCGCAAAGCTCGCGGCGCGCGAAAGCCTGGCGCGGTAGAATTTTAATCTGGTTCAGGGCGCTTCTAAAAATTCAGAGTTTGCCGAGCAGTTTGGATACAACGAAGTTGCTGTGCAGGCTAACCTTCAGGTTATGCCGTAACTAAAATCTGGATTTTTAGAAGTGCCCTTCAGCGCAGCGTCACCTCGAACTGCAACTCCTTCTTCGAGCCCAACGCGTCATTGCGCAGTACGTCCACCTGTACACGATCGCCGGGTTGTTTATCGAACATCATGGCTTTCAGCTCCGTCATATCTGCCACCTTCGCACCATTGAGCGCAAGGATGTGATCGGCCACCTTGAGGCCCGCTGCTTGTGCCGCGCTGCCGGCGGCGAATTCGCTGATGTACACGCTATCCGCGCCGTCCAGAACCGATACTCCCAGCTTGCCGGCTTTCGGCAGTTCCTTATTGCCCTCCGTCGCCAGCAGATAATCGGCTATGCCCGGATATCTGCCGAAGTCGCTGCCGTTGATCAGCAGCGCACTCTGGTCGCTGCCCAGGCGGTGGTTGACGCGTTCCGGGATGCCATCGCCGTACATGACGTGCACCATTCCCGCCAGCACAACCATGCGCGATTGCGGATGGGCATTCAGGTAGCGCGCGGCAGTATCGGCCATCGATGAGTCCCACAACAGCACGCCCTCGACAAAATTCGTGAAATCGTTGCCCTGCGGATGGGAATCGAAAATCGTTTTCAACCGCTGCAGGTAATGTCCGCTGGCCGGTTCGATGACGGCCGGCGTTTTCGAACGCTCTTCGGGACTCAGGCTTTTCATCCCTTGCCTGAATACCTTGTTATGGACTTCGTCGGCAATATTCAGCGCCAGCACCGGGATATGCTTTTCCCGGGCGAACTGGAAAATCGGCTGAAGCAAGCGGTAATCCAGTTGCCAGCGCTTGAAATATTCGGTTTTTATCAGCATTTCCCGCTCATCGATACGCCCGGCGATATAATCATCGAGGTAGGGCTGAAAAGGCTGCTGGAAATATTCGACACCGATGGCGAGATGGGGATTTCGCGCATACAGGCTCTGGATGACGCGCAACTGGTTTTGGTGGTGTTCCAGACGGTCGTGAATTTCGCCGATGAATATTGCGCGTTTGTCATCCAGTTGCCCGGTCAACTCGTCGAGCTTCTGCTGATTGCGAAGATCGAAAACCCTGGGCACGGTGCCAGAGTTCGATTCCGGAACAGGTAACAGAAAACCGTCCTGGCTGTCGTGATCGAAAAATCCGCATGCCGCACAGCAAAGGGCCAATGTCAGGATAAGCGTGCGTTTGAGTGTCATGGTAACTGCGTCGAGCCGATTTTCAAGCCCTGCCATTGTGCCAGCATTTAAAGAGGTTGTAGTTTTCATTTTTGGTGATTTGCAGGCATACCTCGCCAAACTGTGTGGGAGATAATACCTAAAGCCTGAAAGTTGCTAAGAAATTGCTTTGGCCGGTGCATGAGTGAATTGCTTGAGCAGCTCGATCTGGGCACACTTTTTTTCCGCGCGGCGCGGGTTCTTGTGCCGGTAATGCCCCGCGCTGTCCATGTCCCATGCCTGGCAGTTGTCTTGCAGATAGATTTTCAGGCCCTCGTCGATCACACGTTTCTTCAGTTTCTTTTCAAGTACCGGGAAACAGACCTCTATGCGGCGGAAAAAATTCCTGTCCATCCAGTCCGCGCTGGCGAGATAGACGTTGTGCTTCAGATCATTGCGGAAATAAAAGATGCGGGTGTGTTCGAGAAAACGCCCGATCACCGAGCGCACCTTGATGTTTTCGGACAAGCCTTTCACCCCGGGACGAAGCGCGCACACCCCGCGCACGATCAAATCGATTTTCACGCCGGCCTGGGAAGCTTCGTATAGCGCATTGATGGTTTCAGGTTCAAGCAAGGCATTCATCTTGGCGATGATGTGGGCGCGCCTGCCGGATTTGGCGAGGCGGGTTTCGTTCTGGATGGCATGCAATACCTCGCTGTGCAGCGAAAATGGCGACTGCCACAAATAATTCAACGTGCGCGCCTTGCCGAGACTGGTGAGCTGGCTGAAAACCTCGTTCACGTCTGCGCAGATCTTTTCGTCGCAGGTGAACAGGCCAAAGTCGGTATAAAGCCTCGCCGTGCGCGGATGGTAGTTGCCGGTGCCGAGGTGCACATAGCGGCGCAACTTGCCATCTTCGCGGCGCACCACCATCAGCATCTTGGCGTGGGTCTTGTGCCCGACCACGCCGTATACCACGTGGGCGCCGACCTCCTCGAGACGGGTTGCCCAATTGATGTTGGCTTCTTCATCGAAACGCGCCAGCAGTTCCACCACCACGGTCACCTCCTTGCCGCGCTGTGCCGCAGCGATCAGCGCCTCCATCAGGGCCGAATCTGCCCCGGTGCGATACACGGTCTGCTTGATGGCGACCACTTTTGGATCGCTTGAGGCCTGCTGGATGAAATCGATCACCGGCTTGAATGACTGGTAGGGATGATGCAGCAGCACATCGCTTTTGCGCATCACCTTGAACATATCCGAGCCCTTTTTCTGCAATACGCCGGGCACGCTGGGAGCGAAAGCGGGAAACTTCAAATCATTGCGCGCCACCAGATCGGGGATCTCCATCATGCGCACCAGATTCACCGGGCCGTGCACGCGAAACAGATCTTCCGGTGCGAGATTGAATTCCTTGAGCAACAGTTCCGCGATCAGCGGCGAGCAATTGTCGGCGATCTCAAGACGCACCGCATCGCCAAAATGGCGTTGCGGCAATTCGCCCTGCAGGCTGATGCGCAGGTTCTTTGCTTCTTCCTCATCCACGAACAGGTTGCTGTTGCGCGTCACGCGGAACTGGAAACAGCCGAGTATCTCCATGCCGGAAAAGAGTTCACCGACATGCGCGTGCAGGATCGATGAAAGAAAAACGAAACCATGCTCGCAGCCGCTGATCTCGGGCGGCATCATGATGGTGCGCGGCACCACGCGCGGAGCCTGCACGATGGCACGGGCCGAGTTGCGCCCGAAGGCATCCTTGCCTTGCAGCTCCACGGCGAAACACAGGCTCTTGTTGAGCACGCGCGGAAAGGGATGTGCCGGATCAAGACCGATGGGGGTCAACACCGGCATAACCTCGCGGAAGAAGAAATCCTTGACCCACACCTTCTGCGCCTCGTTCCATTGGGTGCGGCGCAGGAACTTGATGCCCTGCCCGGCGAGCGCGGGAATGATGTCCGTGTTGAATAACTGATACTTCCGCTCGATCAATTGATGCGCCTGTTTGCGCACCAACTGCAGGGTTTGTTGCGCGGTCAAGCCGTCCGCACTGGTGGTAGTGACGCCCAGCTTGATCTGTTCCATCAAGCCCGCCACGCGGATCTCGAAAAACTCGTCGAGATTGCTGCTGACAATACACAGATATTTCAGCCGCTCCAGCAAAGGAATGGCCGTGTCTTCAGCCTGTGCCAGCACGCGGCGATTGAACTCGAGTTGGCCGAGCTCGCGGTTCAGGAATTGTTGCGGGGCGAATTTTTTAGCCAAGCCGCAGCCTTTTAATTTTTAGGGGGCACATACCCGTCCGGCATTTGCACACCTTCGCCAAAGAAATATTTTTCCATC
>DHIV01000090.1:0-2455 GCA_002403995.1 Gallionella sp. UBA4737 | reverse complement strand
TCGCCAAAGAAATATTTTTCCATCATCGTGGCAAGGAATTTGCGCGCCGCCGCATCGGCGAGGTTGAGGCGGTTCTCGTTCACCTGCATGGTCTGGAATTTGAGCCAGCCTTGCCAGGCTTCCTTGGAGACGTTTTCAAAGATACGCTGACCCAGCGCGCCGGGATAGGGCGGACGGTCCAGCCCCTCGGCCTCGCGCCCCAGTTTTATGCATTTAACCATTCTTGCCATGCTTATCTCCGACTGATTCATTGTGGTTTGGAATTATGACATTTAGATGAAAATCATGCGCAGCCATCAGTTTTGGAGTGCGGCCTGCGTGTGTTGTTGGGGCTTCAGCCCCTTACAACCACGGCGTACCCCTTGCGGGTGTACGTGTCGCCGCTTTCTGAGAGCGCAGTCGTGCCTGATGCAACTACTAGCCATTCCACTAAGCAATCCCAAGACGATTGCTAAGTGGCTGGTTATGCGCACTCCATATAAAACCTACGCCGCTGACCAGTTCACCATGCCGCTGTAAGCCGTGCCCAGCACCACTAGCCCGAACACGATGCGATACCAGGCGAATGCGCTGAAGTCGTGGCGGCTGATGTAACGCAGCAGCCAACGCACACAGAGGAACGCGCTGACGAACGAAGCTGCCGAGCCCACCGCGAACAGCCACCAGTCGTGGGCATGGAACATGGATCGGTACTTCACCACTTCATAAAGTGTCGCGGCGGTCAGTGTCGGTATCGCGAGAAAGAACGAGAACTCGGTGGCCGCCTTGCGCGACAGGCCGGAGAACAGCCCGCCGATGATGGTTGCGCCGGAGCGCGAGGTGCCGGGTATCAGCGCCAGCGATTGCGCCAGGCCGATTTTCAGTGCGTCCCGCCAGCGCATCTCATCGACGTTTTCGATGCGCACGATGTGCTGGCGTTTTTCCGCCCACAATATGACCAGGCCGCCGATGATGAAGGCCAGCGCCACCGGTACCGGCGCAAACAGATGCTGCTTGATCTTGTTTGCGAACAACAATCCCAGGATCGCAGCGGGCAGAAATGCGATGAACAGATTGGCTGTGAAGCGCTGCGCGGCTTGCTGTCCTTTCACCAGGCCGCTGACTACCGAACCCAGCTTGGCGCGATATTCCCAGCACACCGCCAGGATCGCGGCGAACTGGATCACGATCTCGAACACCTTGCCGCGCTCGTCGTTGAAGTTGAGCAAATCGCCGGCCAGTATCAGATGCCCGGTGGAGGAGATCGGCAGAAACTCGGTCAGCCCTTCGACGATGCCCAGTATCAGGGCTTTCCAGTAAATCAGATCCATTCAGGTGATCTTTCGATAAGTGTCGTGTGGTTATTCAATCAACTATTGCGATAGTGCGAAAATATAAAATTCCGTCATTGATGGAACTACTAGCCACTCGACTGGCCAGTAACTCCATCAATGATGGTGATTTGTATTTCTGAAAGTTTACTTATTGATGATTACATAATTGAAGACAGCGTCTTGGCATTTCGTAGGTCGGGCTCCGCCCGACGCGGCGGGCAAGCTTTGCATAGCCATTCGGCTAAGTCACCAAAAGCTTTGCATAGCCATCTGACTAAGTTGGCAAACTACGCCAACATAAGTCATTGGTTAACGGTGACATAAGCCGCTGGTTAGCCCGCCTTACGGTGAATCTCTCAATCGTCATGAATTATGTAAAGCTCAATAAGTCTTGCGCATAAACTAGCGGCCATGCCCGGCAGCGCACAGCCGGCAAACTCGATTCCTTATTTATTTCTTGGGATCGTACTTGAAAGACAACGCTACTCTCGCCCGGTAAGCGGCCACTATGCCATTCTCGACCACCATGTCCAGTTTGATCACTTCAGCGACCCGCAGGTCGCGCAAGGTTTTTGAGGCGGTGTTGACTGCGTTCGCGGCAGCATCCTCCCATGATTTTTTGCTGGTTCCGACCAGTTCGGTGATGCGATAAACGCTGTCTTTAGCCATGACTCTCTCCTTTATCTATGATGAACATCAGTGGTTGCCAGGGTGATGCTGTTCTGCAGTTACGCCTTGCTGTAAATCTCTGCGCCCTTCCTTACGAACTCAATGGATTTTTCTTCCATACCCTTTTCCAGCGCTTGCTGTTCGGTGACACCTTCCTTCGCCGCGAATTCGCGCACGTCCTGCGAGATCTTCATCGAGCAGAAATGCGGGCCGCACATCGAACAGAAATGCGCGACCTTGGCGGATTCCTTGGGCAGCGTCTCGTCGTGGAATTCGCGCGCCTTGTCCGGGTCGAGGCCGAGATTGAACTGGTCATCCCAGCGGAATTCGAAGCGCGCCTTGGACAGCGCGTTGTCGCGTATCTGCGCGCCGGGATGTCCCTTGGCCAGATCGGCGGCGTGCGCGGCGATCTTGTAGGTGATGATGCCCTCCTTCACGTCGTCCTTGTCGGGCAGGCCGAGGTGTTCCTTGGG
>DHIV01000069.1:531-25928 GCA_002403995.1 Gallionella sp. UBA4737 | reverse complement strand
GAGGGAGTAAATGAGGGAGTAAATACATTACTCAAAACCATCAAACTGCATCCTGGGTTGCGTGTCCCCTCACTAGCAGATCAAATGGCAACCTCCGCGAAAAATGTTGAGCGCTGGCTCAAGCAACTCAAAGAAAATGGCTTGGTTGAATTTAGAGGCGCAGCCAAAACTGGCGGCTATTATTATTTGGACTCAGACGAATGAGCACACAAGAAATCAGCGGTGGAATCATGCTCACCTTTGCTCAGGTTAAGGTTAAACAGCCAGAGTCACAGCCAGAGTCACAGCCAGAGTCACAGCCAGAGTCGTTAGTAGAACGTGTACTCATATTATTGGCTGATGGGGAAATGGCAAAAAAAGATATCTCAGCCAAACTGGGACAAAAAGAAGTATCTGGTCAATTGAATAAAACAATGCGCGATCTCTTGTTTGAAGCGATGATCGAATTCACCAGCCCAGACAAACCAAATAGCCGCCTTCAGAAATATCGCCTCACCCAGGCAGGACAGAAGCAACTGCTCAAGCAGAAAGGTAAAGACAAATGAGCTTTACCATGGTAGCGATAAACATCCGTCATTCCGGACTTGCTCCAGAACCCGCTTGTGCATTTAACCTTGCCTCTGCGGACGTAATCTGATGGATAACTTAAAAAATTCGTCATTCCCGCGAAGGCGGGAATCCAGTCCACTAAAAGCACTTCCCCGCAACGCGGGAATGACAGCATTTGAATTTTTAGAGGTATCCTGATGTCATCTGTCATCGCTGTCGAGAACCTCTCGAAAAAATACATCATCGGCCACCAGAAGCAGGAGCGCTATACCGCATTGCGCGATGTGCTGACGGAAGGCGCCAAGCATTTCACCCGTAAGCTGATACATCCTTTTGCCGCCCAGGAAAATGATCCAACTCACGAAGAATTCTGGGCGCTCAAGGATGTCAGCTTCGACATCAAGCAGGGTGAACGTGTGGGCATCATCGGACGCAATGGCGCAGGCAAGTCCACCCTGCTGAAAATCCTGAGCCGCATCACAGAGCCCACTTCAGGAAAAGTTTCGATCAAAGGCAGGGTAGCCAGCCTGTTGGAAGTCGGCACAGGTTTCCACCCCGAACTGAGCGGACGGGAAAATATTTATCTCAATGGCGCGATCCTCGGCATGAGCAAGGCCGAGATCAAGAAAAAATTCGACGAGATCGTCGCCTTTGCCGAAGTGGAGAAATTCCTCGATACCCCGGTCAAACGTTACTCATCCGGTATGTACGTCCGGCTGGCTTTTGCGGTGGCCGCCCATCTGGAGCCGGAGATTCTCATTGTGGACGAAGTGCTGGCAGTGGGCGATGCGCAGTTTCAGAAGAAGTGCCTGGGCAAGATGGAAGACGTGGGCAAAGAGGGCAGGACCGTATTGTTCGTTAGCCACAACATGGGAGCCATTTCAAGTCTGTGCCAACGATGTCTATTATTAGATAGAGGGCGCGTTGCTATAGACTCTTCATCCAATAATGCGATCCAAATGTACTTGGAGGGCATTAAGGATCAGATGAGCCTTTTAGAGAGAAAAGATCGGGCCGGATCTGGGCATGTTAAATTCTCAAAAATTGGGTTTAGACTTTCATCAAGCAATACTTATGTCCAAACACTGATTCCAGGTGAGGACGTAACTATCGAAGTTTTCTTTTTAACATCAGAAAATTGTCCTCGGATCGAAACGGCGAATGTTGGGCTTGCAATATTTGGCTCTTCAGGTCAACTAGTCACAATCTTAAATAACCAAATGTCCGGGAACGATATCAAAATCAGTGGCAGGCTAAATAAAATCGTTTGCGACGTACCCCGGTTTCCATTGATGCCAGGCCGTTACAGTGTTACTGCAACCCTGCAAATCGGCGGTGACCTTTTCGACCAAGTGCAGTCAGCAGCAAATTTTACTGTTGAGTCGGGGGATTATTATCAGAGTGGCTTCACAAATTCATCAGCCCGTAATGGTGTCTACATCATGCAACACTGGAAATTGGGGGCTGAAAATAATGGATAAACTGGTCACGCATGCTTCATTGACATCGAACGACGCCTTTTTTAGGAATATTGCGATATCAAGTTTGCTGGATGGAATCGGGATATATCACCCCTGGTGGAAACACTTCATAAAGAACAATTTTCCTGCAATCCCGGCAAGCGCTAACAAGTTAAGGCTTGTTCTCGGTGTTGGAAGAAGTGGAACCACTTGGATTAGCAATACCCTCGCTAGAACAAAAACACCAGTAGTGTATTTGGAAGAGCCAATTTACCATGTTTACCCACCAGTCTGTTTGGCCAATAAAATAGAACATACTGCCTCCCCCTATATTATAAAGGGAGGCAATTCTGCAGACCGTTTGCTCGCAACATATCGCCTATTGTCAGACTTGAATTCCAGGGCGTATCGAGATTTGCTTTCCAAGCGATTATTTCCAATAAAAAGGGATGACCCGGATGCCGAAGTTGTATTGATAAAGGAAGTTCATGCGTTATTAGCAACAGAGTACTTGGTTTCGCAGTTGGATTGCAGGGCAATACTGATATCAAGACATTACATCACGGTTGTCGATAGCATTTTAAATTTCTCGGGCATACGAGATCCCTTGTTTTGGATTGAATTCAATCATATTAATAACAAAAAATTTTTATCCAGATACTTTGAGAATGATACTGCTGCAATTGAAAAGATCCATAAAAAGATTCTGAATATTTCCGATTTTCGTCTTAAGGCGATAGCGGTAAAGGCATTGGTTGTTTTCCTGACTCAAAAAATGTTTACCATAATTGCAGCCTCTCACAAAAATGTCATGTTGATTTCATATGAAGAGATCATGGAAGACAGAGATGCCATGTTTGAAAAAATGTCGGGGCATCTTCAAATAGAATATTCAAAAGGGAATTATCTATTTGATGATAAAAATCCAACTCATGAAAGGAAGGAAAATAATATAGCGCGACCGGATAGTGAGGTTTTTAATAGAAAAGGTAAGTTCTTATCACAGGATGAGATCGCATATGTAGAAGAGATACTTGCGGAGCTTTGCCGTTAATGATCCTTATGAAGACAAATAAGGCGCTGGTTTCAGTGCCATCGAAACATAATTCCGGAGCTGGAAGATGATTAAAGAAAAACTGATGCGTTGGATATTTCGTGATGGGGGTGGGCCAAGCTACTCCCAGTCAGGTGAGGACCGCATTATCAAATACATTTTAGATGTGATTGGCATCGCAAAACCGACTTACCTTGATATCGGTGCCCACCATCCTGTCCGCATCAATAACACTTATCTTTTTTATCAGAATGGTTGTCGCGGTGTATGCGTAGAACCCAATCCGCGTCTATTTGCATGTCTGCGGGATGCTCGGCCAGAAGATGTCTGCCTCAACGTCGGGGTAGGTGGTGTCCGACAAGAGGCAGTGCCGTTTTATGAGATGAACGCGGATACCCTGAGCACCTTTTCAGAGCCTGAGGCTCGGCGCTATGTGGAAGAACACGGGAAGCAGATTGTGCGAGTTGCTGAAGTAGACGTTATTACTCCAAAAGAAATTGTTGCCAGATATTTCCAAGGTTCGCCGGACTTCGTCTCGCTGGATGTCGAGGGGCTGGAACTGGAGATTTTGGGGGCGTTCGACCTGACAGGCGCGCGCCCCGCCGTATTCTGTGTCGAAACCATAACCTATGCTACAGATGGTACCGGCAAGAAGCTGACCGACGTCATCAATTACCTTACTGGAGCGGGCTACATGGTTTACGCCGACGCCTATATCAACACGATCTTCGTAGATCGAAACCGCTGGGTGAGGTGTTTGTGAGACGACTCATATCACCCTACCCAGCTTCTCAAAGGATAATACAATGATACGGACTACATTGCGCAAGATGCGGCGCTACTTTGTGCGGGCACAACAAAATCGTGTTTTCCGTTCCGAATTCCGGCTGTTCAAAGCGGCCTCCGATCCGGAGCGCTTTTCCGTTGAATGGTGCGACCGTTATCCTTTCCTTGACGACCGCACCGATACGACCGAATTCGACCGGCACTATGTCTATCACACCGCCTGGGCCGCGCGAGCGCTGGCTGAAACACGCCCGGCTTTGCACGTGGACATCGGCTCGTATCTTTATTTTTCCACTCTCGTCTCTGCTTTCGTACCGGTGCGTTTCTATGATTATCGCCCAGCACAAGTAGCGCTTTCCGGTTTGGAAACCGGATTTGCTGACCTGTTGGCGCTGCCATTTGAGGACGGCTCTGTAGTCTCACTATCGTGCATGCATGTGGTAGAGCATGTGGGATTGGGCCGTTACGGCGATCCTCTGGATCCGGATGGGGATCTAAAGTCCATGAGAGAGTTGGCGCGGGTCCTTGCGCCTGGCGGTAATCTGCTGTTCGTAGTGCCGGTGGGGCAACCTAAAGTGATGTTCAACGGTCAACGCATCTATTCCTACGAACAGGTAATCGATGCTTTTCCGAAATTGGTGCTGGAGGTATTCACTCTCATTCCCCAGTTAGGACCTGACGGTCTTGTCTCGGGGGCGTCGTCCGAGCAAGTAGCTGCAGAGCGCTACGGGTGTGGCTGCTTCTGGTTCAGGCGCGTGGAGGAAATATGAGCGTTGGTACTCTAAACGAAGCAACACGCGTCCGCTGGCTCGAGGATGCGCTGAAGAAGATTCCCGCCGGTTCGCGCCTTCTCGATGCAGGTGCAGGGGAGCAGCAATTCCGCAAGTTCTGCAGCCACTTGGATTACGTGGCTCAGGATTTCGGTCAGTACGATGGGACCGGGGATAACGCTGCCCTGCAGATGGGCAAGTGGGATCAGTCGAAGCTCGACATTCTTTCTGACATTACCGCCATACCGCAGCCGGATGCATCATTTGATGCCATCATGTGCATCGAGGTGCTGGAGCACCTTCCTGATCCGCTTGCTGCTCTTCGAGAGCTTGCCCGTCTTCTTAAATCTGGTGGGCACCTTATAATCACCGCACCTTTCTGCAGCTTGACTCATTTTGCGCCATTTCATTTTGCCACCGGCTTTAACCACTACTTCTACGAGACTCACTTGCCGAACTTGGGGTTCGACTTGCTCGAGGTAACCCCCAATGGCAATTTTTTCGAATACTTGGCCCAAGAGGTGCAACGCATGCCTTCGATCGCGGAACGATACGCGGGCCAAACCCGTATGACTCGCCTGGAACGCTATGGCATCAAGAAGGTATTGGAGTTTCTGCAACGCTGCACAGCAACTGACAAGGGTTCGGCGGAATTACTCAGCTTTGGTTACCACGTCCGAGCCCGTAAGCGTAAATAGATGATCATCACTAAACTCGAAGGCGGCCTTGGAAACCAACTCTTTCAATACGCGGCTGGGCGGCGGCTGGCACATGCTAGGGGCGTGGATCTGAAGTTGGATATCTCGGGCTTGAGTAATCCAAATTATCGGACCATGCGTCATTACGAGTTGGCGCCTTTCAATGTGATGCAGTCTTTCGCTTCCGAAAAGGATATTGCAAAGCTTGCACGGCCAAACTCTGACCTGTTGTCTCGTCTATTCCATCGGATTTTACGTAAAGGCGAACAGTTTCCAAAGTCATACATAAAGGAGCCGCATTACCACTTTGATCCGCGCATCCTTGATCTGCCCGATGGGGTGTACCTAGATGGGTATTGGCAGAGCGAGCGGTATTTTGGCGACACGACCGAGTTGATACGCAAAGAGCTGACCTTGCGGGAGCCTCCCTCGGGACGTAACGCCGAATTGGCTCGGGAGATTGCCGAATGTCAGGCAGTGAGTCTGCATGTGCGGCGGGGCGACTACGTCAATGACGAGATCACGCATCGCGTGCATGGCGTTTGCGGCATGGACTACTATGCGCGGGCTGTGACCTATATCGCGAACCGGGTCAACGTGCCGGTGTTCTTCGTTTTCAGCGATGACCCTGCATGGGCGCGGGAAAACATCAAGTTGCATCATCCCATGCAAATAGTGGATCACAATGGCCCAGAATGCGGATATGAAGATATGCGGCTCATGAGTTTGTGCCGTCACCATATCATTGCCAATAGCTCATTCAGCTGGTGGGGCGCATGGCTTAATCCCAGTCACGACAAAATCGTGATTGCGCCCAAGCGCTGGTTCAATAGTTCTGATGCTGATACAAGTGATCTTTATCCCGATTCATGGGTGCGACTTTGATCGGTTCGCCGGAAATAACAGTGCTGATGCCCGTGTATAACGGGGAAAGATATCTCGCACAGGCGATTCAGAGCATCCTTGACCAGACATTCGGTAATTTTGAGTTTCTGATTATTGATGATGGGTCAACAGATCGCACGCCTGAGATCATCAAGCAGTTTAGTGATCCGCGCATTCGAGCGGTTAACAATGAAAAGAATATTGGCTTGATTGGCACACTAAACAAGGGAATTGGTTTGGCACACGGGGGTTATATCGCCCGCATGGATTGTGATGATTGGTCTGTCCCGGATCGGCTGGCCAAGCAGCGGACCTTTATGGAAAAACATCCAGATGTGGGGGTCTGCGGTTCCTGGGTAAAAACCATTCGTGAATCCGAGGAACAATTGTGGGAATATCCCACAACGAACGCAGATATTCGTTGCCGCATGATTTTTTCATCCATGTTGGCCCACCCATCCGTGATGATACGAAGAGCGATGTTAGCGGAAAACTATCTGGAATATGCCGCCAGCTATATTTATGCGGAAGATTATGAGTTATGGTCCCGTTGCATGGATTGCTGCAACCTGGCCAATTTGCCCGAACCCTTGCTCAACTACCGGCTCCATGAAAGTAATACCGAAGCGTTACATGCTGACGAACAGAAGCAGACGGTGATGAGAATCCAGCATAATATGTTGGAGCTTCTGGGAGTCGAAGCATCAAGCGATGAACTTGACCTGCATTATTACATTCATTATTACCTTGGACATGGTGGACTGCCGGTCAATCTGGATGTCCTTGACAGGGTGGATGCATGGTTGTCACGCCTTGCGGAAGCGAATCAGGTTTCCCGATATTTCCCCGAACCGGAGTTCCGGAGCACATTAGGGTTATATTGGCTGAACGTTTGCAGATCGATGCTATCGCTTGGTCCTATCGTAGCCCGTCGCTTTTCTAAATCGAAGCATGCCAAAGGACTTTCTTTCCCACTCCGTGAGAGGATAAAGCTTGAACTCAGTACCCGGCGATATCACCATGATGGACGATGAACATATCGTTAACCGGTGGAGCCGGCTGTCACGGTTGATAAGGAAAACATGAATATGACACCAAAACTTTCCGTGATCGTATGCACCTATAACCGCTCGTTCTGGCTGCGCAATTGTCTCGCTTCACTGGAACAGCAGTGTGTGGACGGCAGTCTGGTGGAAGTGCTGATTGTGGACAATAACTCATCGGACGACACCCGAAAGGTGGCGGAAGAATACACCGCACTGCTGCCCAACTTCAGGTACGTCTTCGAGCAGGCGCAGGGCTTAAGTCGTGCGCGTAACCGTGGGTTTAAGGAAGCGCTTGGGCAATTCGTGGCATACATAGACGATGACGCGAAAGCGAATCCCGGCTGGACGAAAGCGATCATTCATTTTTTTTCAACCCATCCCGATGCCAGCGGTGTCGGCGGGCAATACAAGGCATTTTCGCTGGTGCCCATTCCGGAATGGTTCCCCAAGGAATACGGAAGCGAGAGCCTGGGCAACGAAACCAGGCTCTTGCAGAAAGGTGAGTGGATCAACGGTACAAATATGGTTTTCAAGAAGAGCGCGCTGATCGAAGTGGGCGGATTCGATACCTCTATCGGGATGACGGGTGAAAAGGTTTCGTATGGCGAAGAAACACACCTTACACGCAAAATGCTGGAACGCGGCATGCAGATTTATTACTGTGCCGAGATGTGCGTAGACCATGCCATCCTGCCTTACAAACTCAAACTGTGTTGGCTGCTGCGCTCCAATTTCGCCAACGGTTATGATTACGTGACCACATTTAATTACAAGGGTAATGCAATTACATTTTTGCCCCGTCTGGTTCGTTCTGCAGGATGGTCAATAATTTTGTTCTTACGCAGTAAAGAGAGGTATTTGAAGACGCGCTTATATCGTGCGTTGGCCACGTTGTGTTGGGAATTGGGATTTTTTGTGAGGCTAATGGGTTGGTGATGATGAATACAGAATTGTCCGGCCATTCCGGAAACCTCGGAGTAGTGCTGGTCACCGGCGGCGCGGGCTTCATTGGCTCGCATGCCTGCGTTGAGTTGTTGCAGGCGGGACATCAAGTCGTTGTGCTTGATAACCTATGCAACAGCAAGGCAAGCGTGATGGATCGCGTTGCGCAGATCGCCGGTCGAATCCCGGTGTTCGTTGAGGGAGATGTTCGCGACCGACTGGTGCTGGACAATATTTTTGCTCGCCACTCCATCACTGCGGTATTGCATTTTGCCGGTCTCAAGGCGGTGGGGGAGTCCGTGGAAAAGCCGCTGGAATATTACGACTGTAATGTGCATGGCAGTATGGTGCTGTTCGATGCGATGGCGCGGCATGGCATCAGGGCTATGGTATTCAGCTCTTCAGCCACGGTTTACGGCGATCCGGTTTCATTGCCGATTCGCGAGGATTTTCCTCTGGTTGCCTCCAATCCCTATGGCCGATCGAAGATCATGGTGGAAGAAATGTTGCGCGACATTGCCATCTCTGATCCCCGGTGGCGCATCGCCTTGTTGCGTTACTTTAATCCGGTTGGTGCGCACGAGAGCGGTGTTCTCGGAGAAGATCCTAACGGTATACCAAACAACCTCGCGCCTTATGTCTGTCAGGTGGCCTCGGGCAAGCGGGAATATCTGTCCGTCTTTGGTAACGACTACCCCACACCTGATGGGACCGGAGTGCGAGATTACATCCATGTGGTGGACCTGGCGAAAGGACATCTGGCAGCGCTGAAGTATCTCGGCAAGTCAGCCGGCGTGGTAACCGTGAATCTTGGCACTGGACGGGGGCACAGTGTGTTGGAAATGGTTCAGGCATTTGAACGGGCGAGCGGACAAAAAATTCCCTATCGCATCGTCGAACGACGGGAAGGCGACAATGCCGCGAGTTATACCGATCCTAAACTTGCCGAAACGCTGCTGGGATGGCGCGCAGAATTGGGGTTGGAACGGATGTGCCGCGATGCATGGCGTTGGCAGCAATGGGCGGACAGTCATGGCCTCGGATGATTTTCCGGGGCTCGTTAATCTGGCGCACAGTTGGTGCTGGGATAGCAGTACACGGATTTGCAGTAGATCGTCAGCCATGCGTGGCAGTCGGAACAACGGTTCGTGGCGGGCGTGCGTTAACTGAAAGGGCCAGTTTGAAATGTGCGGCATATTTGGTTTGATCGGTGAGCTGGAGCAGGCGCGTGCGCTGCACTGCCTGGATACGCTCGCGCATCGCGGTCCGGACGGGCATGGCTTATGGCAGCAGCCGGGCATCACTCTGGGACACCGCAGGCTCGCTATCCTCGATCTGTCCGACAACGGGCACCAGCCGATGGCGGATCCATCCGGACGCTATGTGATCGTATTCAACGGCGAGATCTACAACTTTATCGAGATCAGGCAGGAGCTGGAAAAAAAAGGTTACCGGTTCAAGAGCGACTCGGATACCGAAGTCGTGATCGCCGCATTTATCGAATGGGGCGAGGCATGCCAACTGCGCTTTAACGGCATGTGGGCTTTTGCGATCTGGGACACTCGGGAAAAATCCCTGTTCCTGTCGCGCGACCGGTTCGGCAAAAAACCGCTTTTCTATGCCTGGTTGCCGGAAGCAAAATTCGCCTTTGCTTCGGAGATGAAGGCTATTTTTCCGCTGCTTGATGAAGTGCGCGCCAATACCAGCCTCGTCAGGGATACATCGCGAATCTTTCAATATGAAAGTACCGATGAGTGCGTCATTGAGGGTATCAAGCGTTTTCCGGCAGGGCACAGCGGCTGGCTGAAAAACGGTCGATTGGAAATCAAGCGCTGGTGGTGCACGCTGGATCACCTGCCGAGTATCCCCGCAAAATACGAAGATCAGGTCGAGCAATTCCGCGAGTTGTTTTTAGACGCCTGTCGTCTGCGCATGCGCAGCGATGTCCCCTTGGGTACGGCATTGAGCGGCGGTCTGGATTCGAGCGCCACCATTTCAGCCATGGCGCACATCGCGCGGCATGGCAAGACGCAACGCATGGGGGAAAGCTGGCAGCACGCTTTCGTTGCCTCATTTCCCGGAACTCCTTTGGACGAAACGAAGTATGCCAGGATGGTTACAGATCATCTGGGCATAGACGCCACCGTTATCGAGATCGATCCGCTGAAAGCGATTGCAGATATGGATCGTTATTTTTATCTGTTTGAGGATTTGTATATCACCAGCCCGATCCCGTTCATGCTGACTTACGGCGCGGTCAAGGCGCACGGCACGTCGGTGACGCTGGACGGACACGGCGCGGATGAATTGTTTGCCGGATATAACTTTGATTTCATTATCGCGCTAAAGGATGCAGGATGGAACCTCAAGCAAGCGTATGACATCGTTAGTACTCATTATGATGGATTGCCCGCGGGCTCCAGGCAATTTGCAAAAATGCCTTCCAGGAGCAGGTTTATCGCCGAGTATCATGCAAGGCGCATGGCAAGAAAAATACTGCGCCGTGGCTCACAACAGGTGTGCAAAGATTTCCGGCACCACGCTTGGCGCGGTCTCGATCATCTTAATCGGCAACTCTACATTTCAACACACGAAACCATCCTGCCTACCCTGTTGCGCAACTATGACCGCTACAGCATGGCGAATGGCGTGGAAATCCGCATGCCTTTCATGGATCACCGCATCGTCGCGCTGGCATTTTCCCTGCCGTGGACAGCCAAGGTGCGCGGCAGGTTTTCCAAGGCGATTGTGCGCGATGCCATGGCGCCTTACATGCCGCATGAAGTGACTTACCGCAAAACCAAGATAGGTTTCAACTCACCCATTGTGGATTGGATGAAGGGTCCGCTTAAAGGTTTCATGTTGGATACAATTGCCAGTCATTCCTTTAAGGAGTGTCAGCTGATCGATTCGGCAGATGTGGCGAATCAAATTCAACGTGTAATAAACAATCCCGATGCAAAAATGAGCGAGGGTGAACGAGCGTGGACCATGCTTAACCCTTACCTGTGGGAACGTGCGGTTGTTAAGCGCGAAAATTTCACATGACCATGCGTGCTCCAATCGCACTGTTTGTATACAACCGCCCCGTACACACGCGCCGGACGGTGGAGGCTTTGCTGAAGAACGCGCTGGCGAAGGAGAGCGACTTGATCATTTTTTCCGATGCGTCGAAAAATCCAGAGGCAGCAGAAGCAGTAAGCAATGTGCGCGAATACATCAGGACGATCACTGGCTTCAAGTCGATGAACATCGTCGAGCGGGAAACGAACTTCGGGCTGGCCCGCTCCATCATCGAGGGCGTAACCATGCTTTGCAAGGAATATGGGCGAGTTATTGTGCTGGAAGACGACCTGATTACCTCGCCGCATTTTTTGCAATTCATGAATGACGCACTGGATACGTATTCGAACGAAGACAAGGTGATGCATATTTCCGGTTCCACATATCCAATCGGGCATATGAAAGATGAGACTTTTTTTCTACGCATCCCGCTATGCTGGGGGTGGGCCACATGGGATCGCGCATGGCGGCATTTCGTAAAAAGCGACGAAGTTATGTTGAAGTTTGATCCGGAAATGCGCAGGGATTTCACCTTTGATCATACGTACCACTACTGGAAACAACTTGAGTTGAACCAGAAGGGGTCGATCAATACCTGGTTTATTTACTGGTATGCGGCGTTGTTCCTGAAGGGCGGTTTAGCCCTTTTTCCGGGGAAATCGCTGGTAAGAAATATCGGGATGGATGGGTCCGGGGTGCATTCTGGGATAGATCATGATTACGATATTGAACCAAGTGCTTCAGCGGTCAACGTATTTCCCATTCTCCTCGCAGAGTCGGAAGAGGCAGTTAGTAAACATGAAACCTTTTTCCGGAGGAATATGCCGAGGCATCCACTACACACAAGGATATATAACAAAATAGTCAGGGTAATTAAAAAGCTGGGTTTGCACATTCGCATTGCCAAGGAGGGAAAGAAATGAAAGTGCTTTTTAAACTGGTTAGCGGGTTATTGCGCAAAGTTGGCAGCGTCTACCAGAGTTATGCGGCACTTGAAAGGCGGCGCACCGAAAATCCCGGCTGTACGATTATGAGTAGGACCCTATATGATGTGCATATTGGGGAAGCCGTTGCCATTTTCGACAGGGTGTATCTGGATCGTGTGAGCATAGGTAATTTCAGCTATGTTGCATATGACTCTAGTCTGATCAACGTGGAAGTGGGAAGTTTTTGTTCTATTGGTCAGCATGTGCAAGTAGGGCTTGCTAGGCATCCTTCCAAAGTTTTTGTATCGACCTACCCGGCGCTTTATAGCAATAACAATGAGTCATGTCCGCTGTGTTTCCGGGAGGACAAGATATTCGATGATTCCGTACAGAAAACCAGCATTGGCAATGATGTCTGGATAGGTTCAAACGCAATTATTCCCGGTGGTATCCAGATAGGCACCGGAGCAATAGTGGCGGCGGGTTCGGTTGTCGTGAAAGATGTTCCGCCCTATGCGGTGGTGGGAGGGAATCCGGCAAAGGTTATTAGACATAGATTTTCTGATGAACAGATCGAGATTCTGTTGGCATCGGAATGGTGGGATTGGCCGATTGAAAAAATTAGACGGAATATTGATAGCTTTTCAGACATCGATAAATTCAACGTGATTATCAATTGATAGCATGCGAGCAAATGTACTTCCGTTTTTTTGTCTATAACTGCAAGGCAATTAACCAGCAGTTTGTTGACATCGTTTACTGTCAGATAAAGACTAGACTGCTGAAACGGTTGGTTTGGTGGAGGGAAATTGCATGAGGGGCAACGATGATTAAGAGAATCATTTCCGGATTTGTTCGCAAAGCCATCCAAAATTTCGGCTATGAAAAAAAATTTGCTTTTGTTTCCATGGGCACCACGCTCGCATTAAAACGGATTGCTTCAAGGGGGATTACAATCAATTCGGTGCTTGATGTGGGCGCATCAAACGGTTCGTGGTCTCTCGAAGCAAGGCAATGTTGGCCTGATGCGCACTATCATTTGGTCGAGGCCAATGAGCAGCATAGGTCGGCACTGGTGGAGATGTGTAGCGCTACACCCAGGTTCAGTTATGTGCTTGCTGCCGCAAGCGATGAACCGGGCACTATATTTTTTGATGGCAGTGATGCTTTTGGTGGATTGGCCATGAAAGGTGAAAGCCAAAGCAAGCGAAGCGATCGAACAGTGCCGGCGGTTACGTTAGATGGCGAGGTAAAAAGCCGGGGGCTGACAGGGCCTTATTTGGTGAAGCTTGATACGCATGGCTTTGAAGTGCCGATCCTGAATGGTGCCAAGGAAGTGCTCGCAGAAGCAAATCTGGTGGTGATTGAAACTTACAATTTTCAGCTGGAGACGAACAGCCTTAAATTTTGGCAAATGTGCCGATTCATGGATGATCTTGGCTTTGGGGTGATCGACATCTCTGAACCCCTGTGGCGTTTAAAAGAGGATGCATTCTGGCAGATAGATTTGTTCTTCATACCTAAAAGCCGGCCCGAGTTCTCCTATAATCGTTATGCCTGACAGCAAGCTGCGGCGGAGACCTGGTCGAAATGATTGATCGGCAAGAGGGTGGAACAAGGCTGCATAAAGGTTCGAAGCAGAGCGGGCCGAGCACGCCGCTGATTAGTATCGTCACCGTCACTTTCAATGCCGTCGAGCTTTTTCCGGATACGTTAAAGACCATCCGAGCTCAAGACTATCCCAATGTGGAGTGGATCGTGATCGATGGCGGTTCGACAGACGGCACTATCGATATCCTGCGCGCCAATGAGGATGTGATCGATTTCTGGGTTAGCGAGCCGGATCGCGGCATGTATGACGCATTGGCAAAAGGATTCGAACGGGCCAACGGGGAGATTCTATGCTGGCTCAACGCGGGAGACATGTTTCTATTCGGCGCGCTCTCGACAGTCGCGGAAGTGTTTCAGACTCACCCCGAAAAAAACTGGATTACCGGGATGCAATTCCGGCATTTGCCCCGGTGCAAGATAATCGACTGTTATATTCCGCCGGCATATAGCAGCGATTTGATCGGATGCGGCGCTTACGGCAAGTCGCTGCCCTTCATTCAACAGGAATCCACCTTCTTCAGGCGTTCCATGCTGGACAGGGTCAGCATGGAGAGATTCAGAGAGTTCAAATTGGCCGGCGATCTTTATCTGTGGTTCTGTTTCTCAAAACACGACAGACTCACACTGGTGATGGCAGGCTTGGGTAGTTTCTGTACCCATGCGGGCCAGCTAAGCGAAGATAGGGAGTCCTATTGGAAGGAAGCCGATACCTTCCTGGATCGCATCACCTTCGCTTTGAGGATAAAAATACTGGCAAGGTTTCCGTTGGGCTATTTTCCCCTTCGCTACAAAATAAGGATGGCAGGGAGTGCCATGTTGACGTGGGTGAAAGGCAAGGGGTGGCAGTGATGCATGCCCATCGGCTGAGAGCGGGTGCAGTGTCATGATTGGGCGGCAAGAAGGCGGCGCGCGGCGGCATGGGAAATTGAAACAGAACGAACCGGGCAAGCCGCTGATCAGCGTCATCACGGCGACCTGCAACGCAGCCCGATTCCTGCCCGATACGATCCGGTCCATCCGTGCGCAGAGCTATGCCAATATCGAATGGATCGTCATCGATGGCGGGTCGACGGACGCGACGCTGGATCTGCTGAAGGCGAACGATGACATGATCGACTACTGGCTCAGCGAGCCGGATCGCGGCATATACAACGCATGGAACAAGGGGTTGGCGCAGGCGAAGGGCGAGTGGATTTGCTTTCTTGGGGCGGATGATTATTTTTGGGATGCACAGGTGCTGGAACAAATGGCGCGACAACTGGAGAAATTGCCGGCCGGCGTACGTGTCGCCTATGGGCAGATCATGGTCGCCAATGCGAACGGAGAAGGCCTTTATTTGATTGGTGAACCATGGCAGCAGGTAAAAGAACGTTTCAAGCAGGTGATGTGCATTCCGCATCCCGGCACGATGCACCGTCGCAGTTTGTTCGAGCAGCACGGCAAATTCGATGAGTCATTTCGTATTGCGGGCGATTACGAACTGCTGTTGCGTGAATTGAAGACGGCGGACGCCTTTTTTATTGCCGGCGTCACTTCAACTGCGATGCGGCAAGGCGGCATCAGCAGCATCCCCGCCAATTCCTTGCTGCAATTGCGTGAAGTCCGGCGCGCCCATCGGATGCATGGCCAGTATTTTCCGGGCCGCTTCTGGCTGATGGCGATGATGAGAGTGTACATGCGGTTGCTGTTGTGGGGTGTGTTTGGCGAGCGGTTGGCAAGAAAAGCGCTCGACCTGGGCAGGCGCATGATGGGGTTGCCGCCATTCTGGACCAGGACATGATGGAAGATAATGCTGTTGCCCCGGTGAGCGCGGTGATTCCCTGTTACCGCTGCGCCGCAACCATAGGCCGAGCTGTCGCATCCATCGCGCAACAGACCAGAAAGCCCGCCGAGGTGATTCTGGTTGATGATGCGAGCGGCGACGGCACATTGGAAATCTTGCATGGGATGGCGCAACAGCACGCCGGCTGGATAAAAGTCATCGCGTTGAACAAGAATCAGGGCGCGGCGAGTTCGCGCAACGCAGGATGGGAAGCGGCGAGCCAGCCTTACATCGCATTTCTGGATTCGGATGATGCCTGGCATCCGAGGAAGATCGAAATTCAATATGCCTATATGAGCGCGCACCCGGAGGTGATGCTTTGCGGTCATGGACACCGTGTCGTCAGGCAAGCAGACAGGATGCCCGACTGGGAGTTGGCTGGGTGGGAATTGGGTGAGTGGGAAGCGGAGCGCATACACAAGCGGGCGCTGTTGTTGTCGAACAAGTTTGCTCCCACCTCGGCAATGCTGCGTCGTGAAGTTGACCAGCGTTTTGTTAACGGCCGGCGGTATATGGAAGACCATATGTTGTGGCTGGAACTGGTGTGCGGCGGATGTGTGGTTACAAAACTTAAGGCTGAATTGTCGGCTGTTTATAAAAATCCATTTGGCGTGGCAGGTTTGAGTGCCCATCTGTGGCCGATGGAGAAGGGCGAATTAAGCAATTACGCGCGGCTCCATGGCAGCGGGTACATCAATCTTGCCGAATGGCTGGGCCTTGGCCTGTATTCGCTGCTGAAGTACGTGCGCAGATTGTTGATCTACTGGCTGCATTTGCGATGGAAAATATAACCGCAAAGAGCGCGGCAGAAATTTCAATCTCTGTCGTCAGCCACGGGCAAATCGATCTGGTCGCAGCCCTGCTGCATGACATTGGCGATTATTGCCGTGCCGTGCCGGTCGAGCTGATTCTGACGCTTAATTTGGAGGAGGTGCTGCCGTTCGTCGCGGACAGCCTTTCGTTTCCGGTAAAAGTCGTTCGCAACGCCACTATTGATTGCAATGCCTACGCAGTAATCAAGACGCTGGATGAATCAATTGCCTGTTTTGTGGCCGCTCCTTCGGGGCCATAAAGGCAGGGCAATTCTACTAGTTCTCTACACGCCTCTTTTTTCATTAGCGCGCTGATCCATGCAGTGCCATAATGTTTCGCGATGGAATCGCTACAGTTAACTGATTACTTTCGTGATAATGTGCTGCCAAAACGCTCGTATATTCGCCTTGAGTGGTGCGCCCAGGCGCTAGTCAATCCACTGCGGCGTGAGCAACCAGAAGATGGGCGTGTTCGGTACTGGATATTTGTAGATGAACTCGGAAAATATTTGCGAGTGGTTACACTGGAAGATGGGGTTACCATCCATAACGCTTTCCCTGACAGGAGATTTAAGCCATGAAGCTGAACTATGATGTAGCAACAGATTCGTTGTATATTCATTTGATCGACACCGCTGCTACTGACTCAAATGAAGTCGCTGAGGGTGTGGTGCTTGATTTTGCCGCCGATGGTTCCTTGGTTGGCATAGATGTGCAACATGCGAGTTTAAAGGCAGATATTCAATCGCTCTCACTACTTCATTTGCCAATACGTGAACTGCTGGCAGCGTAGCCACGCCATTTCGCAAATCAAGATAAAAGATCATTTCCATCTGGCTAGAAGACCAGATATCAAAGCTGAAATAACAGTATGAAAAGATGATTACCCGCACCTGCGTCCCCTTCTCCTTGGACTTGCTGGTGGTGGAGCGGATGTGGCTCCGTATTGTGATAACCAGGGTGGCTAAATGGCCCTGGTGCTGTCGAGATAGTTGACCACCATTAAGGAGATGGAAATGGATAAATTACAGAACATACACCCAGGAGAAATACTCCTCGAAGAATTCCTGCGCCCAATGGAAATCAGCCAAACCAGGCTGGCTCAGTCGATCGGTGTTCCGCCGCGCCGCATAAATGAAATTGTGCTCGGTAAGCGCGGCATCACTGCGGATACCGCATTGCGTCTGGCCAAGGTTTTTGGAACTTCCGTGCAATTCTGGATGGGATTGCAGGACGAATACGAATTACGCGAAGCTCGCAGCGTAATCAAGGATCAATTGGAACGCATGATGCCCATTGCGGCATAGTCTTCGGATACGTCCTGCTATTCAGGCTGCGGATTCTGCTTCAGCGTTGACCTGGCAACCGCGCATAAATCCAATGGCGCAGATCCATTGACGGAAACCCGGAAAGGTTTGGTATAACCCTTTGTCGACAGCATCGCCAATAATTTCGATCTCGATCGTCAGTCACTTGCAGGCCAATCTGCTCAAAGCGTTGCTGGCTGATCTGGACAAGCACTGCAAGACCTGTCCGCTGGAAGTCTTGCTCACGCTGAATCAGCCCGAGACGCTGCCGTTCGCTGCGGACGGCTTTTCGTTTCCGGTAAGGGTTATCCGCAACCCGGCGCCGCTGGGATTCGCGGCCAATCACAATCAGGCATTCGTTCAGGCAGCCGGACAATATTTTTGCGTGCTGAACCCGGACATCCGGTTCGACGGGGACCCTTTCCCGGCTTTGCTGTCGTGCCTGCAGAATCCTTTCATTGCCGTGGCGGCCCCGGTTGTGCTGGGCGAAAGCGGTGCGGTGGAAGATAGCGCGCGTCGTTTTCCGACTCCGCTCAAGATACTGTGCAAGGTATTCGGCAGATGCAAGGGTGGCGATTATGTGCTGAAAGATGAGACTATCTTTCCCGATTGGGTGGGCGGGATGTTCATGTTGATTCCAAGCGGTGTCTTTCGTGAAATCGGGGGATTCGATACGGGGTTCTTTCTCTATTACGAGGATGTCGACCTGTGTGCGAGGCTGACGCTGCGTGGCTATCGCGTGGCATTGTGCCATGAAGTATCGGTGGTTCATCATGCGCGGCGGTCCAGCCATACCAATCCGCGCTATTTGTGGTGGCATGTGGCGAGTGTTTTGCGTTTTTTCTTTTCGCCTGTATACCGGCAATTGCGGCACCGCAAATAAAGGGAACCTGAAATATAAAAGGAATTGTTTATGTGGAAACGTTACGCGGCGAATATTGCGGTACCGATTGTGGATTGGATTCTTGCGCCGCTGGTGCTTATGGCCGCCGCGCTGATGAAAGTCGTGCGCCGGCTTGGTATCTGGCGCATGCCGGTCAGCAAGGCCATTTTCAACCGGGTGGGAATCTATCCGATTCGCGATCATTATTACGAGCCGATGTTCAACTACCCCGCCCACCTGTTTCGTTCATTGCGCGAGGAGCGGCTTCTTCCGGGGATCGACATGAACGAGGCGGCGCAGCTGGCGTTGCTTGCGCGCTTTGATTATGCGGATGAGCTAAGGCGCTTTCCTCGCACACCGTCTGATGGCGCGTCCTTTTATTACGGCAATCCCAATTTTATCGAAGGGGATGCCGAATGCCTTTACAGCCTCATTCGCCTGTATAAGCCCAGGCGTATCATCGAGATCGGCAGTGGATTTTCCACGCTGATGGCGCATGAGGCGGTGGAACAAAACCGGCGCGAGGATGCCGCTTACGTCTGCCGCCATGTCTGCATCGAACCGTATGAAATGGGATGGCTGAAGGACATATCGGGGATCGAGGTGCTGCGGCAGAGAGTCGAGCAAATGGATAAGCAACTGTTCCTTGAGCTGGGGGAGAACGATATTTTGTTCATCGATTCCTCGCACGTGATCCGTCCGCAGGGCGATGTTCTGTGCGAGTACCTTGAAGTCCTGCCGACGCTCCGGTCCGGCGTGCTGGTGCACATCCATGACATTTTCACGCCACGGGATTATCTCGATCAATGGCTGATCGATGAGGTCAAGCTGTGGAATGAACAGTATCTGCTGGAAGCATTCCTGTCCTGCAACTTCGAGTTTGAGATTATCGCAGCATTGAATTTCCTGAAACATCGGCATCCGGCCGAACTGGCGGCAAAGTTTCCAATGCTGGGAGAAAATATAGCGCATTGTGAACCCGGCTCTTTCTGGATCAGGAAGGTCGTTTGATAATGGTGGCTCGTGTTCATGCTGCAGAACAGTTGAAGGAGTCATTTACTCCGGACGCCTGGCAGCGGCAAAATAATTTCGATTTGCTGCGCTTCCTGTTTGCCTTCGTAGTGTTTTTGGTGCACGCCCATGTGCTGTCCGGGGAGCAGAGCCTCTCTGTGCTGAGCAACCTGCTATCCACCGATATAGCAGTCAAATCGTTCTTTGTGGTCAGCGGTTTTTTGATCTTCATGAGCTATGAAAATTCACGCGATGCAAAAAGCTATTTCAGTAAAAGAGTGCGGCGGATCTACCCCGCATATTTTTCTGTCGTGGTGATCTGCGCTCTTTTGGGCGCAGTCTTTACCGCGCTGCCCTGGACGGGATATTTTTCCTGGCCGGTATTGAAATATATCGCGAGCAATCTGCTGTTCCTGAATTTCCTTCAGCCTGACTTGCCGGGTTTGTTCGCAGGCAATAGCCTTCAGGCGGTGAACGGCGCGCTGTGGACGTTGAAGATCGAGGTGATGTTTTATCTGTTTGTGCCGCTTGCCGTTATTGCGTTCCGCAGCGCGGGACGATTGCCGGTGTTACTCGCCCTGTATATTTGCTCGGTGATTTATTCCATGGTCGTGGGCGGGATGGCGGGCAAAACCGGGTCAGGTTTCTATCTTGAATTGCAGCGCCAGCTTCCCGGGCAGCTTGCTTATTTCATAGCAGGTGCGGCTGGCTATTATTATTTTCAATACCTGGTCAAATATCGCCTGTGGCTTGCAGGTTTTGCTGTGGCTTGTTTTGCATTGCAAAGCTGGCTGCCCTGGACAGCCATACAGCCTGTTGCGCTGGGCGTGATCGTTGTTTACTTCGCCTGCGTCTTTCCTTACCTCGGGAACTTTGGCAAATATGGCGATTTCTCTTATGGAATTTATATCGTTCATTTCCCGATCTTGCAGACTCTGATCGCCTATGGATTATTCAGGGAATCTCCTTGGGTAATGCTGGTTGTGGCCGGTTCATTGGTGTTGACGGTGGCATTTCTGTTCTGGCACTTCATAGAGAAACCGTTCCTGCGCAAATCCTCTCACTATGTAGCGGTGAACAAGGTCAGCCCGCCATGAGATTACTGGTGACCGGTGCGAACGGATTTGTTGGCAAGCCGCTCTGCGCCGAGCTGCGGCGGCAGGGACTATCGGTCAGGGCAGCGATGCGCTCGCATGGTCAATTATCCGCGCATGGTGAAACGGTGATAGTGGGGGCGATCGATGCCGAGACGAAATGGGCCGATGCGCTGCGTGGTGTGGATACCGTGATCCACCTCGCCGCGCGGGTGCATGTGATGAAAGACAAGGCCGCCGATCCGCTGACGGAATTTCTCAAGGTCAATTTGTACGGCACGTCGAATCTGGCGCAGCAGGCGGCAAATGCAGGGGTAAAGCGCTTGGTCTATGTGAGTTCGATCAAGGTGAACGGGGAAAGCACTGGAGCGCGACCCCTTGCCGAAACAGACGAGCCCGATCCGCAGGATCCATACGCCATCTCGAAACTGCAGGCCGAACAGGTCTTGCAACGGATTGCCAAAGAAACCGGGCTTGAGATCGTGATCGTGCGCCCGCCGCTGGTATATGGCCCGGGCGTGAAGGGGAATTTTTTCCGCTTGCTGGCTGCGATAGACAAGGGGATTCCGCTACCGCTGGCGGGTGCGAACAATCTGCGCAGTCTCGTGTATGTGGGCAACCTGGCAGATGCTTTGGTCGTCTGCGCGACTCATTCCGCCGCAGCCGGGCAGATTTATCTGGTCAGCGATGGCGAAGATGTTTCGGCTGCGATGCTGGTGGAGAAGATCGCGCATGCTTTGGGCCGCCGCAGCCGCTCGTTCAATTTTCCTCCCGGTCTGTTGCGCGCCGCGGCAACCATGCTGGGCCGTGCACAACAGATGGAAAGATTGTTCGGCTCGTTGCGCGTGAACGACCAAAAGATACGCGGCGAACTTGGTTGGGTCCCGCCGTATACGCTGGAGCAGGGCTTGCGCGCCACGGCGGATTGGTATAACCACCGCCATAAGTCCTGATATTGCGTGTTGTACTTTGCATGTTGAAAAATGCAAAATCATGACCGTGCGCCGCAATATCGCGAATGATCGATCATGTTGAAGCATTGGTGGAAATAATTGTCAGGCCTTCAATAAATTTCCATATGGACGCCGATACCGGAGCAATTTAACGGGCTTGCCTCGTCAACTCCAGTTTCATCCACTCTGCCGTACGGGCTATGCCATCTTGAATGGATATCGACGGCGCCCACTTCAAATCCTTACGTGCCAAGTCATTGTTTAGCACGCTTGCCGGAACATCAAACAGGCGGGGAGGAAGATAACGACGTTCGATGGATTTGCCGAGCACTTTCTCAAGCATAACGATCAACTCATTTAAACTGGTGCCGTAACCGGAACTGATGTTGAAAATGCTCTCTGGCCCTGAATATTCCACCGCCCGAACAAATGCCTCGGCTACATCGCTCACATGGATGTAATCCCGTCTAACGCTCCCGTCACCCCAGATATCCAAAGGCATGCCTTTGAGGGCGCGGTGGATAAACACCCCGATGGCACCCTGTGCGGTTTCGATACGCTGGCGTTCACCATATGAATTTGAAACTCGCAGTGAGATCGCTTTGATTCCGTGCAAATGCGAGAACAGGTGCAGATATTTTTCAATGGCCAGTTTGGTGATTCCGTATGACGTCAAAGGGTCGGTTGGATGCTTTTCATCGATAGGCAAATACTTGGGAATGCCGTATACCGTGCCGCCGGAAGAAATAAAAACGATCTTCGGGATTTTTTTGATGACCATTAGGTTTAGCATTTGCAGCGTTGCTACGACGTTGCTCTGGACATCGTAGACAGGATCATCGTTGGAATTTTTTGGCAACGTCGTCGAAATCAGGTGCAACACAACATCCACACCATTGATGGCATCGCTAACATCATGGACACTTGAAAAATCACCCGCGATCCATTCCACCCTCTCAGATTCGGCAAACTTTCGGTAGGGTATGACTCTGGGCCTTTCAAAAATCCTGAGTTCGTGCCCATCCTTCAGTAACCGATCCGCAATCGATGAACCGATAAATCCGCCACCGCCAAAAATCACATATTTCATATTTATATCCTCAGCAACATCTTATTACTGATCCAGAATTGAGTTGTGAACTTTGCTGAAAATACTTCATATGAATTAATAATTTTTATTTACGATGGAAGGCAGGCGTTGCCTGCGAAATATAGTTTACGAAACCCGGATAATCACGAGGCCGCCACTTGACAGTTTAACTGGTAAGGCGGCAATGGAACAAATTGTGAAGTAAGCGAATTATTCTTGGCAAGTTTCTTTTATCGTGCCGTCGCCGGAGCCGACATTGATGCAATTCCTGCAATTGATCAGAAGGGGTTGTACGAAGCAGGGGCGTATATGACCTGCAGAGCACATCGAATATAATCACTCCTGACTATTCAAATTACGGACCTCGTCAGAGGTAATTAAAGAACATGATATTAGTAACAGGCGGGGCGGGATTCATCGGTTCTAACTTTGTTCTGGACTGGCTCGCGCAAAGCGGTGAGGCCGTTATCAATCTGGACAAGCTGACTTACGCGGGCAATCTGGAAAATCTTGCTGCGCTCAAGGACGATGCGCGCCATATCTTCGTGCAAGGCGATATCGGCGATGCGACTGTGGTGGAAAGATTGCTGGCGCAACATCGTCCGCGCGCTGTCGTCAACTTTGCGGCGGAGAGCCATGTGGATCGCTCCATCCACGGGCCGGGAGATTTCATCCAGACCAACATCGTCGGCACCTTCCATCTGCTCGAGGCCGTGCGCGGCTACTGGCAAAACCTCCCCTCGCCCGCAGGCGGGATAACCAGCGACTTGGCGGCTTTGCCGCCTAGTCGAATGGCTAGTAGTTCTATCAGAGGGGTTGGGGGAGAGCTTGCGAGGGGGCAGGGTGTCACACAAGACGCTTTCCGCTTTCTGCATGTCTCAACCGACGAGGTATATGGCTCGCTCGCGAAGAACGATCCGGCATTCAGCGAAACCCATCGCTACGAACCGAACAGCCCTTACTCTGCGAGCAAGGCCGCCAGCGACCATTTGGTGCGCGCTTACCACCACACCTATGGCTTGCCGGTGCTGACCACCAACTGCTCCAACAACTACGGCCCGTACCACTTTCCCGAGAAGCTGATCCCGCTGATGATCGTCAATGCGCTCGCGGGCAAGCCGCTGCCGGTGTACGGCGATGGCCAGCAGATCCGCGACTGGCTGTACGTCAAGGATCATTGCAGCGCGATCCGCAGTGTGCTGGCCAAGGGCCGCCTGGGCGAGGTATACAACGTCGGCGGCTGGAACGAGAAAGCCAATCTCGACATCGTGCACACCATCTGCGCGCTGCTCGACGAATTGCGCCCGCGCGCCGACGGAAAATCCTATCGCGAGCAGATCGCCTTCGTCGCCGACCGTCCCGGCCACGACCGGCGCTATGCGATCGACGCGCGCAAGATCGAGCGCGAACTGGGCTGGAAACCTGCCGAGACTTTTGAAACCGGCATACGCAAGACGGTGCAGTGGTATCTCGACAATCAGGATTGGGTGAGCCACGTGCAATCGGGTGATTACCGCAACTGGGTCGAGAAGAATTACGCGGGGCGCAGCTGATGCACGCTGGCGCGGCAAGGAACTACTTTACTTCCTCTCCCCTACCCCTCTCCCTTGAAGGGAGAGGGGGTTGCATCTGGCTAGGCAACCTCTTCCTCTTTGAGGCTCTTCAATGAAGATATTGCTGCTCGGTAGGAATGGCCAGATCGGCTGGGAGCTGCAGCGCAGTCTTGCGCCGCTGGGCGAATTGATCGCACTGGATCACGACAGCAAAGATTATTGCGGCGACTTCACCGATCTGGGAGGATTGGCGCGAACGGTGCGAACCGTCAAACCGGACGTGATCGTCAATGCTGCGGCGCATACCTCAGTGGACAAGGCCGAGAGCGAGCCGCAACTGGTGCGCACCATCAACGCACTCGCGCCCGGTGTGCTGGCAGAGGAAGCCGGGCAGGCGAATGCCTGGCTGGTGCATTACTCCACCGACTATGTGTTCGACGGCAGCGGCGACAAGCCGTGGCTGGAAACCGATGCGACTGGGCCGCTCAGTGTGTACGGCGCGACCAAGCTGGAAGGCGAGCAATTGATACAACAGTCCGGGTGCAAACATCTTATCTTCCGTACCAGCTGGGTGTATGGCGCGCGCGGCGGCAACTTTGCCAGGACCATGCTGAAGCTGGCCCGGGAGCGCGACAGTCTCAGCGTGATCGACGACCAGATCGGCGCACCCACCGGGGCGGATCTGCTGGCCGATGTCACCGCTCATGCGATCAGGACCGCGCGGCAGCGGCCGGAACTGTCCGGCCTTTATCATCTGGTCGCGGGCGGCGAAACTTCATGGCATGGTTACGCCAGCTTCGTCATCGACTATGCGCGGCGTGCGGGCATCGCGCTCAAGGCCGCACCCGATGCGATCAAGCCGGTGCCCACCAGCGCTTTCCCCACACCCGCCAAACGTCCGCATAATTCAAGGATGGATACCGCGAAGCTGCGGCGCGCTTTCGATCTTCATCTGCCATCGTGGCAGAGCGGTGTGGAGCGCATGCTGAGCGAAGTGCTGGAAAAATCGTAGGTTGGGTTAGCGGCTTTTCGCGTAACCCAACAGCCTTTATAGATGATGTTGGGTTACGCGAAAAGCCGCT
>DHIV01000069.1:0-179 GCA_002403995.1 Gallionella sp. UBA4737 | reverse complement strand
ACGATCTGCAAACTGACCCCCAGCGCTTTCCACTGTTTCATCTCATCCTGCAGCGCGGTCTCGGTGAGGGGATTCTGTGCCAGCCAATCCGGGTCTATCGCGAGATGGAATTTGGTGCCGCTGAAGCGGCCGTGAAAAGCGGGCAAACCAATGTCGCTGCGGTTGCGATAGAACAGCAC
>DHIV01000123.1 GCA_002403995.1 Gallionella sp. UBA4737 | reverse complement strand
TTAGTCAGATGGCTAGTAGTTACATCAGTAGTTTCATCAGGAGAATCCATCATGACGCTCAACGAACTGCGTTACATCGTCGCGGTCGCGCAGGAACTCAATTTCCGCCGTGCCGCAGAAAAATCCTTCATCAGCCAGCCCGCGTTGTCGCTGGCGATACAGAAGCTCGAAGAGGAGCTGGGCGTGCAGATTTTCGAGCGCGGCAAAAGCGAAGTCTCCGTCACGCCTATAGGCGCGCAGATCGTCGAGCATGCACAGCGCGTGCTGGAAGAGGCGGGGCATATCCGTGAAATCGCAAGCCGAGGCAACGACCAACTGTCTGGGACATTGCGCGTCGGCATCATCTACAGCGTCGGCCCCTATTTGCTGCCCGACCTGATTCCCGCACTGAAAAAACTCGCCCCGGAAATGCCGCTGGAAGTGGAAGAAAATATCACAGGCAACCTGGACGCCCTGCTGCGCAACGGCAAGCTCGATGTGATCATCATCGCGCTGCCGTACGGCGATACCGGCATCCTCACGCAACCGTTGTATGACGAACCGTTCGAGGTCGTGGTCGGCAACGATCATCACTGGGCCAGCCGGCGCAGCATCAAGGCGCAGGAACTCTCCGGGGAAAAAGTGCTGCTGCTCGATTCGGGGCACTGCTTCAGCAATCAGGTCGCCGAAGCCTGCCCGGAACTCAACCGCAAGGGAGCAGAGATCCAGCAGGGCACTTCGTTCGAAACTATACGCAACATGGTCGCCTCCGGCCTGGGCATCACCGTGCTGCCTGCTTCGGCCAACAGCGCGCGCTATCGCAGCAAGCTGCTGAAGGTGATCCCGTTCACCAATCCTGCACCGTCTCGGCGCATCGCGCTGGCCTGGCGCAAGAGCTTTGCCCGTGAGCAAGCTATCGAGGTGCTCGCGCAAGCGATTGCGCATTCGAGAATATCAGGCATCAGGCTCTTGCGTTAGCAGCCGGTTCCCTTTAAGTCCGGCAGGCTGCTAAACTCGCGGCATGTCGAATCGCGATTTGCCCTACCGTGAAAACCCCTTGCTCAGATGGAGTTACAGCCTGATCGCGCCGATCTACGACCTGGTTGTGTCTCGTCCGCTGTTGCGCGCGCGTACCCAAACGCTGCGTACCTTGCCGACAGAACAGGCAAGGAAGGTGTTGCTAAGCGGTATCGGCACGGGGCTGGATCTTCCGCTGCTGCCGCTGCTGCATCACTACACCGCACTTGATTTCAATGCCGCAATGCTGGAACGGGCGAAGCCGCGCAGCAAAGGCTTGCAGGTGGATTGGGTGCTGGGCGACAGCATGGCTTTGCCGTTTGCCGATGCGCATTTCGATCACGTCGTGCTGCACCTCATTCTTGCCGTCGTGCCGCAACCCGCGCAATGCCTGAATGAGGCAGCGCGCGTGCTCAAGCCCGGCGGTACCATCATCATTCTCGACAAATTCCTGCGCCCGCAACAAACCGCACTGCTGCGCCGCACACTCAATCCGCTGTCGCGCCGCATCGCCACGCGCATGGATGTGGTGTTCGAAGATGTGTCGCGGGAAGTGCCGCAGATGCAACTGGTCAGCGATGTGCCGTTGCTTGCCGGGGGCTGGTTTCGCGGGATCGTGCTGCAGAAAAAATGACGGACATGGGGATGATGGCCATCGTGTGATTTTGTCATCCTGTGCCTGATTGATGCAGCACCGAACTGAAAGCAAGTTGCCGGTTCGTTGTACTATTCCGCCATCTTCCCGGCAAGGAGCTGACTGACATGCTGATCTGGTTAGAACTTCTGCTCTGCCTCGCCATCATCGGCTACGCGGGTTATTTCCTTTCCCGCTACGGCGACATCATCGCTGAAAAAACCGGCATGTCCGCATCCTGGGTCGGCCTCATCCTGCTGGCCACTGCCACATCGCTGCCCGAGTTGGTGACCGGAATTTCTGCTGTCACATTCGCCAACGCGCCGAACATCGCGGTCGGTGATGTGCTGGGCAGCACGGTGTTCAATCTTGCTATTCTGGTGCTGCTGGATGCGCTGTATCGGCGCGAGACCCTGTATAGCCGCGCGGCACAGGGACACATCCTGTCGGCTTCACTGGGCACGATTCTTATCGCCTTCGCCGGTTTCAGCCTGCTGCTGGATCATGCGGGGATGAGCCCACAACTGGGGCATGTCGGGTTTTACTCGCCGTTCATCGTGCTGGTCTATCTTGTTGCGATGCGCGCCGTTTACAGCTACGAACGCCGCACCCTGTCCGAATACACCGAGGTGTCCGCCGATCGCTATCCGGACGTGGCGTTGCGCAGCGCCGTCAAAGGCTACGCACTGGCAGCCATTGCGGTAGTGGCGGCAGGATCGTGGCTGCCGTTCATTGCCAAGGACATTTCCGAGTTGATGGGCTGGGGGCAAAGTTTTGTCGGCACATTGCTGGTGGCGGGAGTGACTTCCGCCCCTGAAGCGGCAGTCACCATTTCGGCACTGCGCATCGGCGCTCTGGACATGGCCATCGCCAACCTGCTGGGCAGCAATTTGTTCGACATTGTCATCCTGGCTGTGGATGATCTGTTTTATACCGAGGGCCCGCTGCTTGCCCACGTCGATGCCAGCCACGCGCTGACCGCATTCACCGCAGTGATGATGAGCGCCTTGGTGGCCGCGGGTTTGACCTTCCG
>DHIV01000128.1:472-8544 GCA_002403995.1 Gallionella sp. UBA4737 | reverse complement strand
CCCTGATAGCTCAGTTGGTAGAGCGACGGACTGTTAATCCGCAGGTCCCTGGTTCGAGTCCAGGTCGGGGAGCCAGATCAACAAGCCTCAAATTCACCGCGGGGCTTATGCTTTCCTTGAACTCCGGGTGCAAATCACAGGTCGGCCGACAGATATACACGGCAGGATATCCTGATCATCAACAAGTTTTCCAAGTCCGTGTTACAGGCTTTGGTTTTGAGAAAATATTGTGATGCGATACTTTTTCTTATGAGTTAGGATGGTCTTGTAGCAATGCACACAACCAATTCTACCTCCTGGGTGATTTTTTCTTTTTTGCGGTTTAGAGCTAAGGAAATGCAAAGAGATATGTTTTGGCGTTTTTTACTGGTTGTGGCGGAAATTGCACTCATCACCTATCTGGATTATCAGTTTGCCGGGTCGTATTATTCCCTGGATGTATTTTATTGTCTGCCGGTTATACAAGCCGCCCGCATAGGCGCAATTCGTGCCATGCGCCGTTCTGACACGCAGACATCCACATTGGTGGGCGTTATTTCTGCTGTTGCCTGGAGCGTCGCCGAGGCGGCAGTTGTCTGGCCGGCTTATCCTCTGGGCGCATTTGCGATGAACATCTTTACTCGCAGCGTCACTTTTACAGTCCTTGGCCGGGTGGTAACCAGACTCTGGAAAGAAAGAGAATATTCCCGCAAGGATACGCTGACAAACTTAGCCAATCGTTTGGAATTTACCGAGAGATTTGAAACCGAACAATTGCGCAGCGAACGGTCCGGAAGCCCTTACTCCCTGTTATTTATCGACATTGACCAATTCAAGATGCTGAATGACAGCCTCGGCCATCATGTCGGCGATGAGGCCCTTAAAGCCGTGTCCCTCATACTAAAGAGTAATTCCAGAAACGTTGATACAGTTGCGCGCCTGGGCGGGGACGAGTTCGTATTGTTGTTTCCGGAAACGGATGAATATATCTGCGGAATTCTGCTAAACAGGATCAAGGCTGTTTCCGAGAAGAAATTTCAGGCAGAAGGCTGGTCGATATCTTTATCGATAGGTCATGTAACTGCGACTGGCAGGGAGAAGAGCGTTGAAGAAGCCTTGCACCAGGCTGATGAAAATATGTATTCGATGAAAAGAGACAAACAGTAACCATGCAAAATTGAGGGAGATAAGCCACCTGTCCAGCGCTCTCCGTTATACAAAGGGATGCAGCTATTCTATTCTGCTGGATCCTGAGTCCCGTTATCGACAGCCAAATCTCCCCCTGTTTACCCTGTGCTGTTCCATTTGCATGGAACCAGGGATCTTACCTGTCTCGCGCTCCGCAGCTTGCCACAAACAAAAACGGCATCTGATCTTTCGATCAGATGCCGCAATGGCAAATAAACCGGAATGCTAGGGCATGACAGTATCGATCACAACACTCAAACCCTTGACGCCGGGTTTGATGGTTCCCGTCAATCCTTGCAGGTCACCGGGTTGCGCCATAGGCGTTCCGGATTTTGACACGCGTGCCACTACCACGACTTGCTGGAAACCGGACAGTTTCAATTGCGGCTGCATCGCCATGCTGTCGTCAAGCGTAAATTTCAGCGGCAAATCCTTTACCTGTTTGCGCAATACCGCCAGCGGCATCTTTGGGCCTTGTGCTGCACGCGCGAGGATGAACACGGTATCGGTCGGTGCAACTTTGCCTGCCAGTGCCGGGCTCAGGGAAACTTTGCCGGTAATGGAAGCAGCAGAATTTGCAGCTGTTTTTTCAGAAGCTTGGCCTGCCGACAGTTTCGCAAGGGTTTCTTTGCCACCCGGTTGAGCGGCAAGCAGCACACTTGCCTGCTTGAGGCCGCCACGGTAAACCTCGATATCGGGAGAACCCGGCTGCAGTTGGTCGATCAATGTTTGCCAGCGGGTAATCGCCGTGGCGTAGTCTTTACGCTCCATAGCTGCGGAACCGGACAGCGCGAGTGCGGTAACGTTGTTGGGATCCAGTTCCAATGCCTTGTTTATCAGCTTGGTAACTTCATCGTTCTGAAGAGTTTGACCATGTGCCATCGCATAGACATCGGCATAATTTGCCCAGAGTTGGGGCTCATTCGGTACCAAGCTGACCAGATGCTCATATGCTGCGGCCGCCTCCGGAAAACGCTTCAGTTCAGTGTAGGTACGCGCCAGCATCCACCAGTCAGCCGGGTTCTTGGAAATACGCTTCACTTTCTTTTCCAGTCTTTGCAGCGCTTCTTCCGAATGGATGACGCCATCGGCGTCCGCCACGATCGCTTCCTGCGGCAACAGAGCATCGGTATTGCCTACCGCCAAATAGACCAGCACACTGAATAATGGAAGCATTACTGCCAAAACCACAGCCAGCACCTTGGCCGGATGGCGCGGCGGTCTTGCAGCGGGCTGTTCGGTGATTTTGACTTCTTCCACCAGACGGGATTGCAACTCGCTCTTGCCTTGTTCGTATGCGTCTTGTGTCAGCAAGCCGTTTTGCAAATCGACTTCGAGCTCTGCCGCCTGGTCGCGCAGAATCCCCAGATTCGCCGTGTCTCTCAACACATCGTTATCGGATGAAGCCTTACGCCATAGCGGCAAGGCAACAAAAAGTGCTGCGACCAGCAATAATGCTGCGCAGAAGGCCCAAAATAAAATCATGTTTGCTGGTCTTTCGGTGGGTTTAACAAGGTTGCTGCACGTTGTGCCTGTTCGGCAGACAACTGGGTTTCTGGGGGTGCATTCTTACGTTTGCGCAGTTGAACTACCAGACCGGCCAGCCCTATCAGCAGCAAGGCAAACGGGCCATACCAGAGCAATATCGTGTAACTTTTCATCGGCGGATCGAACAGCACGAAATCGCCATATTTTGAAACCAGAAAATCAATGATTTCCTGATCGCTCATGCCCTGCTTCATTTTTTCGCGCACTTCCTGGCGCAGATCCTTTGCAAGATCTGCGCGCGAACTGGCCAGCGACTCATTCTGGCAAACCAGGCAACGCAGATTTTCTGCCAGACCGATCATGCGTTTTTCCAGCACCGGGTCTTCGGCCAGATCTTTCGCTTCACCGGCATAGGAAAATACCGGCATCAGGCTGATCAGCAATATCAACAGATATTTCATTTCGCTTGCAACTCCGCAATCAAGGGAAGGATTTTATTCTGCAGGTTTTCATGGGTGATCGCGCCGATCTGTTTGTAGCGGATGATGCCCTGCTTGTCGATGACATAGGTTTCAGGAACGCCATACACGCCGTAATCGATCCCGACACGGCCGTCGGCATCCGTGGAGACCAGGGTGTAAGGGTCGCCACCGTTGCGCAACCACGCTTCGCCATCTGCGTTCTTGTCCTTGTAATCCAGGCCATAGATGGGAACGATGTTCTTGCGTGCCAGCGCCATCAGAACCGGGTGCTCTTCCCTGCATGAAACACACCAGGATGCCCAGACGTTGAGCATCCAGACTTGCCCCTTCATGTCCTGCGAAGAAAATCGCTTGGCAGGATCGTGCAACTGGGGCAGGGTGAAAGCCGGTGCAGGTTTGTTTATCAGTGGTGAAGGTACTTCACGCGGATTCAGTCCCAGTCCGATATACAGAAAAACCGCCAATACCACGAAAGCCACAAACGGCCAGAAACGCATCATGATGCTTTGCCCCCTGCCGCCATGACACCGCCCACAGGCAAACTGCTTTCACTGATAAGGTTCGCTTTTTTGCTGTGAACACGATAGCGGCGATCACTGACGGCCAGCACACCTCCCAAAGCCATCAACAGACAGCCTCCCCAAATCCAGACCACAAACGGCTTGTAATACACGCGCACCGCCCAGGCGCCTTCCGATCCGGCAATCGGTTCGCCCATGGAGACGTACAAATCGCGGAACAGGTTCTTGTCGATCGCAGCCTTTGTCATCGGCATCCCTGACGCGTTGTAAACGCGTTTCTGCGGCAACAACTCGTTAATCAGCTTGCCATCCTTGGTAACCGTGAAGTGTGCCTCCGTCGCCGTATAATTCGGACCTTCGGTGCTGCGCACGCCGTCAAAACGGAACATGTAGCCTCCCGAATCGACCGTGTCACCCACGTTCATGCGCACGTCACGCTCGGATTCATAGCCCTTCACCACGGTAACCCCGATGATGAACACTGCCACGCCGAGATGCGCCAGTTGCATACCGTAATAGCTCAAACTCTGATTGCGCACGCGCTGCACGAAGGATCCCTGCCCGCCCCAGCGCTGCTGCAAACTAACCACCAACGAGGCGATGATCCAGAACGACATCAATAATCCGAGCGAGATCATCGGCGTCCAATGGTGGAAAATAAAGGGCAGCAGCAATGCCAGAATAAGTGCTGAAACAAGTCCCCAGCGCAAGCGCTTGGCCAATTCGGGCACGCTGGTCTGTTTCCAGCGTGCCAATGCACCCAATCCCATCATAAATATCGCCAGCGCCATCAATGGGACGAACACTGCATCGAAATAGGGCGGTCCTACCGAGAGTTTGCCCATACCCAGCGCGTCCATAAACAGCGGATACAAAGTGCCGATGAACACTGCGGCGGCAGCAACCGACAGCAGCACATTATTCGACAACAGCATCGATTCACGGGAGACCATGTCAAACTTGCCGCCCAACCCAATCTTGGGGGCGCGCCAGGCGAACAACAGCAAGGACGAACCGATCACGATCGCCAGGAAAGCCAGAATAAATACACCACGCTTGGGATCGGTCGCAAACGAGTGCACCGAAGACAGCACGCCGGAACGCACCAGGAATGTTCCGAGCAGACTGAGGGAAAATGCAGCGATCGCCAGCAATACGGTCCAACTCTTGAATGCGCCGCGCTTTTCCGTAACGGCCAGCGAATGGATCAGCGCCGTGCCCACCAGCCAGGGCATAAAGGAGGCGTTTTCAACCGGATCCCAGAACCACCAGCCGCCCCAGCCGAGTTCATAATAAGCCCACCAACTGCCCAGCATTACGCCGCAGGTAAGAAACGTCCATGCCACGGTAGTCCAGGGACGCGACCAGCGCGCCCAGGTGGCATCCAGTTTCCCGCCCAGCAATGCGGCAATGGCGAACGCAAACGCGACCGAGAACCCCACATAGCCCGTGTATAGCATCGGCGGATGGATCACCAATCCCGGATCTTGTAACAAGGGGGTCAACTCTTGCCCTTCGGTTGCAGCAGGCAACAGGCGATCGAATGGATTCGAGGTCATCAGCATGAATAACAGGAAGCCTACAGAGATCAGGCCCATCACACCCAGAACACGCGCGACCATTTCTTCAGGCAGGTGTTTGCTGAACGTGGCGACTGCAGCAGTCCAGACTGACAATATGGTTGCCCAAAGCAGCAGCGAACCTTCGTGCCCGCCCCATATCGCGGCGAAGCGGTAATGCATGGGCAATTGCGAATTGGAGTGCTCGGCGACATACAGCACGGAAAAATCATTATGCAGAAAAGCATTGGCAAGGGTTGCGAACGCCAGCGCGATAAACACGAATTGCCCGAACGCCAGCGGGCGCGCCATGCTCATCAATACCGCGTTGTTGCGGGCAGCGCCGAGTATCGGCAATATGCCCAAAGTAAGCGCCAAAAACAGCGCGACAATTAACGAAAAATGACCAAGCTCTGGAATCATGTCAGGCTCCTCAGTAAATTATTTGGCAACAGGAACTGCTACTGGCGCGTTGGCTGGCATGGCAGCTGTATCGGCCGCATTCGCTGCTTGCGCTTTTTTCAAGGCATCGGCCGCTTCCGGCGGCATGTAATTCTCATCATGCTTGGCAAGCACCTCTTCGGCGACCATCATGCCATTGGCATTCACCTTGCCCTGTGCGACTACGCCTTTGCCTTCCTTGAACAAATCCGGCAGGATGCCTTTATACACGACAGGAATACTTTTGTGCGTATCGGTGATCACGAAATTTACCGTCAAACCGTCCTTTTCGCGCTTTACGCTGCCCTCCTCGACCAAACCACCTATGCGGAAACTGCGCCCGCTGGGGACTTCATTGTTGTACACCTGGGTCGGTGTGAAATACAAGTTGACGTTGCCCCTCAGCGCATATAGTACCAAGCCGACTGCCACGCCTACTGCGGCAACGGCAACAGCGATAAACATGAATCTTTTCTGGCGCGGTTTCATTTATTCCTCGTCTCCTGCGTTACGCATCAGGCGAACCTGTTGCAAAGTGATTTTCCTCTTGTGTCTGACCATCGCGATCTCAATCACAAAAATGAGCAACGCAACGGCATATGAACCGCATAGAATATAGGTAAATGGGTTTTCCCTCATCCAGATATCCAAATTCATGGTTGCACCTCCGACACGTTACCGGCAAAGCCGGCAGATTGCGGGACAACCAGCCACTTGCCAGCTTGCTGGCGTAGTGGGTTGGCTGGTAGTTCCATCAGGAGGTGCAATGCGGTCACTCCCGCACCCGCCGCATTCGCGCACCGTCTCATGACCGCACCTCCGGCAGCTCAGCAATCCATGCAGTATTCCGCTCACGCTCGAGAATGATGCTGCGCACGCGCGCCAACACCACCGCGATGGCATATAACCAGCAAGCTGCCAGCATGGTGAACAGGGCATGCTGCATCGCAATGTGCATGCTGGTGCCGCTGAACTTGATGGTCGAGCCCTGATGCAGGGTGTTCCACCACTTTACCGAAAAATAAATGATAGGCACGTTCACCGATCCCACGATGGCCAGCAGAGCCGCAGCGCGGTCGGCCCGTCGCGGCTCGTCGATCGAAGCGTGCAGCGCGATGAAACCCAGATACAGGAACAGCAGGATCAGTTCGGATGTCAGGCGCGCATCCCACAACCACCACGCGCCCCACGTCGGCTTACCCCACAGCGCACCGGTCCATAACGAAATGAAAGCGAACAGAGCGCCTGTCGGGGCAATGGCTGAGGCCATCATGGCCGACAAGCGGGTATTGAAGATCAGTCCCAGTGCCGCGTAACCCGCCATGATCATATACAGGAACATGGACAGGATGGAGGCCGGGACGTGGATGAACATGATGCGGTAAAACTCGCCTTGCGTTTCATCCATGGGCGCGACAAAAAAACCGATATACAAACCGATCCCAAACAAGATCGCGGCGGAAATTGCGAACCATGGGATCATCTTTCCGGCCAGGCCGTAAAAGGTGGTGGGTGCAGAATATTTGAACCAGTTAATTGCCACTAATCACTCCATCGAAATACGCAACGCCTACTCCATCGAAATGCGCAAAGCCTGGGCGGTCACCCACGGGGTGAACACCAGGGCCAACACCAGCAAAGCACCCAGCAAGGACAAATGGGACGCTATGCTTAACCCGCTTGATATCGCTTCGACTGCGCCAGTGCCAAAAATCAGCACCGGAATACACAACGGCAACACCAGCAACGACAGCAACACACCGCCACCGCGCAAGCCCAGCGTCAATGCCGCGCCTATCGCACCCAGCATGCTGAGTATCGGTGTTCCCAGCATCAGGCCAACGATCAACACACCCAGCGCCCGCACCGACATATCGAACTGCAATCCCAACACCGGAGCCATCAGCACCAGCGGCAATCCGGACACCATCCAGTGTGCCGCCATCTTTCCCAGCACCAGCATGGATAAGGACTGCGGAGCCAGCATCATCTGCTCCAGCGTGCCGTCCAGATAATCTGCCGAGAACAATCGCCCCAGCGACAGCATCGAAGCCAGCAGTGCCGCCACCCACAACACGCCCGGAGCCATCTTGCGCAACATATCCAGTTCCGGCCCGACGCCCAACGGAAACAGACTGACCACCATCACGAAAAAAATCAGCGTGGTAAGCACGTCGGCACGGCGACGCATCGCCAACACCAAGTCGCGCCTTATCACCAACACCAGCAAATCGAGCATGGTGGATTTCTTCATGACAGCGACAAAATACGCATTTCCATCCCCGCCACATGCAGCGGCTGGTGCGTGGTAAAAATCACCATCCCCTGCCGAGCCAGATGTTCGGCGATCAATTCCTGTATCAACGCCACAGCTCCGACATCGAGCGCGCTCAAAGGTTCGTCGAGTATCCACA
>DHIV01000128.1:0-198 GCA_002403995.1 Gallionella sp. UBA4737 | reverse complement strand
CAGCAAACGCGCCAGCGCAACGCGTCGCCGCTGGCCTTGCGAAAGCACCTTGGTCGGCAGCATCTCGCGGCCGCGCAGTCCCATACGCCGCAATGCGGCCAACGCCTCTTTTTCCTCGAGTTCCACACCCGAAAGACCGGCTGAAATACGCAAATTTTCCAGCGCGCTCAATTCATCCTTGATCGCATTCAAATGCCC
>DHIV01000134.1 GCA_002403995.1 Gallionella sp. UBA4737 | reverse complement strand
ATCATCACCATCATGGTGCTGGAACTGAAAGCGCCGGAACGCGTGGACTTGGAGGCCTTGCGCGAATTGTGGCCCGTCTTCCTCACCTATGCGCTCAGCTTCATCTATGTGGCGATCTACTGGAACAATCATCACCACTTTTTCCAGCTCGTGACCAAGGTCAATGGCGCGGTGATGTGGGCCAATTTCGGCCTGCTGTTCTGGCTGTCGCTGGTGCCGTTCGCCACGGCCTGGATGGGCGAGCACGAATTCGCGCCCGTTCCCACCGCGCTTTACGGCGTGTCGCTGTTCCTGCCGGCAATCGCCTGGCGGATCATGCAATCCATGATCATCCGCGCCCAGGGCGAAGGATCGCCGCTGCGCGCCGCCGTGGGCCGGGACTTCAAGGGCACGATTTCGCCGATCCTGTATTTCTGCGGCATCGGCCTGTCGTTCGTGGCGCCGTGGGCGGCACTGCTTTGCTATGTCGCCGTCGCGGCGGCCTGGCTGGTGCCGGACCGCCGCATCGAGCGACTTTTGGCGAACCGTCAGATGTCGGCGTAGCAGCGCACTTCCTGGTCGGCGCCGGGCGTGGTGAGCGCGCCGTCGCGGGCCGGGCCGACATTCTTGGCATAGCGCGCCAGCGCGCCGGTCCTGAAGCCGGCGGGCTTGGGCTTGAAGGACTTCTTGCGCTCTTCCAGCTCGGCATCCGTCAGTTCGACATCCATGGTGCCCTTGTCGGCGTCGATCACGATGATGTCGCCGTCCTTGATGAGCCCGATGGGGCCCATGTCGGCGGCTTCGGGGCCGACATGACCGACGCACAGACCGCGGGTCGCACCGCTGAAGCGGCCGTCCGTGACCAGCGCGATATTCTCGACGCCCTGCCCGTACAGCGCCGCCGTGGTGGACAGCATCTCGCGCATGCCGGGGCCGCCCTTGGGGCCTTCATAGCGGATGATCAGCACATCGCCCGCTTTTATCTTCCGCGCAAGGATGGCTTCCATGCATGCCTCTTCCGAGTCGAACACGCGCGCCGGTCCGGTGATCTTGGCCAGCTTGACGCCGGTGATCTTCGCCACCGCACCTTCTTCCGCAAGATTGCCCTTCAGGATCGCGAGGTGTCCCTGCGCATAGATCGGATCGCTCCACGGGCGGATCACATCCTGATTCTTGCGCGGCTCCGCCGGCACATCCTGCAACACTTCCGCAATGGTCTGGCCGGTGATGGTCAGCTCATTGCCATGCAACGCGCCGTTCGCCAGCAAGATCTTCATCACCTGCGGAATCCCGCCGGCTTTATGCAAATCGGTGGCGACATATTTTCCGGACGGCTTCAGATCGCACAGCACCGGCACGCGTGCGCGTATGGTTTCAAAATCGTCGATCGTGAGCGTGACTTGAGCGGCATGAGCGATGGCCATCAGGTGCAACACCGCGTTGGTGGAACCGCCCACCGCCATGGTCACCGCGATCGCATTCTGGAACGCCTTGCGCGTCAATATCTGGCGCGGCAGGATCTGCTTCCTGATCGCGTTCACCAGCACCTCGGCGGATTTTGCGGTGCTCTCGGCTTTTTCCAGGTCTTCCGCCGCCATCGTGGATGAATACATCAGGCTCAGCCCCATCGCCTCGGCGTTGGAGGACATGGTATTCGCGGTGTACATACCGCCGCATGAACCCGCACCGGGGCAAGCGTGGCGCTCGATCTCCAGCAACTCTGTATCGTCTATCTTGTGCGCGGTATATTGTCCCACTGCCTCGAAGGAGCTCACGATGGTCAGGTCGCGCCCCTTGTAATGACCGGGCTTGGTGGTTCCGCCGTACACGAAAATAGCTGGAATATTCAAACGCGCCATCGCGATCAACGCGCCGGGTATGTTCTTGTCACAGCCGCCGATCACGAGCACACCGTCCATGCTCTGGCCGTTGCACACAGTCTCGATGGAATCGGCGATCACCTCGCGCGACACCAGCGAGAACTTCATCCCCTCGGTGCCCATCGAGATGCCGTCCGAGATCGTGATCGTGCCGAACACCTGCGGCATCGCGCCGGCCTTTTTCAGCGCGGCTTCAGCGCGCAAGGCCAATGCACCTATGCCCATATTGCACGGCGTGATGGTGCTGTGCGCGTTCGCCACGCCGACGATGGGCTTGTCGAAATCCTTGTCGCCGAATCCCACCGCGCGCAGCATCGCGCGATTGGGCGAGCGCTGCACGCCCTGGGTGACGGTCTTGCTTCTGCGGTTGTCAGACATAATTTTTGTCGCTTATAAAAAAAGGGGCTCGCGCCCCTTTGTTGCGCCTTGCTTGAGTTCAGGCTGTTTGTTCTGCTGCTTGTTCGGCAACCTGCTCGACCAATTCATTCATCGCCTGCGCACGGCCTTCCAGCACCGCGTCGGCGATTGCGCGAGCGTACAGACGGATCGCCTGGGTAGAGTCGTCGTTGCCGGGGATGATGTAATCCACACCCAGCGGCGAATTGTTGGTATCCACGATACCGATCACCGGGATGCCCAGCTTCTGCGCCTCGACGATGGCGCCCTTCTGGTAACCCACGTCGATCACGAACAGCGCATCCGGCAGGCCCTTCATATCCTTGATGCCACCGAGGCTGCGATCCAGTTTTTCCAATTCGCGCTTCATCATCAGCGCCTCTTTCTTGGATATCTTCTCATTCGCGCCATCGGCAGTCATCTGTTCCAGCTCGCGCAGACGCTTGATGGATTCCTGCACAGTCTTGTAGTTGGTCAGCATGCCACCCAGCCAGCGGTGGTTCACGAACGGGGAATCCGCGCGCACGGCTTCTTCCTGCAGAATGTCACGCGCCTGACGCTTGGTCGCGACGAACAGGACAGAGCCCTTCTTTGCGGACAGTTTGCGCACGAAGTTTTCCGCCTCGGCGAACATCGAGACGGTCTTTTCAAGGTTGATGATGTGAATCTTGTTGCGATGACCGAAGATGAACGGTGCCATCTTGGGATTCCAGAAACGTGTCTGGTGTCCGAAATGCACACCAGCTTCCAGCATTTGACGCATAGTTACAGCCATGATTACTCCAATCGTTAAGGGTTATTGACTGCCGTTCGCTAGCTTTACTCTTTCGAGCACCCCAACTTGTGCGAACGGGAAATTTGCTCCGGACTATCCCGAAGCGGCGCGCATTCTATCACCAATGCGGCACTTAGCTCAACCAAAACTCGATTATTCGCGCAGTATCGCCAATGGCGGCAGCATAGTCAGTTGACGCGTGTTCAACCACCCGGCCAGCATCACCACCGACATCCCGCCCAGCCCGCCGGTTAGCCAGATCGAGATGCCGGCCTGATAAGGGATATCCAGCACCTTGAACGCCAGCACCCAGCCCAGCAACGTCGCTCCCCCGGCCGCAAACATTCCGCTCAACAATCCCAGCACCGCGAACTCGCTCAGGTGCAGCCGCCGCAGATAGCGGCTATCCGCCCCCAGCGTGCGCAGGATCGCCGCTTCATGAATACGCTCGTCCTGCGTCGCCAGCAGCGCCGCATACAGCACGGCCACCCCGCTCAGCAGCGTGAACATGAACACCGCGCTCATGGTTTGCGAGATCTGGTCCATGATGTGGCGCACCTGCTCTATCATCGCCTCGACATCGATCAGCAGCAGGTTGGGGAACAACTTGATCAGCGCATTCGCAGCCTGCGCCCGGTCCGGCGGCAGATGGAAGCTGGTGATGTAGCTGGCCGGAAAGTCTTCCAGCAAACCCGGCGCGGCGATCACGAAAAAATTCACCTGCATCGAATCCCATTCCACCTTGCGCAGGTTCATCACCTTCGCACTGAACCGGTTGCCCGCCACATCGTAGGTCAGCGTGTCGCCCATGTGTATGCCCAACGTGTTGGCGATGCCCTCTTCCACTGACAACTGCCCCTCGCTTTTCAGTCCCGAGTCCCCTTTCAGTCCCAAGTCCTGAGTCCTGATGGAACTACTAGCCATTCGACTAGGCTGCCCAACAACGTCAGCCAAGTCGCTGGTTATCAGTCCTTTGTCGAACCACTTCCCCTGCACCAGTTGATTACCTTCAGGCAAATGATCCAGCCAGGACAGATTGGTCTCGCGCTCCACCAGCCCCCGCGCGCGCGGATCGGGGTAATCGTCGCCGCTGATCGCGCGCTGGTTGATCGCGACCAGCCGCCCGCGCACCATCGGGAATAATTCCGGCGGCGATAATTTTTGCTTCGCGAAGAAATCCAGCACCGCCGCGCGCTGGTCGGGCTGGATGTTGACGATGAAACGGTTGGGCGCATCCGGCGGCAGGCGCGAACGCCAGCTGTCCATCAGGTCGGCGCGCACGAAGGTGAGCAGCAGCAAGGCCATGCCGCCCAGGCTGAGCGCGACGATCTGCACCGCGTTGCTGCGACTGTGCCGCGCGAGGTTGGAGAACGCATGATTGCCCAATCTCGCCAGCGCGCGCACGATGATCCACGCCAGCAATCCGAACACCAGCAGGCCCGCCGCCAATCCACCCAGCACCGTCAGCCCCAGCTTGAGCGAACCCGCCTGCCACAGGAACAGCGCGCACAGAACCGCACCGCCGGAGGCATACAACAATCCGGTGCCCGTTTGCGGCGCACCCAGTTCGCGGCGGATCACGCGCAACGGCGAGACGCTTTTCAATTGCCACAGCGGCAGGAACGCGAAGCCCAGCAACAGCGCCATGCCGCTCGCGGCGGCCTGCCACATCGGCGTCCAGCCGGGCGGCGGCAAACCCGCAGCGCGCATCGAGGCGATGGACTCCACCAGCACCGCCTGCGACAGATAGCCGAGCAATTCGCCGAGCAGCACCGCGCAGAAACCGAGCAGCAGGAACTGGTAAAGAAAGATGCGCAGCACCTGCTCCTGGTTCGCGCCCAGACAGCGCATCATCGCGCAGGCATCCAGGTGGCGCGAAATGAAATGCCGCGACGCCAGCGCGAGCGCCACGCCCGCCAGCACCACGGCGGTGAGTGCGGCCAGTCCAAGAAAATGTTCGGCGCGTTCCAGCGCAGTGCGTATCTCAGGACGCGCATCGCGCACATCTTCCAGCTTCTGGCCCACGGTCAGCCGGCTTTGCAGCCATGTGCGAAGATCAGCGACCTGCTTCGCCTCGCCCGCGACCATCAAGCGGTAGCCGATACGGCTGCCTTCCTGCACCAATCCGCTGCTGGGCAAATCTTCCGCATTCAGGATCACGCGCGGTGCAAAACTGGCGAACCCGACCGACTGATCCACGAAACGCACCACCCGCGCCGCCACTTTCAAATGTAGCTCACCCACTCCAACTTCGTCGCCCAGTTGCAAACCCAGCCGCTGCATCAGGCGCTCATCCGCCCACAACGTGCCGCGCGCGGGGATCATACTGTTTTCGTTTTTGATAACATGCTGCGCGCCATCGTCGATGATGATCTTCCCGCGCAACGGATACCCTTGCTCTACCGACATGATGTCTGCCAGCAGATTCTCATTCTTGCCCGCCACCATGCTGGGAAAGGCATCCGACCCGATCACGCGCAGCCCGCGCTGTAGCGCGGCATCGCGATATTCTTTCGGCAATGGCCGCGTCGAGGAGATGCGCAAATCCGCACCGATCAGGCTGGTCGCCTCCTGTTGCAGCGCCAGCCGCACCCGGTCGGCGAACAGTCCCACGGTGGCGATGCTGCCCACCGCCAGCACCAGCGCGATGAGCAGCACGCGCCATTCCCCGGCGCGCCAGTCGCGGCGGAGCAGATTGAGGGAGAGGCGAATAAGGTTCATTTTCTATCCATGTAAGAAACTATAAATTGTCCTTTGATGTAGGGTGGATAAGCGCAGCGCATCCACCATTTTGCATTCCATAAGCACATACACCATCATCATTCGCAATCCATCCCGGCAATGGTTGCCGGTTCGTGAACACCCCATGATTGCTCATACCACCCATTGCTCACGGCATTGCCGAACGACGACCATGCCCATTCGCCGGGGCGGCTCGCCAAACCATGCTTCACCGGATTGTAATGAATGTAATCCACATGCCTGCGCCAATCCTCCTCATCGCGAATGGCATGCTCCCAGAATCTGCGCTGCCATACCATGCGCTCGTTGCGTGCATTGGTAGCAGTGCTGATCTGGCGCGAAGCGGCCTTCTTGATTTCACGCCAGCGCGAGGAATAATCGGCATCGCCTTCCGGCATACGCCAGATACAGTGCAGGTGTTCGGGCAGAATAACCATCGCGTCAATCTCGAAGGGACGAGTTGCCATTACCTTGCGGAATGCCTGCCTCAGCGCTTCTACGCGATCTTCATCGGTGAAAATCGGAACGCGATTGAAGGCGACGACGGTAAAGAAGTAAATGCCGCCGGGGAGATAAGCCCTGCGATAGTTGCTCACGCTGCGTCCTTTTTCATGAATAGGTTGGTGGATGCGCTGCGCTTATCCACCCTACGGCATTTTCAGTGGAAAGGAATGGTGTTTCTGTAGGGTGGATAAGCGCAGCGCATCCACCAATAGGGCTACCCACGGCCAGCAGCACGCGCCAGTCGCGGCGCAAGAGATTGAGGGAGAGGCGGAGGAGGTTCATTTTATCTTCCCTGTAGATCCAAACGTGCGGCGTTGCTTTTGCACCTAAAAAATATCAGGCACGAATATATTTGAACGCTATAAAAAGACCAAAAAATATTGTCATCCTTGCTGTGATGGCAACAAATTGAGAAGTCCAGCAAACCACTACCAGAAATAATTTCCCATACGATTTTTTCTTGATGTACTCGAACAATAAATCATTCATAGGGAGGCCACTCAGGGACGGTTGGGTAAAGTCGTTATTCACCGGGTAGCGATCTTTCTCGATTTTTGAAATAAGACGATGGAATATATACATAATAAGGGCTGCAAAAGCGGCAATTACTATAGGGGCAACGAGCATAGGAGTTACTAGGTCCTTCCCCTTATAGGAAGGGAATAACACCGGCAGCAAATCAAAGTAATAGATTACTATCCAGAAGGGTATCGGCACCCAAGATGCCAGCATGTAAGAAATTCTGACAAGATTGATTCTCTTACCCTCTACGGAATTATTATCAGCCATCATGCTTTTTCCCCCCTATTCAGAATCATTTCCAACCTGGCTAGCGTAGACCACGCTGCGACATCACATCACCCGTCCCGCCGCCAAATGCAACTGCCTGTTGCAGCGCCGCGCCAGTGCTTCGTCGTGGGTGACGAGGATCAGCGTGGTGCCCTGTGCGCGGTTCAGTTCCAGCATCAGTTCGATGATCTGGCTGCCGGTGGCGGCGTCGAGGTTTCCGGTAGGCTCATCTGCAAACAATATCTTCGGCTGGACGACGAAGGCGCGCGCGATCGCGACGCGCTGCTGCTCGCCGCCGGAAAGGTGCTTGGGCAGATGATCCATGCGCTGCGTCAATCCCACGCGGTGCAAAGCTTCCGTGGCGCGCTCGCGCGCATCCGGTGCGGTGTGCAGTTCCAGCGCAGCATCACGTTTCCCAGCGCGGTCAACGCGGGCAGCAACTGGAACGACTGAAACACGAAGCCCGCCAAGCGTCCCCGAGCTTGCTCGGGGACTGAGATGTCCATCTTGTCACTGGAGGTGGTGGATCACGGATGTATCGGGAAGTCCAGGGTCAAGTCCGGGTCTTGTTCGATCTGTTTGATTTTTTCCACTGCAATGTCATCTGCAGCCCGTGGGTTTTGAATAATCCTGGGAGTGATGATGATTACCGTTTCAATATTGTTCACCGTTTCCGTAGTCTTGGAAAACAAATGACCGATGAGCGGTATGCTGCTCAGAAACGGCACGCCCACTATGTCGTTACTGCTATTCTTCTTGATCAGCCCGCCAATGAAAACAGACTCCCCGTCTTCGCAGAGCAGCTCGGTGGTCACTTCCGTGCTCTTCTTGTCCGGGATGCCTGCATTGAGCGTGGCCGAACTCACTTCAGGGTGGACTTTCAGCATCACGCGCCCCAGCTGATCGACGGAGGGCGTTACCCGCAGAATCACGCCGGACTCGAGGAATTCCACACTTTGAGTGGTCACCTGATTGATGGTGGTCGTCACCAGGTATCCGGTGCTATTGCCGATAACGGCCTTGGCCTCCTGATTTTCCATCGCCAGAAGCTTCGGCGTGGAGAGCGTGCGCACGCGGTTCTTGGTGGCTTTCGCTTCCAGAAACAATTGCAGATTCTTGTTCGTCAGACTATAAAAAAATCCGGCCGCTACCGGTCCGCCTGCCACGCTGCCTGAAGCCAGGCCATTGGTGCCGAAACTTCCGTTCGCGCCTGAAGCTGAACCAAAGACCCTGGTCCAGTCCACGCCATAGGTTTCCCCGTCATCGAGCGTGATTTCAAGTATCTTGGCCTCGATCAGCACCTGTTTAGGTTCCGCATCCAGCTCCTGAAGCAGCTTGGTAGCCCGATCCAAAAATTCCGGGGTATCTTCGATGACGATCATCCGTCTGTCGATGAGCGGCGTGATCTTGCCATAGCGTGAAAGATATTTGGTGAGAATTTCAGCCACTTGCTTGGGGTCGGAATACTGTACCTTGAAGGTGCGTAGCTGCATCAACCCGCCGGGGTGATCCATGCCGACATCCTTGCGGTCCAGGATGAAATAGTCACCATTGCGTAGTTCCACCGAGTAACCTGCCGCCTCGGCAACCCGGTAAATCGCATCACGAACACTCATGTCATAAAGATTGACTGAAACCACCCCGCTCACTGACTTGTCGAGAATGATGTTGACCTGGTCCTTGCGGGAAAGAATATCGAACACCTCCTGTATGGGGGTCTTCCTGAAATTCAACGTCACCCGTTCGGTCTCTTCAGGTTTGACAGCGTTTGCCGGTTCCGCCAGACAGATCGCACTGCCCAGGATCAATTGCAAAATAAATGCAGTGTAAACCGTGTATTTGATCATATTCATTGACTGCCTCTCTGATTGCCCGGCTTTAAGGATGACATTTCCAGCACGACCCATTTCTTTCTTTTTTTGAATATCGCCTTGCGATCCCATACCTTTATCAGGCGATATCCATCTTTTTCCTCGCCTATCCCGATAATCGTGCCATTCAGATTCACCAGCGATTTCTCGCCGTCGACTATCACCGCGATCAATTTCGGGTGCCTCGGGGTATTTGCATCAGCCGATGGGGTTGAACCGATCTGAAACGGACGAGCGAAAGGGTCGTGCAGCAGCGGCTCGGCTGTTGCTGCAACGGGAAACAGACCCGCCATCAGGGCTATCAATCCAAGGCGATAAACCCGCGCGCTCATTTGGCCACCTCATTGTATTTGAGCGGGCGATACAGTGCGATATTCAGCGACAGTGCCACTTTTCGCTCTTCGTTGGTATTTTTCATATCAAACTCGGTGATCGTCGCGTTATTGCCCAGCGTTTTTCCAAAATCCAGCATCCATGCGCATAGATGCAGGTACGGCCCCTTGGCAGTGATTTCAAAGGGGACCTCTTCAAATACCGAGACCTGTTTTCTTTCCTTTGGTTTGACCCCGGAAAGCGTCACACCATGCACGACTGCCGAACGGTCCAGCGCCTCCATCAACGATGCCGCCATCTTGTCGTCCGAGGCGGGCAGGCGAAGTTCGCCGCCGAGCTTTTCAGTAAGCTGCTTGAGCTCGATGGTCAGTTTTTCCAGGTCACTGGACTGATCTGAAGCCATGCTCAGCGTCGATGCCAATGATGCCCGGGTAGCGACGATCTGCTGGTATTCCGCATAAGGTTTGCGCAACACCAGCATCCAGCCCTCAATAGCCAGCAGACTGACAATCAACAGCATGATGCCGATCACCAAACGGGGATTCAGCCTGCTGATAGCATCAACCACTTTGTCCATCATGGCTGCTCCTGCACTTTCTCGTCCAGTTGCAGGGACAGGTTGAAATCCACTACCTGGATGTTCGTATAGTTCCTCGTGCCGGTATCGATCAGGCGCAGGTCTGCCACGGTTGGCTGCTTGCCCAGATTGCGCATGAATTCAGCCAGCATGGTATGATTCATTGCGTGGCCGATCATCTCGGCCCCCTGGTCTATTTGCAGCGATTGTGCGGTCTCGGCACCATTCGGCACCACGATGATGCCCGAATTTACCGCGCCGGGAGCCTGCAGCTTGCCGGTGCCATTGCGGCGCATAAAATGCAGGCTGTCGAGCCAGACACCTTCAATATAGACATTGTCGATCGATCGCAAAAAGAGTGCGACACGATCGCGACCGCGCAGCTTGTTCAACGCGGCCAACTGCTGTTCAGTCACCTGCTTCTGCTGCCGGAATCCTTCGGTCCGGGCTTTATTCTGTTCAACCACCTGCTCCTGCTGTTCGAGGCGGACGACCTGCACGTTTTCGCGCCATATCAGGTAACCCAGCAGCATCCTGGCCAATCCGATACAGCACAGCACAACCACGCACGCCACGATAAATCGGCGTAGCAGGCGTCGACCGGAGCGGCCTTGCCGGTAATCACCGGGGATCATGTCCATTTCACTCATTGGTTGGCACCCCCCGCAAAGCCAGCCCGGTCGTCAATGCAATCCCGGCTACTGCGCCCAAGCCCTCCTCATGGGGCTTGCTGTGTTTCGAAGCGAAGACCACCACCGGGTCGAGTATCTCCACAGGGACCTTCAGTTTTTCCCGCAGACTGTTCAGGATCCCCGGATAGCATGCCGCCCGGCCGGAAAGA
>DHIV01000034.1:8015-19886 GCA_002403995.1 Gallionella sp. UBA4737 | reverse complement strand
TATGACCACCAGCCACAGCGCCTTTTTAAACGACGCCATGAATTTCATGTGTAGTGACATATCGGTCCCTACCGCCACGACGACTGGGGGCCAGGCGCTTACGCCGGTCGGCACCAGCGCGGAGGTGCCTCGAAATTCCCTGCCGTCACCGGTTGTCCAGGAAATCGGTCGCTTAGTGCTTCCGCTTGATACTGGCTCAAGCAATGCTTGTGGAAACTTAACGGTGCTAACGGTGACCAGCACTTTTCGGTCCGGCCCGAGAATGAGCAACGCGAGACCGGGATGACCAAAAAGCGACGCGTCAAGTTGTTGAGGCAAGGCATCCAGGTCACGGCGCGACCGCACCTTCTGCAGAGCATGTTGGGCTAGTTCGAGCTTGCCGGTCAGCATATCCATGTCCAACTCTTCAAAATGCCGCTGGACCAAACTGCTGATGAAGAATCCCAGGACTAATAGGACTGCCGCGGATGTGCAGGCGAACAGCAAGGTCAATCGGAAAGTGAGCGATAACGGCTTCTTCAACTTCACTCACTTACCTCCAGCACATAACCCATCCCGCGCACCGTGTGAATCAGCTTGGGTTCAAAACCGTCATCGATCTTGGAGCGCAAACGCGATACCGCCACGTCGAGCGTATTCGTGTCGCTGTCGAAGTTCATGTCCCATACCTGGGATGCAATCAGGGAACGGGGTAATATTTCTCCTTTTCTTCGAAGCAATAGTTCCAGCAATGAAAATTCCTTCGCGGTCAAGTCGATCCGCACGCCCGCGCGCGTTGCGCGACGCCGGATCAGGTCCAGATCCAGATCGGCAGCTTGCAGGTGCTCCAAATTCGTACTCTTGGCGCCGCGACGCAGCAACGTGCGCACCCTGGCGAGCAATTCGGAAAACGCAAAAGGTTTGACCATGTAATCATCAGCACCCAGTTCCAATCCCTTGACCCGGTCAACCACCTGATCCCTAGCGGTCAGGAACAGCACCGGTATATCCTTGCCTGCCTTGCGCATCGCCTGCAAGATTTGCCAGCCGTCCTGGCCCGGAAGCATCACGTCGAGGATCGCCAAATCATAGTCCTCGGTCAATCCCTGGTGTAGCCCATCGATGCCGTTGTTGGCCAAATCCACCACATATCCCGCCTCGGTTAATCCTTGCACTAAATATGCGCCGGTCTTCGCGGCATCCTCAACCACTAGAATCTTCATGCCCTCTCCAATACGCTGTGTTTGTCGATGCAATGCATTATGCGCGATCCCCCCGGTATTTCGACCACCTTGCAAGAATGTAACGAAGCTGTCAGGTTGGTGAAAGATGTGACAACGCATACTGGGGCTGTCTGGTGAGCGTGGATAGCAGGCTCACCGACGTTCCAACGTGCCCAATGTATTTGCCGACCTATTAAAGGAGAAAATCATGAAACTGAAATCAACCCTGGCCGCCGGCATGTTTGCGATCGCAGCGGCATTGTCGCTCAATGTCATCGCGGCAGCTGACATACCTGCCGATACAAAGACTGAAAAAGTCGACGCGCAGAAACAAGTGAAGCTCCAAACCCACATGGAAGAACATATGGCGATGATGTCGGCTGACAAGGATGCCATGGCGGAGAGCACCGCGCCGGCCAAAGTCAACCCCTTGTTCGACAAGACTCGGCACTTCCATCCGCGTGATGGCGGGAAGTGATCAATGACGCCTCCGCAAGAACGCAGGGTAAACGCCCAGATTTCCTGCGGAAACTAGCAACGACGAAATCATCAAGCCGAGCGGCGAATTGAACCAGGCCTCTCCTCTGATTATGTGTGCTACCGCACAGAGTATTTTGAGATGGCGGGATATACGTTGCACCCTCTGAACGAATTGTCGATAGCTTGGAGGCCGACCTGGATGAAGTTTGGTCATCAGCAAGGCCGGAGCAGCGGCAACGCTTTCCTGAACCGCCAGGCGATTTCACGCATTGTACGGTGCTTGAGTAATGCCCACGGCTGCAAAATTAAAGGAGAGCAAACATGGATCATGATCATCAGGCACACAAAGGTTGCTACTCGAATCCGATATTCAAATGGATCTTTGTCGGCTTCCTCTTGGTGGCCGGCTACTTCCTTATCATGGAACATAGGGCCCATCTCGCCGGCGTGCTGGGCGTCCTGCCGTTCCTGCTCTTACTCGCATGTCCATTGATACATCTATTCATGCACCATGGTCATGGTCACCATGGCGAAAACCCGTCCCAGAAAGACGACCGAGGAGAGCAAAAATGAACCACTCGGACGCTCCGGCTTATGGCCTGTGGTCGCTTGTAATCATCAATTCTCTGGTGTTCATTATCTTCGCCTTCAGCTTTGCCAAACCCCAATCGTCGCGTGATTGGCGTTCGTTCGGCGCGTTCTCGGCTTTTCTGATCGCGCTCTTTACCGAAATGTACGGGTTCCCGCTGACAATCTACCTGTTTTCAGGATGGCTGTCGCAGCGATTTCCTGGTGTGGATTTCCTGTCGCACGATGCCGGACACCTGCTGGAAGTGATGTTCGGCTGGAGGGGCAACCCGCATTTTGGCCCCTTTCATATTGCAAGCAATATCTTGATAGGCCTGGGCTTCTGGTTGCTCGCTTCGGCGTGGAAGGTCTTATATGAGGCGCAGCGCAATCACAGGCTTGCAACGACAGGTGCATACGCGCGCGTGCGGCACCCACAATATGACGGCTTTGTTCTGATCATGTTTGGTTTCCTGCTGCAGTGGCCCACTGTCGTTACTTTGATCATGTTTCCGATTCTGGTGTTCATGTACGTGCGCCTCGCAAAATATGAGGAGAAACTGGCTGAGACAGAGTTCGGTGATGCCTATCGCAGCTATGCGGCGCATACGCCGGGCTTCTTCCCAAAATTCGGTAGCGGTGAACAGCATGCGCACCATTGATAGCAGATCGCGCTTTGTCACTATGAGGAACTTATAATGAGAAAACTTATTCTGGGTCTGTTGCTGGTACTGTCAGCGTCGCTGAGTGGCTGCGGTTATAACCATCTGCAATCAACTGACGAACAGATCAAGGCGAGTTGGTCCGAAGTCGTGAATCAATACCAGCGGCGCGCGGACCTGATCCCCAATCTGGTCAATACCGTCAAAGGGTACGCTGCGCATGAAAAGGATGTCTTGACGCAGGTAACGCAAGCACGGGCTGCGGCGACTTCCATGCAAGTGACGCCGGAAGTGCTGAATGATCCTGCGGCCTTTGCCAAATTTCAGGCAGCACAAGGTGCTTTGTCCGGCGCGTTGTCCCGGCTTTTGGCGGTGAGTGAAAATTATCCGAATTTGAAAGCCGACGCTAACTTTCGCGATTTGCAGGCGCAACTGGAAGGCACCGAAAACCGCATCGCGGTGGCGCGCAATCGCTATATCAAATCGGTGCAGGAATTCAACGTGACGGTGCGCTCCTTCCCCTCCAATCTGACGGCAATGGCGTTCGGGTACAAACAGAAGCCCAACTTCACGGTAGAGAATGAAAAAGAAATCGCTACACCACCCAAAGTAGATTTCGGATCGGTGCCGGCCAAGCCCCCGGGCGAGACTCCGGGAGCCGCCAAGTGAAGACGATGAATTTGGCACGAGCGGCATTTGCTGCATTCACGCTTTGCTTGTCTTTCATCGCTGGAGCGCAAGTCGCGGTCCCTTCCTTGACCGGACGGGTCACCGACCAGACCGCCACGCTCACCGCAGAGCAGAAGGCAGCGCTGGAGCAAACCCTGCAAACGTTTGAAACCAGAAAGGGCAGTCAGCTCGCGATTCTCATTGTTCCCACCACTGCTCCGGAAACGATCGAACAATATTCCCTGCGCGTTGCGGAGTTATGGAAACTGGGCCGCAAGAACGTGGATGACGGTGCAATCCTGATCGTCGCCAAGACCGACCGCGCGCTGCGCATAGAGGTGGGTTATGGGCTGGAAGGAGCGCTGAATGACGCCACCAGCAAGCGCATCATCAGCGAGATCATTACGCCGCGTTTCCAGCAAGGCGATTTCAGTGGCGGCATTACTGCCGGGGTTGACCAAATGATTCGCGTCGTTGACGGCGAGCCGTTGCCGGAACCCAAAGCAAGACCGGGTAGCAGCATTGCAAATATTCAGCAGTATGTCCCTGTTATTTTCATGCTGGCGCTTGTGCTTGGCGGCGTGCTGCGCTCCGTGCTGGGCAGATTTCCCGGCGCGCTCGTCACTGGCGGGGCTGTGGCTGGTGTCGCTTGGTTGTTCGCCGGCGCAGTATCCATCGCGTTGGTCGCGGGCGTGGTCGCGCTCTTGTTCACCCTGTTCAGCGGCGGTATGGGCGGCATGGTCGGACGCGGTATCGGCGGTTTTTCTGGAGGAAGTGGCCGAGGTGGCTTTGGCGGTTTCAGCGGCGGCGGTGGTGGTTTCGGTGGCGGCGGCGCGTCGGGCAGGTGGTAGCGATGAATATCAAACGCATTGCTAGACATCTCGTCATGACCCACTGGCAGGTCAATCACGCCTTCCCCCACCAAACTTTGATCGCAATCGAGAAAGCGATCAAAGCGAGCGAGACTAAACACGTCGGAGAAATCCGTTTCGTCGTGGAAGGTGCACTACATAGCACGCCGCTCTTCGCGGGCCAGTCCGCGAGAGAACGTGCCATCGACGTGTTTTCGCAATTGCGGATATGGGATACCCAACACAACAACGGCGTGTTGATTTACCTGTTGCTCGCCGACCGGGACGTCGAGATTGTTGCCGATCGCGGGATTCACGCGAATGTGGGCTCGCGGGAATGGGAAGACATTTGCCGCACGATGGAAACTGCCTTTAAACACTCGAACTACGAAGGCGGCGTCGTCAGCGGCATCCAGGCAGTGACGCAGCATCTGACCAAGCATTTTCCCGCTGTTGGCGATAACCGGAATGAATTTCCGGATAAGCCGGTGATGCTGTAGCTCAACCAGGCTTGTCATGGTGTCGTACTGAATACAATCAATGAAGGCGAATTACCGGGCAGTTTTTATTCAACCGTTTAGAAAGAGGCGTCACGATGCAAACCGAACATTTGAAAGTAACAGGCATGACTTGCGGTGGCTGCACCAGCAATGTAACGGAAGCGCTAAAAGCGGTCTCCGGGGTCAGTGATGTAGAGGTGTCGCTCTCGGACGGCGAAGCCACTGTGCAATATGACGAGCGGAAAACCTCATCCGAGCAACTGAAATCGGCAGTGAAAGGCGCGGGCTATGGTGTAGATGCGAGCTACGCCGCTCACAGTCATAAATCCACCGGCGGTTGTTGCTGCTAACTCGTGTCAATAACAAGAAGACTTGCAGTTTTTCGCGTTGCAGGTTGCTGAGGCAATAGCTATGAGCAAGAAAATCAAGGAACGAGACGCAAGCGAGCACGCAGCCTCGATTTCGAAAAAGATCTACAAGGACACATTGCTCAAACTCCAGATTGAACTGGTCAAGCTGCAGCGGCACTTCATCAAATGCAATGACAAGATCCTGATCATTCTGGAGGGCCGGGATGCGTCCGGCAAAGATGGCACGATCAAGCGGATTGTCCAGCATTTGAGCCCGCGCGAAACTCGCGTGGTCGCCCTCGGCAAGCCCTCTGACCGTGACCGCAGCTCTTGGTATTTTCAGCGTTATGTTGCTCATTTACCCGCGGCCCAGGAACTCGTGCTGTTTAACCGCAGTTGGTATAACCGTGCTGGTGTCGAGCGGGTAATGGGTTTCTGTACCGAGGCTGAGCATGAAGAGTTCATGGGCTCGGTTTCAAATTTCGAAAACATGCTGGTCCGCTCGGGCGTAAGGCTCTTTAAATACTATCTCGACATCAGCAAAGCCGAGCAGACGCGACGCCTGAAGGACCGAAAAACGGACCCGCTTAAGCAATGGAAAGTCAGCCCGATCGACGATCAGGCGATCAAGCACTGGAAAGCATACAGTCTGGCCCGCAACGAAATGCTGGCGCGCTCGCATAACCCGACAGCGCCGTGGACTCTGGTGCGCGCCAACGACAAGTATCTGGCGCGGCTCAACATCATCAAGGATCTGCTCGGCAGGCTTCACTATGCCGACAAAGACGAGCGGCTGATCCAGCCGGATTCGCAAATCGTATTCCCATACGATGTCTCAAACCTCGAAAACGGCCAGCTTGCGAAATGACCGGGATGTAACAAGACGTTTTGAATATGAAGACCTTTAAGGAGGCGCGATGAAAACGAGCGTTATTGAAGTCCACACCATGTTGTCGGCATTGACGGTGGACGAAGTGGAAAAGCGATTTGTCGAGGTGCCGGGTGTTGCAAGCGCGACAGTCAATTACGCTGCGGGAAACGCCACTGTGCGTTACGACGAAACCCTGCTCGAAGTCGCCGATATCAAGGTACTCGTGCACCAACGCTGCAAGCAGTCCGCAGATGACCGGCAACAGGACAAAGCAATCCCGGACGCGCCGTCCACAGGCGCGACCGCCGAGCCGAAACCACCCCAGGCCGCGCCTGCCTCGATACCCGCGCCGACCGCTTCAGAAAACACCGAAAAAAGCGACCAAGCGCCGCCGAGCGCGCCGCCGCCAACTCCCGTTGCCGCTGAGCCGAAATCTCCCACGGACGCTTCCATCACTACTCCGGCGTCCGCACCGGTAGCTCCTCCAGCCAACGAACACAAGAACCATGAGGAGCCGGGCGCGCAGACTTCAACGCCCGCAGCCGATGCGCCGAAAGCTGCTCCAGGCGCGCCGGCGGCTGAGCCGAAGCCCGCGCCGGCGGCTCCCGCAGCCGGCGACCACAAGGGTCACAAGGGTCACTCGCATTCCGCCATGTCGGAGGATATGGCGCATGAGATGGGCCATGACGGCATGGACCTGCCGGCCATGGTCAACGACCTGCGCAACCGTTTCTGGATCTGCCTGATTTTCACGCTACCGATTTTCATCTACTCGCCAATGGGACTTTTTACGCCGCCCGCACCGCCATTCGGGATCGACCTCGGCGTTTGGTTGTTTGGCTTTGCTTCCCTCGCCGTCCTCTATCCAAGCTGGCCGTTCTTCGTCTCCGCCTGGCGCGCGCTCATGAAGGGCACCCTGGGCATGGCGGCGCTGATCGTGTTGAGCGTGGGAACCGGATATGTCTTTAGCGTGGCCACCACTTTCTTCTTCAATGAAGGAGGCCAGTTCTTCGAAGCCGTAGCCGTCCTGCTGGTTTTCATTCTGCTTGGCCACTGGCTGGAAATGCGCGCCCGTGCGGGTGCGTCGTCCGCCATCAAGGCGTTGATGAATCTCACTCCGGCCAAGGCCAATGTAATCCGCAACGGTGCCGAAGTCGAAGTTCCGACCGCGGAGGTGTTGGCGGGCGAGATTGTCGTGATCCGGCCGGGCAACAAGATTCCGGTCGACGGCACAATCGAGAGCGGCGAATCGTTGGTTGATGAGTCCATGCTCACCGGCGAATCAATGCCGGTCCAGAAGGGGCCGGGTGCCACGGTGATCGGCGCCACCATCAACAAGAGCGGCAGCTTTCAGTACAAGGCGACCAAGGTCGGGGCAGATTCAGCGCTGGCGCAGATTGTGAAGCTGGTGCAGGAAGCGCAGAACTCGAAAGCGCCGGCACAACTGCTGGCGGACAAGGCGGCGCAATGGCTGGTGATCGCTGCGATCGTCATCGGTCTTGCGACCTTTGCGGTATGGTTCTGGTTGATCGGTGAGTCGCTGATGTTGGCGGTGACGCTGACCATCACGGTCTTCGTGATCGCCTGTCCGGATGCGTTGGGACTGGCGACGCCGATGGCGGTCATGGTAAGTACCGGGCTGGGGGCCGCGAACGGCATTCTGTTCAAGAACGCTTCGGCCCTTGAAGACGCTACCAAGCTCAATGTCATAGTCTTCGACAAAACCGGCACGCTTACCGTCGGGCAGCCGGAGGTGGTGGAGATCGTCGTGGCGGAAGGCGTTACCGAGGATGTGGTGCTGGCCGCGGCCGCAGCCGTCGAGCAGGGTTCCGACCATCCGCTGGCCCAGGCCATCGTGCGCCGGGCGGCGAACCTCACCGTTGCAGCGCCGACAGGATTCGAAAGCCTCGACGGCATGGGCGCCCGCGCCGAGACTACGGGCGGAACTGTGTTCCTCGGCAACCGGCTGCTGATGGATACCCAAAAGCTCGCACTTGGCCCCCTCGATGCGCAAGCCACCCGCCTGCAAGGGGACGGTCGCACCGTGGTCCATGTGTCTCAGGCCGGTAAGGTGATTGGTCTCATCGCCATCGCCGATGCGATCAGGCCCACCGCCAAGGCGGCAGTGGCAAAGCTGCGCGAACAAAAGATCGAAGTGGTGATGCTGACCGGCGACAATGCGGCCACGGCCAAGCGCATCGCTGCGGATCTCGGTATCGACAACGTGTTGGCCGATGTGCTGCCAGCTCAAAAAGCCGAGAAGGTAAAGGAACTGCAAGCTACGGGGAAGAAGGTCGGGATGGTGGGCGATGGCGTCAACGATGCACCGGCGCTGACCCAGGCTGACGTGGGATTTGCCATTGGCGCCGGCACTGACGTCGCGATGGAGAGCGCAGACGTCGTGCTGATGAAAAGCGACCCGTACGACATCGTCGCCGCGATCGAACTGTCGCGCGCAACTTTGCGCAAGATGCACCAGAATCTTTGGTGGGCAGTGGGCTACAACGCGATCGCGTTCCCGCTTGCTGCGGGCGTCCTGTACCCATTCGTGCTCAGCCCGGAGGTCGCCGCGATGTCAATGTCGGGCAGTACCCTGATCGTGGCGATCAATGCGCTGATGCTCAAGCGCACCAAGCTTGCAGGCATCCGTCAGCCGGGCAAGACGGCGGCACCCGCAAGTCCTGGCGTCGCAGCCACGCCGGCGCCAGCGTAAATATCACCAATTCAAATTTGCCCTCTTAAAGGAAACCCATATCATGAACTCTACAACCAAGACAGTCCTCATCGTCGTATTGGCCGTCGTTGCCTTGTTGCTGCTCTTCGGTGGCGGAATAACGACCGGGACAATGAGCGGCGGGATGATGCGTTGGTGACCTGTGGGCGGAATGAATTGCCAATCAAAGCGGTAGTTTCGCAGCTTAAGCTTGATTGTCATTTCGTAGCACTGGCCGCAATAAATCAAGCCATATGGCCGGTCCGTTTTATTCACCCTGATGGAAGGCAGCATCTCCATCGGACATTTTTTGCATTAACCGAATCGCGCTAAAGCCACGTGATCGACAAGGCTGCGGCACAGCATCACAAATCTGGAGAATCGCAATGAGAAAGACTCTTTCAATCGCAATCGTCGCTGGACTTGTTTGGGCATTTCCTGCCGCCGCAGTTGACGAACACCACCCTGAACAGCAAAAGGCTGCTTCGATGCCAAATGCGCCAAACGACGCAAAGACCCAGCAAAAATTGGTGCCCGCTGCGTTGAAATCTGACTCTACGGATGCGCAACCCGGCATGCCGATGGGGATGATGGGAAATATGCAAAAGATGCAGCAGCAGATGGAAAAGATTCAGGCGACAACCGACCCGAAGGAACGCCAAAAGCTGATGCAGGAGCATATGCAGAGCATGCAGGAAAACATGAAGGTGATGCGAGGCATGGGCGGCCCGATGATGATGGGCAGCGGCCAGCCCGGCGGCATGCCAATGGGTGACCATAAAGACATGAAAGGTGGCGACATGATGAAGCACCACGACATGATGGAAAAACGCATGAACATGATGCAGATGATGATGGAGCAAATGATGCAACATCAAAGTGCGCAGGAGACTGTACCTGCGCCCAAGTAGGTCACGAACCAATGAGCAGTGGGGGGACGCATGAATCCGCAATTCGACATGAAGCGGGGCGCTTTACACTTCCATGTGGCCGTGCGTGGTCGCCAAAACTATCATCTGTTGCGCTCGATCTGGCAATCGGTCCTTGGCCTTGGTCAATCGGGCGAACAAATGGGTCAGGTGAACGTACGTGATCCGCACCGCTTTGGTTTTGGCAAGAATGGCGCGCATAAACTGGCGTCGTATATTGCGCAGTACTGCGGGAAGGGTATGGATTGCCGCGAGCTGGATCAAAAGCGTTATTTTCGGTCGCGGGGTATCGTTTTGCCAGTGGTGAACACTTGGCGATTGGGCAACAGTTCCGGTACCCAAAACGGAATTTTCTTTCTTTGTTCTAGCCAGTCTTTTACGGTCCTTTCTGAGCGTTTCAGGTGCTTCGCAAGCTGTTTGATCGTGCGGCCTTGGGCGTAATGTTCGAGTTCGCCGGGGCATCCGTAGCGGGTATTTGGGTATCGCATTTTGTTTCTTTTTTAAAGCGAAAAAAAAGACCGACTTTATGCCGATCTGGTGGTTTTTTTGCAGCACACAAGTTCGCATAATTTATATTATGTCAAATTGCAGAAAGAAATTACGCGCAATACGGGCATGGCCGAAACGACTGATTCTTTGCCCTGCTGTAACCGGCAGCAAGCTAACAAATCCAATATTTCACGCCTCTCGACGCCTGCAACACGTTAAGCGCCTGGCAAGAAGTAGCAGCATAGGCAACCTCCGTCTCGATAAAGGATACGGGCACCAGCCCGGCAGGTTCAGGGAATCAACAGGCTTTCGTTCAGCAAGGACTGTACGATAGCTGCTTGCTGAGCGTCGCGCCGGCGCTTGATGGCAGGCCGGTCTGGTGCACCGGTTGCCAGCCAGGTTTTGAATTCCACGAAGACCGTGGGGTCAATCGTGCGCATCAGCGCCATGCGGCCCGTCGCCGAAACGACTATGTGCTCGAAATGGCGTGCGTCCGTCAGCACATTGGCCCGGCGGGCTTGGACCGGCCTCAAATCCCCTTCGTCAGCAGTCAGCCGTAGCGGATGCGGGTCATCGCCTTCGGGCACTCGTCGCAAAAAATCAATCTCGAATCCCTTGTCGTTGATGGCCGTGCTGAGTTGGTCTTCCCTGCGCCGAAAGCTCGGGTCGGCTTTTTGGAGAATGGCCAGAACGGAGGTGCTGAGTCGAGCGATGTCCGCCATGAACTGCACCCTGCGCCGCGCATCCCATAGCAAGTCGACGTCCTGCGTTGCCAGCGCGCTCTGAACAATGCGAATTCTGGCCGCACTCTCATATGCGTAGAGCGCATGGGTCCCGACTATGGTGAAGTACTCAGCCAGGCCTGCCTCCTCAATGGCCTGCAGTACGGAAATGACAACGCTCGGTACGCGGCCTACGTTTAGTGCCTTATTCAGCCGTTCAGATTCCCGTAACGAACCGGCCAACGACGCCAGGCGTGCTTCGGTCTCAGTTTTGCGGGTAACAAATTCCTTGTAGACGACTTCAGTCTCGGGACAGCGCGGGCCGATACGCCTTTGCCGGTTGTCCGGCCTGGTCTTGACAAGATAGCAGTAGCTGTCCTGCTTTTTCCAGTACATGCCACCCTGGTATTGCCGGGCCGCCGCACGCGCGCGACAATATTCCCCGAACACGGTCGAGGAATCAATGAATTGGCGTGCGGCGTTGTCTGGTATCGGATAGTAGTCCATTGGCCGTATAATATTAAAAAAATAAATATATACGGCTAATTTTTAAAAATCAATGACTTGGCAAAGAAATTGCAAATTAATTGAGCCCGCGCGGCACCCTTTTCCCCGTTCATCTGTTGTCGCTGACGCGAGTGTGACCTGGGCTGCCGGAATCCGTGCCCTACCCGCATGCTTCACGAAGGACTGTTCTCTGTGGGATTTCAGAGGTCGGGCCAGGAGCTTATGAACACCAATTTTCATTGTATTAACTTGCGATATACTGCAATGCACAATGAAAGTTACCGAAATTTGGTCGTTCTCGCTTTTGGTCCGAAAATACGCATTTTTGCGCAAAGGTAACCCTTTGATTTCTATAGCCC
>DHIV01000034.1:4264-7953 GCA_002403995.1 Gallionella sp. UBA4737 | reverse complement strand
GCCATCGGCTACCAAGATTTCGCGGGGCTGACAACAACGCAGTGGCTGTTAAAAATCACATGAAGCGAGAGGTGAAAAACGGTGATGAACTGGAGAAAAAAGGTGGGCCAACCCGGTGTGTCGGCGGCGCTTGGCGCTGCCTTGCTATTCGGCGCCGGTACGCCGTTCGCAAAACTGTTGCTGAACAGTGTCAGCCCTTGGTTGCTTGCGGGCCTGCTCTACCTTGGCTCGGGCATCGGCCTGACTCTCTATCGCCGCTTGAGGCGTAGCGCAGCCGTCAGGCTGCCGCGCTCCGAGGTGCCGTGGTTCGCCGGTGCGATAGTGGCAGGCGGCGTCATCGGCCCGGTGCTGCTGATGCTGGGTCTGACCGGCATGCCTGCATCAGGCGCGTCGCTGCTGCTGAACGCCGAAGGCGTGTTCACCGCATTGTTGGCATGGTTCGCCTTCAAAGAAAATTTCGACCGCCGTATTGCATTGGGCATGGCCGCCATCGTTGCCGGTGCAATCGTACTGAGCTGGCCGGGCGAAGCGCGCTTCGCGGGTCTTTGGCCGGCGCTGGCCGTGCTCGGCGCGTGTTTTGCATGGGGTATCGATAACAATTTGACGCAAAAGGTATCGCTGTCAGACGCCAGTTGGATCGCCTCTATCAAGGGGCTGGTCGCCGGCTCGGTCAATCTGAGCTTGGCATTCACGTTGGGTGCAACATGGCCGCCGCTGCCGAACCTCGCTGGTGCGATGATCGTGGGCTTCCTCGCCTACGGCGTCAGTCTGGTGCTGTTCGTCGTTGGCCTACGCCACCTCGGCACGGCGCGAACCGGTGCTTACTTCTCGGTCGCGCCGTTCTTCGGCGCGGCATTGGCAATCGCGATGGGTGAACCGGTAACTTTGCCGCTGCTCGGTGCCGGGGCGCTGATGATGCTCGGCGTCTGGCTGCACTTTACCGAACGGCATGGACACGAACACGCGCATGAGGCGCAGGAACACGAACACGAGCACATACACGACGAGCATCATCATCACGCCCACGACACCCCGGTCGCACCCGGCACGAAGCACAGCCACCGGCATCAACATGAAGCGCTGATCCACACGCATACGCATTTCCCTGATGCCCACCACCGTCACCGCCACTGAGTGCAGCCGACGCCAAAGGCCATACTGCCGCATCGCCGCAGTCGTGACGCAGCCCTTAGAGTTTGTTCATGCTTCAAGCCAGGCAGACAATTAGGCAGGAATAACACATACGCATCATTCAGATCATCAAACCATTCATGGGCGGTAGCGGAACGCGCATGAGCGCAATACGCGAATCGCCCCGACGGGGTATTACGCAACACCCCCAAACCGGAATCTGCCGGAGATAAACCGCCGATCGGCTCCGGGCACCGCTGCTGCGAGATATCAAATCAGGTCACACGTCAGATTGTGCGTGCCAAGGACAAAACGGCATTTGAATCTGGGTCAGGTTGAAGAATACGGGTCGTCTCATTTCACCCTCCTCAATGTCTCGGCCGCCACGCATACGCCATAGCCCCGCCGGGGGTAAGTGGAACGCGTCCACGCAAATCCCTGGCTAAGATGTCGCGACTCAGGCACACTTCGCCGCACGTTCCGGAATGAAACGCCCACCAAACAGCACAGTCACCAGCGCCGACACGATCAGCGCGATCCCGGCCCACTGCCAGCAAGTCACCACCTCGTCGAGCACCAGCATGCCGCTTGCCAGACCCACCAACGGCACTCCGAGACTGAATGGCGCCACGCGATTGGCCGCATGCCGCTTCAGCAGGCCGGTCCAAAGGGCGTAGGCCAGGATCGTTGCAATCCAGCCAAGATAGGCGACCGCCACCCAACTGCTCCACGGCGCTGCCAGCCAGCGCCAGTGCGTCGTCGGGGCGTCGAATATCGCCGACATGAGAATGAACGGCACGATCGGAATCACACTACTCCACACCATGAAGGGGATCACCCTGAAATTGGGCGTCGATTGCTGCGCCCGTCGCACCACAATATTTGACGCGGCCCACATCGAGGCTGACGCGATGCTGAGCACGAATCCAAGCGCGGTGGTACTGGACGCAGCCGCACGATGGGGCGCTACATAGTTCATCGCAAAGCATCCCAACCCGACAGCCGCGAGCAACAATCCGACCTGCAGCGCGCGACTCGCACGCTCACGAAGCATGATGAATCCGAGCAGCGCAGTAAAGAACACCTGCGTCTGCATCAGCACCGACGCCAACGCGGCGGTCATGCCGACGTGAAGCGCGACAAACAGCAGTCCAAACTGGCCGACGCCCTGAAGCAACCCATACAGCACGACCCACTTCCAGTGCAGCTTCGGCGGCTTGATTACCAGCAGTAGCGGCAAGATCGCAAGAATATAGCGCGCGGCGCCGAGTTGAAACGGGGTAAAGTCGCGCAGCGCAAATTTCATGGCAATGAAATTCGATCCCCAGATAAGGACGACGGCAAGAGCAGCGGCTAAATCTCGGCCGCTCAAAGAATTGTGATTAATGATGATGGAGTCTTTATTTTCCGTGCGATTGGATGAGTATAGAGCCTGCCGATGCCGGCAAACGATTTTGGCAAAGGTGCGGCCTGCTTCGCATACACGGATTCCAGAATCGTTTGTACTGCCGCTCCATCCTTGTCAATCAAAGCTTGTGCCACGATACCGGTTTGCTTCCGCAGGAGATACGAGCTGTGCCCGATTTCCCCATGAATTGCGCATATAAGACACCACGGCGGCGACTTCAGCGTCGTTCAATGCATAACCAAACGGCGGCATGCCAAATGGGCGGGGGTCGCCACCCGTGCTTGGAGCATATCCGCCATTCAGAACCATCCGAATTGGGTTGACCGCAGAATGCATGGTGACGGCGCGATTGCCTGCCAATGGCGGATAGTAAGGAGGATGACCCGCTCCATTCGCTTGATGGCATTCAGCACAGTGCTTGTCGTAGAGTTTTGCGCCCAATTGCATGACGCTCTCGATGTCCTGCGAATGCGAGACGGCATGGGGTTCCGACGGCGTCTCGGTTTGCGGAAGTGATTTCAAATATATTGCCATGGCTTTGATATCGCTATCGGCAAGGTACTGCAAGCTTTTCCCAACGACTTCCGCCATCGGTCCAAAGACCGCTCCGCGGGCGGAGACCCCCGTCTTCAAAAGATCGACGATATGTTGCTCGTCCCAGTTCCCCAAACCGGCCTCGACGTCGGACGTCAATGATGGCGCATACCAGTTCAGCATCGGGATTAGACCACCGGCCAGCTCCGCGCTGGTATCGGTGGCACCGACGCTGTTGCGGCTGGTATGACAAGCGCTGCAATGCCCCACCCCCTGCACGAGGTAGGCGCCACGATTCCAATTAACGGACCGCCTCGTCACCTGTACGTAGACACCGGGGCGAAAATACAGAGCGCGCCACCCGGCAAGCAGAAACCGCTGGTTGTAGGGAAACCGCAATTCATGTTCCCGATTTGGCTGATCAACCGGCTCCAGCGTCTTTAAATAAGCGAAAATGGCATCCGAGTCCGCGCGCGTCACTTTCGTGTAATTCGGGTAAGGAAAAGCGGGATAGAGAAAACTGCCGTCCCTTGATTTCCCATTGTGCATGGCGCGCCAAAAGTCATCGGCCGTCCATTTGCCAATGCCAGTCTCTGCATCCGGGGTGATATTGGGC
>DHIV01000034.1:0-4137 GCA_002403995.1 Gallionella sp. UBA4737 | reverse complement strand
CTGCATCCGGGGTGATATTGGGTGTAAAAATATTGCCGTATTGCGTCGGAATGGGCCGCCCGCCCGCGTAAGATTTTCCACCGCGCGCAGTGTGGCAGGCCATGCAATCGCCGGCGCGCGCAAGGTAGGCGCCTCGTGTGGTTTGTTCGGAGCCACTGGCAACCGGAATGCCGGCCATGGCGCGACCGGGCTCGTTCACGAACTGGAATCCGATTATCGCGGCAGGAATAGCGACGACAACAGCGAGGACGACGATTAACAGTATTCGTTTCATGGCTGACCTGCCCTTCCCTGCGAAATGCTGCCGCATGACATGGGACGCTTTCCCGGCAACGACGTCGCCGGTGCGCTATCAGTTGGCACTGTCTGCGAAGCAAGCCAGGCAGTCGCGGCGGCAATGTCTTCCGGACTCAGGCGCGCAATGATTTTTGCCATGCAGTCCGGCGCAACCGTTCTGCGTGCCTTGTTACGCCAGGAGCCGAACTGGGCATTCAAATAATCGCGCGGTAAACCGACCAATCCAGGGGTCGATGGGGCAACGCCCGTCAGCTTTTCTCCATGACAGGCAATACAAGCGGGAACATTTATTGTCATATCTCCTTTCATGACGAGCCGCTGTCCCCGTTGCAGCCGTGCCCTGCTCGCAGCAACGGCTTGAGGCAGCGGATACGGCAGGCGCAGCGTGGAAAAATAGATCGCCATTTCGCGCAGATACGCATCCGACAGGTGGTCAACCATGTAGGTCATGGGCAGATAGTGCCGGCGCCCATCACGGAAATTGATCAGCTGGCTGTACAGGTAATCGGCCGGCTTTCCCGCAATGCGGGGGAAGAAGCCTTCGCTGGTCGCACGTCCTTCCTTGCCGTGACACGCGGCGCACGCCACCGTGCGCTCGGCAATGGTATCGGGAATTGATTCCCGCGCGATTGCACTGATGCCAGAAAGCGCAGCCACACAGGTCATAAGAAAAAATCTCACATGTCGCGTCAAAGACCTATGAGATGAGGCGAATGGTGCGGAACGCTCAAGGACGCATGGGAAGATTTTTTTCATCGTATTAATTTCGATTCACTTATTTCACTTATTTCACTTATGTAACCGTTCAAAATCGAACCTGCCAGGATGCGCTAACATTATGACCGTTGGTCGACAATTAAACAGATGCAGAACTGTTTTAAAAACCATATCAGATCTACTTCTGCTTATCAGCTCCACTATCGATATCATTGAGTTGCGACGCCAAGCCCGTGTGCAAATAGGGCTGTTGAATAGTCCGTACGGTTTTCGGAACAGATCCCAACGGCGATTGATGAAGGTGTTCGCCACTTCCAATCTGGATCGGTACCGGCCACAGACAGAATGAACTTTGCTCATGAAACGTTATGAAACGCTTGCCGAGGATATCGCCCAATCGATACGAATCGGCGTGATGAAGATCGGTGACCGGCTGCCGTCCGTTCGTCAGGCAAGCGCAAGTCGCGGCGTCAGCCCGTCAACAGTGTTCGAAGCGTATTACCTGCTGGAAGCACGTGGCCTAATCCGCGCGAAAGAACGTTCAGGTTATTACGTCATTGCCGGCATCAAAACGCTGCCGCCTGAACCCGAGATTGTTTCCCGACCGGATGGGGATCCGACTCAGGTCGACGTCAGCGAACTTGTGTTCGACGTTCTCGAATCAACGCGCACGCGCGACGTGGTGCCGTTCGGGTCGGCTTTTCCCAGCCCCATGCTATTTCCGTTCGCCAGGCTGGCGCGCGCCATGACGTCGAGCATGCAGCACATGGATCCGTGGAGCACAGTCGACGATTTAACCCCCGGTAACGCCAATTTGCGCCGGCAGATTGCACTGCGTTATCTGATCGACGGACTTCATGTGCCCACCGACGAGATCATCATCACCAACGGCGCGCTTGATGCATTGAATTTGTGCCTGCTTGCGGTCACGCGGCCAGGCGACTCCGTCATTATTGAATCACCTACCTTCTACGGCGCGCTGCAGTCGCTTGAACGGATCGGGCTCGAAGCCATTGAGGTGCCGACCCATCCACGGGACGGCATCAATCTTGAGGCGCTTGCCATCGCGCTGGAGCGGCACCATCCGAAGGCATGCTGGTTAATGACCAATTTCCAGAATCCGCTAGGCAGCCTGATGCCGGATGAAAAGAAGCGTGCGCTGGTCGAATTGCTGACGCAACATGATGTCCCGCTGATCGAAGATGACGTCTACGGCGAACTCTACTTTGGCAGCAAGCGGCCTGTCCCCGCCAAAGTTTTTGACACCCGCGGCATCGTCATGCATTGCTCTTCCTTTTCAAAGTGTCTGGCGCCCGGTTACCGGGTCGGATGGACCGCTCCCGGACGCTATGCGCAAGCCGTTTCCAGGCACAAGCTCACAACGACCTTGTCCGCGTCGGTCCCTGCCCAAGCAGCCGTTGCCGAATATCTTGCCAGAGGCGGCTATGACCGACATCTTCGAGAATTGCGCCACACCCTGTCGATGCAGCAGAGCGCTGTCATGCAGGCCGTCGTCAAATATTTTCCAGCCGGCACACGCGCCACGCGGCCCCTCGGTGGTTATTTTCTATGGTTGGAACTGCCGGAAAAAGTGAACACGCTGGTTCTCCACCAGCAGGCGCTGTCGCTTGGCATCAGCATCGCACCGGGCCCGATGTTCTCCGCACAACGTAGCTTTACCAATTGCTTGCGGTTGAACTACGGCCACGCGTGGAATGAACGATCCGAGGCCGCGTTGGCATCCCTGGGACGGCTGCTGTCTGCTTACAGCGACGGTCGCAGAGCGCCAATAATAAAACCGGGTCTGTTGAAAACGTCCTGACCCGCACTGTGCAGGCAACGCGCCAAGTTGGTGCTAGGCTTGGTTATTCCTGCCTAATTTTTTCGGGGTTCTCTGCCCCCGATGCTGGACTATTTTCCGCTACTCCGGAGTGATACCGCGAAGCTTCATGCAGTTGACGCACATCCAGTATTTTCTTTGCGCTCCTGGTAGCGGCCCGCGGATGTTGCTGCAGAAATTCGGTCGCTCTTGAGGAGTGCGCACGACAGGACATCACCTCATTGCCAAACTCTGTGGAAATTTTTCAAACGTTTGGCCGAGAAGAATTAGCCAGCCAATAGCAGCAACAGATGCAGATGCAAATCACAAGAGTTTTTGGCCAGCTTCAAATCTCGTAGCTTTCATGCAGGCTGGGCATTTCCACCTGCATGCCAGAGAGGCATTCGGCGAAGCGCGTCATTGCCTCCTGTTCGCCGTGGACCAAAAAAGTACGGGTCGGGCTGCCGGTCCGCTCATGCCATGTCAGCAATTCCTGTTGGTCCGCATGTGCTGAAAAACCGTTGATGGTGTGAATAGCGGCTCGCACCGGAATATCTTCGCCGAAAATGTGTACTTGTTTGGCACCATCGATGACTTGCCGCGCGAGCGTTCCCTTGGCGGCGAAGCCGACAAAGACAATGCTGGATTCGCGACGCCAGAGATTGTGCTTGAGATGATGACGCACCCGCCCACCTGTACACATGCCTGACCCCGCCATGATCACAGCGCCCGTGCTGATCCGGTTCAATGCGATAGAATCAGCCGTTTCGCGCACGAAATGCAAGCCTTGCAAATGGAAAGGATCGTGGCCCTCGCCGAACATCGCCATCGTCTCCGGTGTGTAGCAGTCCGCGTGACGCTCAAAAATTTCGGTAGCGGATATCGCCATCGGCGAATCGAGAAAGACCTGCGTCGAGCCGGGAATACTATTTTTTTCGACACCTGACCGCAGGAAAAATAGCAATTCCTGAGTGCGCTCCAAGGCAAACGTAGGGATGATTACGTTGCCGCCACGCCGGAACGTGTCGATGATGGCCTCATAGAGCTCTTGCACTGAGGGTTCAAGAGATTTGTGCAAGCGATCGCCGTATGTGGTTTCCATCACCACGATATCGCATGCGGCGGGCACATCCGGTGCGCGTAGCAAAGGATGCCCCGCGTTACCAATATCCCCCGAAAACAACACGCGGCTCTTTCGTCCAGACTCTTCCAGGTCGAACAGAATACTGGCGGAACCGAGTATGTGGCCGGCGTCAAAGAAAGTGGCGCGCACGCCGGCACCCAGTTCCACCGGGTTGCCGTAT
>DHIV01000089.1 GCA_002403995.1 Gallionella sp. UBA4737 | reverse complement strand
AAATCTCCCAGGTCAGGTCTTCGGCCTTGCCGTTCACTTTTTCCAGCGCCTGATAGATAGGTACCGTGCCGATCGGCACGGGCGAATTGCGGATGATCCATTCGCGGGTCTCGTGGATGTTCTTGCCGGTGGACAGGTCCATCACCGTGTCGCCGCCCCAGCGGATCGCCCAGGTCATCTTCTCCACTTCTTCCTGGATGCTCGAGCCGAGTGCGGAGTTGCCGATGTTGGCGTTGATCTTCACCAGAAAGTTGCGGCCTATGATCATAGGCTCGGCTTCGGGATGGTTGATGTTCACCGGGATGATCGCCCGGCCGGCAGCCACTTCGCTGCGCACAAACTCCGGTGTAATTTTTTTCGGCATGGACGCGCCGAAATTTTCGCCGGGATGCTGGGTGCGCATCATCTCGGAGAGTCCTTCGCATCTTTGGTTTTCGCGTATCGCGATATATTCCATCTCCGGCGTGATGATGCCGGCGCGTGCGTAGTGCATCTGCGTGACGTTCTTGCCGGCCCTGGCACGGCGCGGTGCGCGCTTCAGGTCGAAGCGCATCTCCGCCAGTTCGGGATCGTTCAGGCGCTGCTGCCCATATTCGGAAGTGAGCTTGTCCAGCGTTTCGGTATCGCCGCGTTCGGCGATCCAGCCTTCGCGCAGCGCGGCCAGGCCGGAACGGATGTCGATCTTTACTGCCGGGTCGGTATAAGGGCCGGAACAGTCATACACATAGATAGGCGGATTGATTTCCGCACCCATGCTGGCGGGCGTCTCGGCCTGGGATATCTCGCGCATCGGCACCAGCAGATCGGGGCGGATGCCCTGCACATACACCTTGCGTGAATTCGGCAGCGGCTTGACCGCCGCTGCATCGACGTGCGCGGCGTCTGCGGTAAACTTCGGCGCTAAGAATTGGGGATTGGCGTTCATGCGATGCTCCTAATAATTCGGGAAGCATCGGCGGATGCTTCCCTTTGCGGCATTGCCCGCACAGGTTCAAAGGGTGTATCTCACTCCGCCTTTAATGAAACGTCCGGCGAAGACCCCTAGCTGAGGGCGCAAGGTAATGCAAAGGTCGCCGAAAAGCAAGCCAAGCATTGCATCATTGAGCCATGGGTGAGGGCTTGCTATACTGCCATGCTGAATGCACAGTAATGAAGGCCACCGGGAGAGGGGAATGCTGGATATGGAACAGGCGCGCTTCAACATGATAGAGCAACAGATACGCCCATGCGAAGTGCTGGAAGGGCGTATTCTGGAATTGCTCAAACACGTGCGCCGCGAACACTTCGTGCCGGAGAGCATGCGCGAAATGGCTTTCATGGATTTGGAGATCCCGTTGGGTTATGGAGCCTCGATGTGGCAGCCCAAGCTGGAAGCGCGCACCGTGCAAGAGCTGCACCTGAGCAAAAGCGACAAGGTATTGGAGGTCGGCACCGGGAGCGGCTACCTGACCGCGCTGCTGTCATTGCTGGCGGGGCATGTGACCTCGGTCGAGATCGTGCCGGAACTGAATGCGATGGCCAGACAACACCTGCACGCTTACCATCGCGACAACATCACGCTGGAGATCGGTGATGCTGCACTCGGCTGGGGAGGCGGCGCAAGTTATGATGTCATCGTGCTGACCGGGTCGACACCGGTGCTGCCGGCAACGTTTCAGAACAGCCTGAATGTTGGCGGACGGCTGTTCGCTATCGTCGGCGATGCGCCGGTGATGGAAGCCAAGCTGATCACCCGCGCCGCAGCGGATAAGTTCGAGTCCGTCAACATCATGGAAGCCTGCGTCGCACTGCTGCAAAATGCATTGCAACCCGAGCGGTTCGTGTTCTGAGTTTGGCCGGGATCGTGCCTGGTGAGATTGCGCGGCGCGGCGACAAGATGTATATTAGCAACTTCTAATATATTGGTTAAACAAAACTGATGAAACTGAAACCGATCTTCCTGGCAACATTGCTGGCCGCGAGCGGCTGGACACAAGCTGCCGATCTGCTGGAAACTTATCATGCCGCGCAGGCGAACGACCCGGTGTTTGCCGCCGCGCGCGCCGCGCAGCAAGCCGGCCAGGAAAAGTTGCCGCAGGGCCGCTCGCTGTTGATGCCCTCGATCAATCTCAACGCAAATACCTCGTTCAATAACCAGAACACAAAGTATCTTGGAGGGCCGCTTTCAAATTATAGTGGCGACTATCGCTTTAATACTAATGGCTATGGAGTGACCCTGGTGCAGCCGTTATTCCGCCAGCAAAACTGGCAGGCCTATAGCGAGTCCGAATTGCAGGCCGCGCAAGCCGGGGTACAACTCAAGATCGCCGAACAGGATCTGATCCTGCGCACCGCGCAAGCCTACTTCGACGTGTTGATCGCGCAAGACAGTGTGGGACTTGCAGAGGCGCAAAAGTCCGCCATCTCCGAACAACATGAGCAGGCCAAGCGCAACTTCGAAGTGGGCAGTGCCACCATCACCGACACACTCGAGGCGCAAGCCCGTTACGACCTGACCGGAGCGCAGGAGCTCGCCGCGCAAAACGATCTGGAAATCAAACGCAGCGCATTGCAGCAATTGATCAATGCCGCGCCGGGCGACCTCTCTCAGCTCGGCAAAGAATTCAAGCTGGAAGCGCCGCAACCTCCCGACATGGAGAAGTGGATAGACGAAGCACAGTTGAACAGTTTGCAGATCGCCATCGCCCAGGCGGGTGCCGAGATCGCCGACAAGGAAGTGGCGCGCAATCGCGGCGGGCACTACCCGACCGTGGACCTGGTGGCTAACTATTCAACAAACAACACGGGCGGAGTCATGGCCAACGATACCACCAGCAAGAGCGTCGGCGTGCAACTGAATATGCCGCTGTTCCAGGGCGGGGTGGTGAATTCCAAATGGCGCGAAGCGGAGGCAAATCGGGAACGTGCCAGGCAGGAACTGGAAAGCGCCCGCCGCAATGTCGCGCAGCAGACCCGCCAGTCCTATCTGGGTGTGGTCAGCGGCATCGCCCAAGTCCTGGCGTTACAGCAGGCGCTCACCTCCAGCGAAAGCCTTTTGGAGGCCAGCAAACTGGGACACGAAGTCGGCGTGCGCACCAACCTGGATGTGCTGAATGCACAGCAGCAGCTTTATTCCACCCGCCGCGACTTGTATCAGGCCCAGTACAATTACCTGCTCAGCCAACTGCGCCTGAAACAGGCGGTGGGTTCGCTGGGCGAAGAAGACCTGGGCAAGGTCAATCAGGCGTTAACAGGGACAAGGTAAAAGGTACAAGATGCAAGAGAAAAGCAGAAGCAACCGGTTTTCCTTGAACCTTGAACCTTGAACCTTGAACCTTGTATCTTGTATCTTGAATCTTGAATCTTGAATCTTGAACCTTAAGAAAGAAAACGCATGACGAAATCCGCAGCCCCCAATTCTCAAGTCTCCGCTTCTCAACGACCCAAGGTCGCGCTGATCACCGGCATCACCGGCCAGGACGGTGCCTACCTTGCGGAGTTGCTGCTCAAAAAGGGTTATATCGTGCATGGCGTAAAGCGCCGTTCATCACTGTTCAACACCGATCGCATCGATCATCTCTACCAGGACCCGCACGTCAAGAAAGCCAGCTTCATCCTGCACTATGGCGACCTCACCGATTCCACCAACCTGATCCGCATCATCCAGCAGGTGCAGCCGGACGAGATTTACAACCTTGCCGCGATGAGCCATGTGGCGGTGTCGTTCGAGACCCCGGAGTACACCGCCAATGCCGACGGCATCGGCACGCTGCGCATCCTCGAAGCGATCCGCATCCTCGGCATGGAAAAGAAGACCCGCTTCTACCAGGCATCGACCTCAGAGCTGTACGGCCTGGTGCAGGAGACGCCCCAAAAGGAAACCACCCCGTTCTATCCGCGCAGTCCCTATGCGGTCGCCAAACTTTATGCGTACTGGATCACCGTCAACTATCGCGAGGCGTACGGGATGTATGCCTGCAACGGCATCCTGTTCAACCACGAATCGCCGGTGCGCGGCGAAACCTTCGTCACGCGCAAGATCACCCGCGCGCTGGCGCGCATCAAGCTCGGCTTGCAGGATTGCCTCTACCTCGGCAACCTCGATGCACTGCGCGACTGGGGGCATGCCAAGGATTACGTCGAGATGCAGTGGCTGATGCTGCAACAAGACCAGCCGGAAGATTTCGTGATCGCCACCGGTGTGCAGTACAGCGTGCGCCAGTTCGTGGAAATAGCCGCAAAGGAACTGGGCATCAGCATCAAATGGAAAGGCAAAGGAGTCGAGGAAAAAGGTTTCCTCCCCTCGCCCGCTGGCGGGGAGAGCGTAGCGAGGGGGGCGAAGCCGGCTGGGGGAGAGGGTGAACGCTGCATCGTCCAGGTCGATCCGCGCTACTTCCGCCCCACCGAAGTCGAAACATTGTTGGGCGACCCGACCAAGGCCAAGCAAAAACTCGGCTGGACACCCAAGATCACCTTCCATGAGCTGGTGGCCGAGATGGTGCGCGAAGACCTCAAGTCTGCCGAACGCGACGAACTGGTGAAGAAGCACGGCTTCACCGCGTACGATTACCACGAATGACGACAGGTACAAGATGCAAGATGCAAGGTACAAGGTACAAGGTACAAGGTACAAGGTACAAGGTACAAGGTACAAGGTACAAGGTACAAGGTACAAGGTACAAGGTACAAGGAAACCCCGGTTGTTTCTGCTTTTATCTTGCATCTTGAATCTTGTATCTTGCATCTGAATTTGTATGTCCAGATTTGAAGATCTTGAAGTGTGGAAAAGATTTGCTCGCTTGAGCGCGAATCTGTACAAGGCCATGGCCGACTTGAAAGACTTTGGGTTTCGGGATCAGATCACACGATCAGGACTCTCGATACCTTCAAACATCGCGGAAGGCCATGAGAGAAACTCGGACAAGGAACTCGCGAATTTTTTGAACTATGCAAAAGGCTCGGCCGGAGAACTCAGAACCCAGATTTACATTGGAATGGAAATCGGCTATATCAAAACTGAAATCGGGAAAGGCTGGATAGACGAATGCGAAGAGATTTCGAAAATGCTGCATGGATTGATTCACTCCGTACGAGCACGTATCAAATGAACCGAGCCAGATGCAAGAGACAAGATGCAAGAGGAAAGTGAAAAGGTACAAGATGCAAGTTAAAAGCAAAATCTACCGGGGGTTTCCTTGAATCTTGAATCTTTAGTCTTTCCTCTTGAATCTAAGATCTACGTCGCCGGACATCGCGGCCTGGCCGGTAGCGCGATCGTGCGCGAATTGCAGCGCCAAGGTTACACCAACCTGGTGACGCGTACTCATGCCGAGCTGGATCTGGAAGACGCAGGTGCCACGCAAAGATTCTTCGAACAGGAAAAGCCGGAGATCGTGTTCCTGGCCGCCGCCAAGGTCGGCGGCATTCTTGCCAACAACACCTACCCGGTGGATTTTCTGATGAGCAACCTGCTCATCGAAGCCAACATCTGCCGCGCGGCGCATAGTGCGCGAGTCAGGCGCCTGATCTTTCTCGGCAGCTCGTGCATCTACCCGCGCGACTGCCCGCAGCCGATCAGGGAAGAATACCTGCTCACCGGCCCGCTGGAGGCGACCAACCGGCCTTACGCGCTGGCGAAGATCGCCGGCGTCGAGATGTGCTGGTCGTACAACCGCCAATATGGCGCGAAGTGGCTGGCCGCGATGCCGACCAATCTGTACGGGCCGGGCGACAACTACGACTTGAACAACTCCCATGTCATGCCCGCGCTGATGCGCAAGATGCATGAGGCGAAAATGTCCGGCGCGACCGAGGTGGTGCTGTGGGGCAGCGGCAAACCCAGGCGCGAGTTTCTGTACGTGGACGATCTGGCGAACGCGCTGGTGTATCTCGCCACGCTGGATGACCGACGCTACGACACGCTGGTTGCGCCGTCGCAATGTCCGCTGATCAATGTCGGCACCGGCACCGACCTGACCATACGCGAACTGGCGGAAACGGTCGCCGCCGTGGTCGGCTACAAGGACAAGTTCGTGCAGGACACCTCGAAGCCGGATGGCACGATGCGCAAGGTGATGGATGTATCTAAAATCCAGAGTATGGGATGGAAGGCCTCAACAAATCTGAAAACAGGGATCGCGATGACCTACAAAATATTCTGCGAGACACAAACATGAAAATTACCGATCCTTGCATCATTTATGATCATGTGCGATTTTCCGTAGGTCGGGCTTTGCCCGACGCGTCGGGCAAAGCCCGACCTACAAGATATGGAAGCGCAGCTTTTGATTATGCAATCCCCAATAAAGGAAACGCGGCATGAACCCTTCCCCGTCTGCCAGAAAAGGCATCATCCTCGCCGGCGGTTCCGGCACGCGACTGCATCCGGTGACCATGGCGGTATCCAAACAACTGCTGCCCATCTACGACAAGCCGATGATCTACTATCCCCTGTCCACGCTGATGCTGGCGGGGATACGCGACATCCTGATCATCTCCACGCCGCAGGACACGCCGCGCTTCCAGCAATTGCTCGGCGACGGCAGCGCGTGGGGGCTGAACCTGCAGTATGCCGTGCAACCGGCGCCGGAAGGCCTGGCGCAGGCCTTCATCATCGGGCGCGATTTCATCGGCAAGCACCCTTCCGCGCTGGTGTTGGGCGACAACATCTTTTACGGGCATTCATTCCAGCATCAATTGGCCAACGCGGCACAGCGCAAAACAGGTGCGACCGTGTTCGCCTATCATGTGCGCGACCCGGAACGTTACGGGGTGGTGGAGTTCGATGCGAATGGGCGCGCGATCTCGCTGGAAGAAAAACCCGCCAAGCCCAAGTCCAACTATGCCGTCACCGGCCTGTACTTTTACGACAATAGCGTCGTGGACATCGCCGCCAACCTCAAACCCTCCGCGCGCGGCGAACTGGAGATCACCGATGTCAATCGCATCTATCTGCATCGCAATGACCTGTCCGTCGAGATCATGGGGCGCGGCTATGCATGGCTGGATACCGGCACGCACGAATCATTGCTCGAAGCCAGCCAGTTCATCCAGACCATCGAACATCGCCAGGGACTCAAGATCGCCTGCCCGGAAGAGATCGCCTATCACTTGGGATTTATCGATGCCGCGCAACTGGAAAAGCTCGCCGCGCCGCTGCTCAAGAGCGGCTATGGCGCCTACCTGATGGGGGTGCTCAGGGATAAGAACCTGCCGGGATGAAACTGATCCATACCGCCATCCCCGGCCTGCTGATCATCGAGCCCAAAGTGTTCGGTGATGATCGAGGCTTCTTTTTTGAAAGTTTCAACCGGCGCAGGTTTGCCGAACTGACCGGACGCGATGTCGACTTCGTGCAGGACAACCATTCGCGCTCAGTTCAAAACGTGCTGCGCGGATTGCATTATCAGATCCAGCACCCGCAAGCAAAACTGGTGCGCGTGGTGCAGGGCGCGGTGCTTGATGTCGTGGTGGATATCCGCAAGAATTCGCCGACCTTCGGGAAACACGTCGCACAGGAATTGTCCGCCGGGAACAAACTCATGATGTGGATACCGGAAGGCTTCGCGCACGGGTTCTGTGTCCTTACCGAGAGCGCAGAGTTCTTATACAAGACCACCGATTACTGGTTCCCCGAGCACGAACGCTGCATACGTTGGGATGACCCGGCGCTGGCGATAGACTGGAAGCTGCAGGCCGCGCCCATGGTTTCCGCTAAGGATGCGCAAGGCAAAACCCTGGCCGAAGCTGAGCTGTTCGCCTGATCAATCCGTTCACATTTGTGATCGAACAAGATTCCCTTTCCCCGCGAGGGAGAGGGTTGGGGAGAGGGAAATCCATTTGAATTGAGCTTGGCGAAGCATCAGGGCAAACGGTGTAATGATATAGTGGCCACCGAAATCCAGATACGAGCTTGGGTATAGCCTGCCAAAAATGATTCGAATTGATTTCAAAAACCATGCGCCTGACTGACAATCAAATCCAGACTATTCGCCAACTCGCCAAACAGGTGGCGGGAAACCAATCCCGCGTGCGGGTGTTCGGCTCAAGGCTCGACGACACTGCGCACGGGGGAGACCTTGACCTCATGCTTGAACTGACGGAATCCGTGGACAACCCTGCGCTCATGGCCGCGCAGTTGGCCGGACTGGTGTCGCGCGCCATGAATGGCCGCAAGGTAGATGTGCTGCTCAGCGCACCCAACCTCATGCGCTTGCCTATCCACGATATTGCATTTCAAGAGGGGAAATTGCTATGACACTGGAACCCGGGATCGCGTTGCGCCTGAAATTTTTGGCGCGAGTCGTGCGCAAAGAATGCCAACACCTCACCACCACAGACCAGCGCCTGTTTGGAAAATCATTCACTCTGGAACAAGCAGCCCGCCTTGAAGCAGACTTCGACCTGGCAGAGCAGGTGGAAGCCTTCGTCGGCAGGTTTGGCCGCCTGCAAGACACCGCGGGCGACAAGTTGTTGCCCTTGCTCCTGGATGCCCTGGGTGAAAAAACATCCGCCGTCATCGACAACCTTGACCGGGCAGAACGCTTGGGGCTGATCAAATCTGCTGACGAATGGATAACCATTCGTAACCTCAGAAACCAGATGGTTCACGAATATGTTGAAGACCCGGTCGTGCTGACCAGCGCGCTGCAAACCGGCCATGCTTTTGTGCCCGCGCTTATTTCCGCTGCCAACAAAATGATTGCCGAGATAGAAAGGCGCGGCTGGGCGTAACGCAAACATTACACACCCGCGGCGGTGACGATCTTATCCAGTCTTCAACTGGTTACAAGTCTCCCGCAGCTACCTGCTACCCGTGAAAAGTCTGTAGCAGATGTAGGAGCGGGACTGGAAATTGAAAACTGGGCGAAACCCTGAACCTTTCCCTTGTCCCTTGCATCCTGAATCCTGCTTCTGCTTTTCCCTTGCCTCTTTCCTCTTGAATCTTGCCTCTGTTTTTCTCCCTTTCTCCTTGAACCTTATTTGTTCACCGAGGAAGTGGGATTAGGAATCCGGAATATTCAACCGGGCTGGATTGCATCTTCTTATATGTGTATACTTTATGTATATATAAAGGAGATTGATGATGTCTTATGCGCGCGTATTCAAATCAGGAAATAGCCAGGCTGTCCGGTTACCCAAGAAGTTTCGCTTTGAAGCGGAGCAGGTGGAGATATTTCGTCGCGGTGATGAAATTGTGCTGCGTGCGAAGCCTGCTAATGCGTCGATGATATTTGACGCATTAGCCAGCTTGCCCAAAGACCTGTTCGCTGAAGAGCGAAACGATACCCCTCCTCAGCAACGGGAATCGCTCTGATGCCCGTGCGTTATTTGCTGGATACCAACATTTGTATCTACATCACCAAACACAATCCGCCTGCCGTGCGTGAGCGGTTCGAGCGACATACGACAGAGGAGCTGGCCATGTCGGCAATTACATTGGGCGAATTGCGTCACGGTGCGGAGAAAAGCCAGTTTCCCAAAAAGGCATCCACCGCGATCGAGCAATTGACCAATGCAATACAAGTGATGCCGATAAACAACGCGGCCGCACAACAATATGGAAAGATTCGTGCAAAGCTTGAGCAAGCCGGCCAAACGATCGGTAACAACGACCTATGGATCGCTGCCCATGCCAAAGCCGAGGGATGGATACTCGTCACCAACAACGAACGCGAGTTCAAGCGAGTGGCGGGACTGAAAATCGAGAACTGGGCGAAACCTTGAACCGCTCTGCTTTTGTCTTGCCCCTTCCCCCTTCCCCCTTGCCTCTTTCCTCTTGAACCTTGCCTCTGATTTTCCCTTGTCTCTTGCCCCTGGTTTTCCTTGTATCTTGCCTCTTGCATCTTTTACCTGTCTCTAACTTGACTTAATAGCGTATTTATCGTTCAATTGCTGAACACGTTCAATGATTGAACGATTAAGGACGAACGGCACTGCCATGTTAAGCGACGAATACCGCTACAAAATCCTGAAACGACTGGAAGCCAATCCGGAGATCAGCCAGCGCGAACTGGCCGGGGATCTGGGCATCAGCTTGGGGCGGGTGAACTATTGCATCCAGGCGTTGATTGAAAAAGGGTTGGTGAAAGCCAATAATTTCCGCAACAGCAAAAACAAAAAGGGCTACGCCTACCTGCTGACCCCGAGAGGCATAGAGGAAAAAGCCAGGATCACCGTGCAATTCCTCAAGATCAAGATCGCGGAGCATGAGGCGTTAACGAAAGAGATTAAAGGTTTGCGACAAGAGGCCGTGCAAGTTCAGGCGCGGCAACCCGGTGCAGCCTCCCCGAAAAAAGCGGCAAGATAATTCTCATGACAACCCATCAGGCTACACTCGTTATCGAAGCGGGCAGGGCAGAGCGCCATTACTGGCGCGACCTGTGGCGCTACCGCGAATTGTTTTTCTTCCTGGCCTGGCGCGATATCCTGGTGCGCTACAAGCAAACCGTCATCGGCATCGTGTGGGCCCTGGGCCGCCCATTGATCACCATGCTGGTGTTTACTTTAGTGTTCAGCAAACTGGCGAAACTGCCTTCCGAAGGTGTGCCCTATCCTATCCTGGTCTTTGCGGCCCTGTTGCCCTGGCAATTTTTTTCCAGCGCCTTCAGCGGCGCCGGCGATAGCCTGATCAGCAATGCCGGGATGATCTCAAAGGTGTACTTCCCGCGTCTGGTTGTTCCTGCCAGTGCGGTGATCGTCAGCTTCGCGGACTTTTTTATTTCGGGAATCATCCTGGTGGGACTGATGATCTGGTACGGGTTCGCGCCCAACCTGCGCATGCTGACCCTGCCCCTGTTCATTTTTGTGGCCTTTGCCGCCGCGATGGGTGCGGGATTGTGGATCGCGGCTCTCAACGTGAAATACCGCGATTTCCGCATCATCGTCCCTTTCGTGGTTCAGTTCGGGCTCTACATCTCACCGGTCGGATTCAGCAGCAACATCGTCCCTGAAAAGTGGCGGCTGCTCTATTCCATCAACCCGATGGTCGGCGTGATCGATGGTTTCCGCTGGGCGATACTGGGGGGCAATACCCAGCTCTACTGGCCGGGATTCTTTCTCTCTCTTTCTCTGGTCCTGGTGATACTGATCACCGGGATCTACTACTTCCGTAAAACGGAAAAAACCTTTGCGGACGTGATCTGATGGATAACCCTAAAAATTCGTCATTCCCGCGAAAGCGGGAATCCAGTCCATCAAAAGAGCTCCCTCGCGACGCGGGGGACAAGGCCAAAAGGTATGTTAGAGAAAACCGCTGGATTCCCGCTTTCGCGGGAATGGCAGTATTTGAATTTTTAGAGGCACCCTGATGTCATCGGTTATCAGCGTCGAGAACCTCTCGAAGAAATACATCATCGGCCACCAGAAGCAGGAGCGCTATACCGCGTTGCGCGATGTGCTGACGGAAGGCGCCAAGCGTTTCACCCATAAACTGACTCATCCTTTTGCCGCTCCGGAAAATGATCCAACCCACGAAGAGTTCTGGGCGCTCAAGGATGTCAGCTTTGACATTCAACAGGGTGACCGGGTCGGCATCATCGGCCGCAACGGCGCAGGCAAGTCCACGCTGCTGAAAATCCTGAGCCGCATCAGCGTAGCTGACATTCAGGCCGACAACTATCGCTCCAGCCTGCGCAACAAATTGGTTGCCGAAGGCTTTTACCTTACTGGTAGCATCGAGAAATATGGTAGCGGCTTCATCCGCATTCGCAAAGCATTGCGCGACTACCCCGAAATTGATTTCGAAATCAAAGAATTTGCAGGTGGCGTGATGGTCACGTTTGCGCAGCGTGGCGGAGTAAATGAGGGAGTAAATGAG
>DHIV01000064.1:25282-25444 GCA_002403995.1 Gallionella sp. UBA4737 | reverse complement strand
TACAGGTTGCCATAGACTTCTGCGCTTTCCAGGAATTCGCCGCGTTTCGCCATTGCATGGAAAGTCTCGCGGCTGACGAAGTGATAGTCCTTGCCATCCTGCTCGCCGGGGCGCGGGTCGCGCGTGGTGTAGGAGACCGACAGATCGATGTGCGGATTGATG
>DHIV01000064.1:9608-25015 GCA_002403995.1 Gallionella sp. UBA4737 | reverse complement strand
GGCGCGCTGATGATGAACAGATTTCCCGACATGTCAGATTTTTACTCCAGGTTTTGAATTTGCTCGCGCATCTGTTCGATGAGTATCTTCATCTCCATCGCGCTGCGCGACACTTCCGCATCAACCGATTTTGAGCCCAGCGTGTTGGCTTCGCGATTGAGTTCCTGCATCAAAAAATCCAGCCGTTTGCCCACTGCGCCTCCCAATGAGAGGATGCGGCGCATTTCGCCGAGATGGCTGGCCAGCCTTGACAGCTCTTCATCCACGTCTATCTTGGTGGCGAACAGTGCGAGCTCCTGGCGGATGCGCTCGTCGTCAGTATTTTGCATTGCCTCGCGCAAACGCGCGATGATTTTCTGTTCGTAAGCGGCGATTGCGGCGGGCACATGCGGCATCACGGCATTGCGCAGTGCTTCGATCTTGTCCACGCGCTGCAGCAAGAAGTCCTTGAGTTTCTCGCCTTCGCGGGCGCGCGAAGCAGAGAACTCCTGCAACACGGTTTGCAACAGATCGAGCAGCGTGGCGCGCAATTCGTCCGCCGAAGCAGTGGGCGTTTCCAGCACGCCGTTCCAGCGCAGCACATCGGCCACACTCAGTCCGGGCGCATCGGGCAGCGCGGCCTGAACGTCCTTGTTCCAGGCGGCGAGCTGTTGCAGCAGGTCGCGATTCAGTGTGGCGCCGCTTTGCGCGGATCGCGCCGCATAGTTGATGCGGCACTCCACCTTGCCTCGTTGCAATTGTGCGGTGATCGCCTCGCGCAGAGTCCCCTCGAAACTGCGCAGTTCATCCGGCATACGCAACTGGATGTCCAGATAGCGGTGGTTGACCGCGCGCAGTTCGAGCGTCAATGATCCGCTGTCAAGTTCCGCGCTGGCAGCGGCATAACCGGTCATACTGAGAATCATAACAAGAGGCTTTCGAATAAAAGGCTGTGCTGGAGAGGCACATTATATTACGATTGCAACTTGTGAAATCTTCGCCTTGTTAAATCTTTTCCGTGCTCATGAACTTCTCGATACACCAGGCCAGCCATATCGGCAATCGCAGATTCAATCAGGATCGTGTCGCCTATGCCTATACCAACGATGCGTTGCTGCTGGTGCTTGCGGACGGCATGGGCGGGCATCTTCACGGCGAGCTGGCGGCGAGTTTGACCATCGAGACTTTTATTGAATCGTTTGGCCGTCATGCTCAGCCGCGCATTGCCGAACCTGGCAGATTCATCCTGGGAACCATGCGCCATGCGCACGAGCGCATCATGAAGGTTCCGCACGACCAGGACATGGGCGGCTTTCCCGGAACGACCTGTGTCGCTGCACTGATACAAGATGACAAGATGTATTGGGGCCACGCAGGGGACTCGCGCCTGTACTTGCTGCGCGACGGCGCGGTATTCGCCAGGACGAACGACCATTCAGTGGTGCAGCAGTGGGTCGATTCAGGGAAGCTCTCCGCCGAACAGGCGCGTATTCATCCGCAGCGTAACCATATCACCAACTGTCTTGGCGGTATCGAGGACCTGTTTTATATGGAAGCCGGCGAACCAGTCGCGTTGCGGTCCGGCGATGTCTTGTTGCTCGGCAGCGATGGTTTGTGGGGGCCGTTCACCGACCAGGAACTGGTCGAAGCATTTTTTGCGCTTCCCGTCGCCGATGTATTGGATGGCCTGGTCGGGCTCGCATTGGAGCGTGAGGACGGACATTCCGATAATGTCACCGGTTTGGCGGTGCGCTGGGGTAACAGTGAAACCGCCCACGATACTGACGAACCGGTCAGTCATGTCCTGGAGATTTCATAGCTACTCCACTTGTATCTTGCCCCTTTCCTCTTTTAATGAGAATTTATTATGCGCCCCAGTCAAAGATCACCCAATCAATTGCGTGAAATACGCATCACCCGCCGCTACACCAAACACGCCGAAGGTTCGGTGCTGATCGAATGCGGCGACACCAAAGTCATCTGCACCGCCAGCGTCGATGAAAAAGTCCCGCCGCATAAAAAAGGCAGCGGCGAAGGCTGGATCACCGCCGAATACGGCATGTTGCCCCGCTCCACGGGCGAGCGCATGAGCCGCGAGGCTGCCAAGGGCAAGCAATCCGGGCGCACCCAGGAGATACAGCGCCTGATCGGGCGCAGCCTGCGTGCGGTGGTGGATCTGCAGAAACTCGGCGAGCGCACCATCCAGATCGATTGCGACGTGATCCAGGCCGACGGCGGAACCCGCACCGCCAGCATCACCGGCGCGTTCGTCGCGCTTTATGACGCGGTGAGAGATCTGCTCGGCAAGGGCCTGATCAAGGAATCCCCGCTCAAGGATTTCATCGCCGCGATCTCCGTAGGCATCTATCAGGGCACGCCGGTGCTGGATCTGGATTACCTCGAGGACTCCGCCTGCGATACCGACATGAATGTGGTGATGCTGGGCAACGGACACTTCGTCGAAGTGCAGGGCACTGCCGAAGGCCACGCCTTCACCCGCGCCGAGATGGATGAATTGTTGGAACTCGCGAAACGGGGTATTGCAGAGTTGATTGCATTGCAACGCTCGGTGCTGGAGACCGACTAACAAAGTGTTGCAAAACTACTGCGAGGCGATGATGCTGTGTTGGAATCCGGCGAAAAATGCGAGGTCGCGTAGCGATAAACTTTGTGTAAACCGCATCTGCGACACGTTACTGGCGAAGCCAGCCGCTTGCGGGAGCAGATGCAGGCCGCACTTCCCGCACCAGAGGGCTACGCCCCACCGTGTCAGTGCGGCTACTTTTTCGCCGGCTTCCGCCTTGCCTGATCGCCTCTCGCTACGCTTTTCAACACCCTGTTAACTTTCTTGCACCTACGCTTCCTCTCCCTTCTGGATGAGGAATTGGGGGAAGGGGTAATAGAACCATGCAAAAGCTCGTCATAGCTTCCAATAATCCCGGCAAGCTGCGCGAATTCCAGTTCCTGCTGCAGCCGCTCGGCATCGAAGTGCTGACGCAGGCGCAACTCGGTATCGAAGAAGCAGAAGAGCCGCATGTCACCTTCATCGAAAACGCCCTCGCCAAGGCGCGGCATGCCAGCCGCTTGAGCGGACTGCCCGCGCTGGCCGACGATTCAGGCATCTGCGTCACCGCGTTGAACGGCGCACCCGGCGTGTTTTCCGCGCGTTATGCCGGCGAGCCCAAATCGGACCGGCGCAACAACGAAAAGCTGCTGCATGAAATGCAGGGCGTGAAGGATCGCAGCGCACACTACTACTGTGTGCTGGTGCTGCTGCACCATGCAGACGATCCGCAGCCGCTGATCGCGGAAGGCGAATGGCACGGCGAGATCGCGCGCGAGGAACGCGGAGACGGCGGCTTCGGTTATGACCCGCTGTTCTGGCTGCCATCCCTCGGCAAGATGAGCGCGGAACTGTCGCGCGACGAAAAGCACGCCATCAGCCATAGAGGCAAAGCGTTAAGGGTGCTGCTGGATAAATTGAAGGATTATTAGGGTGTAGTAATCGCAGGATGAATTTCAGCGATTCAGTCTGGTTGGTTTTAGCAAGATATTGAAAACGCGCGTTAAACACTGTCATGCCAAAGTGGCAGTATTTAACACCTTGTTGAGAAGTTATTACACCGCCTTTATACAGTTGCCGCCATTGTCCCTGGCAAGCTGCAATGCCTCGTCGGCACGATCGAACAGGCTGACCAATGTATCGTCAGCGCGAGCCTGGCTGACACCTATCGATACGGTGATGGAAGGCAATGCATCGCCGCTGGGCAGCACGACCAAAGACCGGCCGACATCCGTCACCAGCCTTTCCGCAACATTGCATGCATCATACAGGGATGTATTCGGCAGAAAGATAGCGAATTTCTCGTTACTGTGCCGTCCCGCCTGATCATCCGGGCGCAGGCAGGATATTGTCGTGTAAGCGATATCTCGTAGCGCCTGATCGCCGCCAAGTTGCCCATGTCTCTTGATAAACTCTGTTAGATGATCCATCTCCAGCAGCAACAGACTGTTCGGCATTTTGCTCACGATACCTCGACGCAAATGGCGGTCGAATTTTTTCTGTGTGCAGTGCTGATTATAAAGTCCGGTCAGATCGTCCACCATCGAGTCCCCTGAAAATCCAAGTTCCTGCTCAAGATTCCCTACCAAGATCTCGTTGGTATTGCGTATACGGCCGGTCAGCATGTTCAGCATGTTATACGCGGCAGCATGGGAGCTGTTAATCAGCTCCCACATGGAGGCATGGTCGATAGCAAGCAGTTTGCAGTCTGTGCCGGCCACGACATACATGGAAACAGGTGCTTCACCCAGCATGGACATCTCGCCGACACATTCTCCCTCGCCCAGAATCACTAATGGCTCGGACTCGGATTCATGTGATTGGATGCGCAGGCGTCCGGACAGGACAATGTAAATCGTATTGTTGGGCTGGCTTGGAACCAGCAGTACCTGACCGGTAGTCAGGGGGTGCAAACTGGATTCACTTAAGTGTTTTGCGAGTAAATGTTTGGGTATACCAAGAAACAAGGGTGCAGTTCCCAGAACTTTGAGTATCTCGTGGGTGAGGATCATGTTATTACCCTTGTGCAGTTAATTCGTCTAAAGTATCAGCTCTTCGAAGGTGCGGTAACCAGACTCATGAGGTATTGTAAGGCAACAATCATCAGGCAGTGCACTCGTTTTTATGGACATTTAACATTAGCCGGCCGGTTTCGTAACCGGTACTATTTCCGGGATCGCCCTGTATCACTGCAATCATGACCAGCCATACCCTGCAACCCTTCGCACTCAAATCGCAAGAAGTGAATTTTAAAGCCTTGCCGCCGCTGTCGCTGTATATCCACATTCCGTGGTGCGTACGCAAATGTCCATATTGCGATTTTAATTCGCATGAGGCGCGCGGGGCATTGCCGGAGCAGGAATATGTCGCGGCGTTGATCCGTGATCTGGAGCTGGCTTTGCCGCAGATATGGGGACGCAAGGTGTATACGGTGTTCTTCGGCGGTGGTACGCCCAGCTTGTTGAGCGGCGAGAGTGTCGCGGAGATCCTGCGCAATGTGCGCATGTTGCTGCCGCTGGCCCTTGACGCGGAGATCACGCTGGAGGCGAATCCCGGCACGGTGGAGGCGGCGCGCTTTGCGGCGTATCGTGATGCGGGTGTGAATCGCTTGTCGATGGGCATCCAGAGTTTCAACGACACGCATCTGCAAGCGCTGGGCCGCATACACTCCGCGGATGAGGCCAGGCGCGCAATCGAAATTGCGCAGCAGCATTTCGACAACCTCAATCTCGACTTGATGTACGCGCTGCCGAAGCAAACATTGGATGAAGCGTTGCAGGATGTGCAAACCGCGCTGTTGTTTGCGCCGCAGCATCTGTCCTGCTATCACCTGACACTGGAGCCGAATACGCTGTTCCATCGTAACCCGCCTTCGTTGCCGGACGACGATGCGAGCAGCGACATGCAGCAGCGCATCGAGGAATTGCTGGCGGCACACGGCTATCAGCATTATGAGACCTCAGCCTTCGCGCAGCCGAAACGCCGCGCCAAGCACAATCTCAACTACTGGCAGTTCGGCGATTACCTGGGCATAGGCGCGGGCGCGCACAGCAAGCTGAGTTTTCCGGATAAGGTGATCCGCCAGGCGCGCTACAAGCAGCCGCAAGCGTATATGCAGCAAGTCGCCAGGGACGCGCCGATACAGACCGAACACGAGGTCAGCCATGAAGAACTCGGGTTCGAGTTCATGATGAATGCGCTGAGATTGAACGAAGGTTTTGACAGCGCGCTGTTTCAGGAACGCACCAGCCTGCCGTTGCTCGTCATTCAGCGCGAATTGGCCGATGCGGAACGGCGCGGATTACTTTTTCGCGACCATCAGCGCATCGCACCAACGCAGATGGGGCAACGGTTCTTGAATGATCTGCTGGAGATATTTCTTAAAGAAAAAATGTAGGCCGGGCTTAACCCGCCCTACAAAACCGTTTCGTGTCTTTCGTGGACTGTTTTCAGGGTTGTGCACCCTCGAACCCGCATTGCCGCCACGCCTCGTACACCGTTATCGCCACGGTGTTAGACAAATTCAGGCTGCGATTGTCGGGCAGCATAGGCACGCGCACCCGCTGGCTGGCGTCAAACTGGGCGAGCACGTCGGCGGGCAGGCCGCGGCTCTCGGGGCCGAACAGGAACGCATCTCCTGCCTGATAATGCACTTGATGGAAGGCTTGCGAGCCCTTGGTGGTGAGCGCGAATACGCGGGCCGGGTTGAAGACGGTTAAACAATCCTGCAAAGTTTCGTGAACTTGCAAGGTTGCGAATTCATGATAGTCCAGGCCGGCGCGCACCAACTGCTTGTCTTCGAGCGTGAAACCGAGCGGTCTGATCAAATGCAACCGGCAACCGGTGTTGGCGCACAGGCGGATGATGTTGCCGGTATTGGGCGGGATTTCAGGCTGAAATAGAATCACATGAAACATAAAAAATTTGCCAAGTCCTTGTCAACATCGGGAAAAGCGGCTAACTTCCATTCCTGACCATGTTAACTCGCAATAAAAGATATTCGGGAGAGGAATTATGGCTGGTCCGGAAAGATTTCGCCTAGGCGATTTGCTGATTCAACAGAAACTCATATCGGAAGAACAACTCGCCTACGCGCTTGAACAGCAGAAGCACGTCGGGCTTAAGCTGGGGCGTATTCTGGTGAACAATGCTTTTGTCACCGAAGAGAATATTTCCGAGGCCCTCGCCAAACAGCTTAGCATTCCCTACATCAATCTCAAGCGCTTTCGCTTCAAACCCGAGCTTGTAAGGTTGTTGCCGGAAGATCAGGCCCGGCGGTTTCACGCGATCGTGCTGGAAGACCGCAATGGCATGCTGCTGGTCGGCATGGCTGACCCGACCGATTTGAAGGCCGCCGATGAAATTGCACGCATTGTGAAAAGCGGAATCGATGTGGCGGTGGTAACCGAAGGGCAATTGCTGGAAAGCATAGATCGCGGTTATTGGCGTGGCCAGGAATTCACCCGTTTGGACTAGGAACTCAGCGAAGTTCCGGGTGATAGTTGCGGATACGAGCCGGCGTTGCGTGCGGATTTCGGGTCATTTTGACGCGCTGCAGGCGTTGAACCAGGAATCAGGTCTGGGTGCTGAGTGATCAGGCCAAAGTCATCAGTTTTATGTTTTCCGAATGCGGCAATGTCCGCGCTATCACCCATGCGGCAACCTCTCCCGCCCCCCGTTTCTGCGCCGCCTCGGCCAGTGCGTTCAGGCTGGATCCGGTAGTCAGCACATCATCCACCAGGGCAATTCGTTTGCCGGTCAAATCCATATCACAGCAAAATGCATTGCGCACGTTTTTCTTGCGCTCCTTCCACGGCAAGGCGGATTGCGGCGGTGTGTCGCGCACGCGCTTGCAGGCGTTGGGCAGCAGTTCGAGTTTCAGGTCGCGGGCAACCGTTGCGGCGAGCAACAGCGATTGATTGAAGCCGCGTTCGCGCAATTTGGTCGGATGCAGCGGCATGGCAATGACGTAATCCGGCAAATTGCATCTATCAATTCGCGGCAGCAGCTTTTTTGCGAAGGCATGCGCCAATGCCAACTGTTCGCCGTACTTCATGCCTTGTATCAACTTGTCGAGCGGGAAAGCGTAGTCGAATACCGCAATGGTGCGGCTGAATAATGGCGGATGAGTCAAGCAATGCCCGCACACTTCACCGCTGGGTGTCGGCAAGGCGCAGACCGGGCAAAGCGGTGCGTTGAAGTAGGGCAGGGCTGCATCGCAGGCGGCGCACCACAAGCCGTCGCGGCTCATGCTCCCGCATAGCATGCAAGGTTGGGCAGGCAGCATGCGCCCAATATTTGAGCGCATGTTCAAAAAATGCTTGCGTAAAATTGACAAGGCATTGCCCTTTCTAGGATGATGCGCCATTGCCTTGGATCTCAGTTCATCCACCATCCAGCATAAACAGCCTAGCCCAAAATGAATAGCCCAAAATGAACACTCGAACTATCGAATTTATCCGCTCCCCTGTCAATAAAAATGACAGGCAATCTGGCAAACGAGCTGCCACGCCGCAACGCTGGAGCGTCGAGGAAGTTGAGGCCTTGTTCAAACTGCCGTTCGCAGACCTGATGTTTAGCGCGCAGCAAGTGCACCGCGAGCATTTCGACCCGAACGCGGTGCAGCTCTCAACTTTGCTGTCGATCAAGACCGGCGGCTGTTCGGAAGACTGCGCCTACTGTCCGCAATCGGCGTTCAATTCAACAGGCGTGGAGAATCAGAAAATGCTCGATGTGGGCGCAGTGATCGCCGCCGCGCGTGCCGCTCAGCAAAACGGCGCGGACCGTTTCTGCATGGGCGCTGCCTGGCGCGAACCCAGCGACGAGGATATGGCCAGCGTGGTGGAAATGGTAAAAGCGGTGCGCGGTTTGGGCATGGAGACCTGCGCCACGCTGGGCATGCTGAATGAGAAACAGACCGAGCAATTGCGTGCCGCCGGGCTGGATTACTATAACCACAACCTGGATACCTCGCCGGAATTCTACGGCGACATCATCAGCACCCGCGATTACCAGGATAGACTCGATACGCTGGAGCGCGTGCGCAAAGCGGGTATGCATGTATGCAGCGGCGGCATCGTCGGCATGGGCGAGAACCTGACGCAGCGCGCGGGTTTGATCGCTCAACTGGCCAATCTCGAGCCCTATCCCGAGAGCGTGCCGATCAACAATCTGGTCAAAGTCGAAGGCACACCGCTTGCACAAGCCGAAGACCTCGATCCGCTGGATTTTGTGCGTACCATCGCAGTGGCGCGTATCACCATGCCGACCGCGCGGGTGAGGCTGTCGGCAGGACGCCAGCAGATGTCGGACGCGGTACAGGCGTTGTGTTTCCTCGCAGGCGCCAACTCGATTTTCTATGGTGAGCAACTGCTTACCACCGGCAATCCTGAGGCCGAACGGGATCGCGCCATGCTGGACAAGCTGGGCATGTATACGTTAGCGGGACAAATGTAGGTTGGGTGAAGCGTAGCGATACCCATCGTTCCATAGCCACTCTATTGTTGGGTATCGCTACACTCCACCCATCCTACGAAACCCAATGCCTTTCACGGAATTAAAAAATGAACTGAACGAGCGCGCTGCGCTGGGCCTGTTGCGCCAGCGGCGCATGCTGCAAAGCCCGCAAGCGCCGCACATAATGGTGGATGGCAAATCCTATCTGTCATTCTGCAGCAACGATTATCTGGGTCTGGCCAACCATCCGCGACTCATCGCCGCGCTGCAACAAGGGGCGCAACAACATGGGGTAGGGTCGGGCGCCGCGCATCTGGTGAGCGGGCACGGCGCAGCGCATCATCAGCTGGAACATGAACTTGCGGCCTTTGTCGGCAAACCCTCCGCACTGTTGTTTTCCACCGGATACATGGCCAATCTGGGCGCCGTGCAGGCGCTGGTCAGCAGGGGCGATACGGTGTTTGCCGACAAGTTCAACCATGCTTCGCTGAACGATGCGATGCAGTTGTCGCGCGCCACAGTGAAGCGCTACCGCCACAAGGACATTGCCCATTTGACGCAACTGCTGGAGCAAGCAGGAAGCAGCCGCCCCGACACGGAGGGGTGTAACCCTTTGGCGCGGGAGGGGCGGCTTGACGAGCATTCCCGCACCGAAGGCCATCGCCCACCGTGTCATGCTCGTCGCCGCAAACTTGTCATCACCGACGCGGTGTTCAGCATGGACGGCGATCTCGCGCCGTTGCCGGAATTGCTGGCGTTATGCGAACAACATGATGCGTGGCTGCTGATCGATGACGCACACGGTTTCGGCGTGCTGGGTGGCCAAGGGCGCGGCTCGCTGGCGCATTTCGGGCTGGATTCGCCACGTATCATTTACATGGCGACGCTGGGCAAAGCGGCCGGGGTGTTCGGTGCGTTCGTCGCGGCGGAGCAGGTGGTGATCGATACGCTCGTCAATCATGCGCGCAGCTACGTATACACGACTGCCACACCGCCGGCACTGGCGAGCGCGCTGCTGGAGAGCCTGCGGCAGATAGAAAATGGCGACGGACTGCGCGGCCACCTGCAACGGCTGATCGCGCAATTGCGCAGCGGGTTGCGCGGCCTGCCGTGGTCTGCGATGCCATCAGCAACGGCGATACAGCCCTTGCTGGCCGGCGGCAACCAGGCTGCATCGAATCTCAGTGACAGATTGCGTGAACGCGGCATCTGGGTCGCGGCGATCCGCCCGCCCACCGTGCCGCCGGGCACGGCGCGCTTGCGCATCACCTTGTCCGCCGCGCATGGTGCAGAGGATGTGACCCGTTTGATCGAAACACTGCATGAGCTTGCACAGGGATAAGAAATTCACGCAGCGATGCGTTTGCTTGGCTTCGCCCCCCTCGCTTCGCTCTCCCCACTTGCGGGATAACCAGCGACTTAGCTGCGGCCTTTGGCAGCTTAGTCGAATGGCTAGTTGTTTCATCCAGAGGATTGAGGAGGAGGGGGAAACGTGCATGGCGGCCTCAACTTTAGGAGTACTAAATGGCCGCCTTGCACGTTAAGCGCTATGAATATGCAGGAACGGGGGACAGCGGCGCGCCGCTGTTGCTGATTCATGGCTGGGGCATGCATGGCGGCATGTGGAGTGGGGTCGCGGAACAGTTGGCGCAAAACTATAGCGTGATGGCGGTGGATTTGCCCGGCCATGGTTACAGCGCCAACAACGAAAGGGGCAAGGAGCAAGGGTCAAGGATCAAAGAGCAAGACTTGGCTTGTCCCTTGAACCTTGAACCTGCACACTTCGCTCTGGATGCCATCGTCGACGAGCTGTCCGCGCAGTTTGGTGAGCAGCTTGCCGTGTGTGGTTGGTCGCTGGGCGGGCAGATCGCATTGCGTTGGGCGATGCGGCGCCCGCAACAAGTGAGCCGTTTGGTGACGGTTGCCAGCACGCCGTGCTTTGTGCGCCGCGCAGGATGGGACCATGCATTGAGTGCGGAGATACTGCAGGAGTTTGCGGACAACTTGCAGCATCATTACGCGCTGACCTTGAAACGCTTTCTGGCATTGCAAGTACGCGGCGGCGAGCAGGAGCGCGAATGGTTGACGATATTGCGCGACACATTGTTCAGCCGGGGTGAACCCGATCTGGCGGCGTTGCAGGGCGGCCTGGAGATTTTGCGCAGTATTGATTTGCGCAGCGCATTGCCGGACATCAAGCAGCCCGTGCTGGTGATCGCCGGCGAGCGTGACATGCTTACACCGCCGCAAGCCTCGCATTACCTGGCAAACCATTTGCCGGACGCACGCCTGGTGATGATCCGGGGCGCGGCGCACGCGCCGTTTCTGTCCCATGCGACGGAATTTGTAGAAAACGTGATGAACTTTTTGAATGAACAGAAGCATGGATGAATTTGCCATAGATAAAAAACTGATGCGCCGCGCTTTCAATCGTGCTGCGACAGGCTACGATGCCTCGGCAGTGTTGCAGCGTGAAGTGTGTACGCGGATGCTGGAGCGCCTGGAATACATCAAGCTGCAACCGGAGCGCATGCTGGACGCAGGAAGCGGCACCGGGTGGGGAACACGACGGCTGGCACAGAGGTATCCCGATGCGCAGATGATCGCTTTGGACATCGCCAGAGACATGCTGCAGGCTGCACGCGGCAGTTCCGGCTGGTGGCAAAAATTGTTCGGCGGAACGAAGCAGATACAGGTATGCGGTGATATCGAAGCGCTGCCGCTGGCGGCGAACAGTGTCGGGATGGTGTGGTCGAACCTGGCAATGCAGTGGTGCAACGACTTGCCGGCGACGTTCGTCGAATTGCATCGCGTTCTTAAAGTGGACGGGCTGTTGATGTTCAGCACCTTCGGCCCGGATACGCTGAAGGAATTGAGGCTGGCATTCAATGGCGTGGACTGGCACAACCATCTCAACCGATTCACGGATATGCACGACATCGGCGACATGCTGGTACACAGCGGTTTTGCCGAACCGGTGATGGACATGGAATACATCACGCTGACCTACGATGATGTGCGAAGTGTGTTGCAGGACCTTAAATCGATAGGCGCGCACAACGCCACTACAGGAAGGGGCCGCGGGTTGATGGGAAAAAATGCCTGGGCACGCCTCGTTGAAAATTACGAGCGCTTGCGCAGCAACGGCAAACTGCCCGCGACTTTTGAAGTGGTGTACGGCCATGCGTGGAAGCCCCAGCCGCGCACCACCCGCGATGGCGCGGCGATCATCAAGACTTCCTTCAAATTGAAATGAATTATTTTGTCACCGGCACGGATACCGGCGTCGGCAAGACGCTGATCAGCTGTGCGCTGCTGCATGGTTTTGCCTTGCGCGGCAAGCGCGTGATCGGCATGAAACCTGTGGCTGCAGGGTGCAATGCAGACGGGCAGAATGAAGACGTGCTGCAATTGTGTGCCGCCAGCAATGTCCAGCCTGGCGTTGGCGCGGCCAGCAGCGATCAGATCAATCCCTATAGCTTCATGCCAGCGATCGCGCCGCATTTGGCCGCGCAACTCGCGGGCGCAAATATCGACTTTGCGCACATTGCAGAATCTTACTTGGCGCTGGCCGTGCGAGCCGACGTAGTGATCGTGGAGGGTGCGGGCGGCTTGCTGGTGCCGCTCAATGAGCAGCAGGACAGCGCCGATCTGGTGCGCGAGTTGGGCCTGCCGGTGATCCTGGTGGCGGGCATGCGCATGGGTTGTTTGAATCATGCGCTGCTCACAGTAGAGGCGATCGCAGCACGCGGCTTGACATTGTCGGGCTGGGTGGCCAATGTCATTGATGCTGACATGATATTGGCAGATGAAAACGTCGCCGCGTTGCAGCAGCGGATCGCTGCGCCGTTGTTGGGCGTGGTGCCATATATGCCACGCGCGGATGCGCGTGTTGCGGCCGCTCGGCTTCATCTGGAGCGTCTGGAGCCATGATTGCAATGCTTGCTATACTTGTAAATAGCCCGGCCTGTTGGCTTTATGTTTTGAATGGATGAACGATGCACTATACGAAAATGATGTACCGGTTATTTGTTCTGCTGCTGATTGGTTTGCTGGCCGGTTGCGAAAAACCCGCTCTGCCCAGCTACTTTCATGCCAGCGATGTGACAGGCAAATACGCCCAGGCCGATTTCCATCTGGCCGATCACAACGGCAAATCGCGCAGCCTGAGTGATTTTCGCGGCAAGGTGGTGGTGGTGTTCTTTGGCTACACCCATTGCCCGGATGTGTGCCCGACAACACTGGCTGATTTGGCGCAGACCTTGCGGCTGCTGGGGAAAGATGCGGAACGGGTGCAGGTATTGTTCGTCACGCTCGACCCGGAACGAGACACGCGCGAATTGCTGGCGCAATTCGTGCCCGCTTTTCATCCGGCGATGCTCGGATTGTATGGCGATGCGCAGGCGACGGCGAGCGCAGCGAAGAGCTTCAGGGTGGACTATCAAAAAGTCCCGACCAAGAACGGCTATTTGCTGGATCACACGACATTCATTTATCTGCTCGACACACAGGGCAAGGTGCGCCTGATGGCCGGCGACAGAGAGCCTTCCGAGTGGCTGGCGCAGGATATCCGCCTGCTGTTGGCAAGCGCGCATTGACCTGCTGCGGTATCATGGGCAGGTTTGATAACAATCAATTGGATTGGGGAAAGGCGTCATGAAAATTCTGTTGGCGGACGAGTATTTGCTGTTCTGCGGGCAGGTGTGCAATAAACAGATTGCCGGGAGGGTGAATGTCTCCGGGCAGCAGGCCTTGACCGGTGCATCTCATGGCTGAAGCAAGCGGCGATTTTCTGTCCAGCAGGCTGCTTCTGTTGTTGCGCGAATCACGCTGGATATTGCTGGTGGGCTGCGCGCTATATCTAACCGTCGCTTTGTATGGTTATGCTCCTGCCGACCCGGCCTGGTCGCATAGCGTCAGCGGAGCGCTGACCGTCAACCCCGGCGGGGTACTGGGGGCGTACCTCGCCGATCTGTTGTTTTACCTGTTTGGGTTTTCCGCCTGGTGGAGTGTGCTGTACATGCTGCAGCGCGTGTGGGCGGGATACCATAATCTGCGTGTCAACAGCATCTTCAGCAAGCGCACGTGGCTGGTCTCGGTCGCCGGGTTTGCGGCGCTGTTGCTGGCCAGCAGCGCGCTCGAAGCGATCCGGTTGTATACATTGAAAGTCCCGCTGCCGCTGGCACCGGGAGGAATGCTGGGCGCGGTGCTGGGCGAATCGCTGGCACGGGTGTTTGGCTTTACCGGCGCGACGCTGCTGCTGCTGACCCTGATCGCCACCAGCTTCAGCGTGTTCAGCGGATTGTCCTGGCTGCGTTTTGTGGACAGGTTGGGTGAACTGCTGGAATCCACTTTTCTGTGGGCGCGTCAGGCCTGGCAGACGCGCCAGGACAGGCGTATCGGCATGCTGGCGACTCATGAGCGCGTCGCTGTCGTCGAAGAAAAAAAACGCGTTGAGGAGCACCACGCCATACACATCGAAATGCCGCTGATGGAAGTGGTCAAATCGGCGCGGGCCGCGGAAGAAAAACAGGTCCCGTTGTTTGCAGATATGCCGGATTCCCCTTTGCCGCCGCTGCATTTGCTGGATCAGGCCACACAGCAGATCGAAGTCGTCTCTGCCGACACGCTGGAATTCACTTCACGCCTGATTGAGCGCAAATTGAAAGATTTTGGCGTGGAAGTGAAAGTGGTGGCAGCGTATCCCGGGCCGGTGATCACGCGCTATGAGATCGAACCCGCCGTCGGCGTGAAGGGCAGCCAGATCACCAACCTTGTGAAGGATCTGGCGCGCGCATTATCGGTGGTGAGCATACGCCTGGTCGAAACGATACCCGGCAAGGCATACATGGCATTGGAGTTGCCCAATCCGAAACGCCAGGTGGTGCGTCTGTCCGAGATACTGAGCTCGCAGGTGTATGCCGACATGGGTTCCGCGCTGACCATCGCGATGGGCAAGGATATTTCCGGCAAACCGGTGGTCGCCGATCTGGCCAAGATGCCGCATGTGCTGGTGGCAGGCACTACCGGTTCCGGCAAATCGGTGGCGATCAACGCGATGATCCTGAGCCTGATCTACAAGGCGACGCCGCAACATGTGCGTCTGCTGCTGATCGATCCGAAGATGCTGGAGTTGTCGGTTTATGAAGGCATCCCGCACCTGCTCGCACCGGTGGTGACTGACATGCGCCAGGCAGCTTCCGCCTTGAACTGGTGCGTGCAGGAGATGGATAGGCGATACAAGCTCATGTCTCACTTTGGTGTGCGCAACATCGCCGGTTACAACCAGAAAGTGCGCGATGAGATTAAGGCCAAACACCCGCTCACCAACCCGTTCACGTTGACGCCGGAAAATCCGGAACCGCTGAAAGAGATGGAGTTAATAGTGGTGTTCATCGACGAGCTCGCC
>DHIV01000064.1:0-9380 GCA_002403995.1 Gallionella sp. UBA4737 | reverse complement strand
CCTGATGATGGTGGTGGGCAAGAAGATCGAGGAGCTGATCGCGCGTCTGGCGCAGAAGGCGCGCGCTTCCGGCATCCATCTGGTGCTGGCCACACAGCGTCCCTCGGTGGATGTGATCACCGGACTGATCAAGGCCAACGTGCCGACTCGCGTTGCGTTTCAGGTGTCGAGCAAGATCGATTCGCGCACCATCCTCGACCAGATGGGCGCGGAAGCGCTGCTGGGGCAGGGCGACATGCTCTATCTGCCGCCGGGCAGCGGTTATCCGCAACGCGTGCATGGCGCGTTCGTCTCCGACCAGGAGGTGCATCGCGTCGCCGAATATCTCAAGGCTCAGGGTGAGCCGCAATACATCGAGGGCGTGCTCAATTCGCTGGAAGAATCATCGGAAGAGGGTGGCGCAGCAGGCGATAGCCTGAGCGCGGAAGCCGATCCGCTGTATGACCAGGCGGTGGAAATCGTCCTCAAGAATCGCCGCGCTTCGATATCGCTGGTGCAGCGGCATTTGCGTATCGGCTACAACCGCGCCGCGCGGCTGGTCGAGCAGATGGAAGCCGCAGGGATAGTCACGCCGATGCAAAGCAACGGAAATCGCGAAGTGATTGCGCCGATGAGGCAGAGTTGAGGATCAAGGCAACCCCTCCGCACCGCTTCTATCTCAATCCCAATCCGGAATCCCATAAGGACATGATGAAATATATTTTTGCAGTTTTGATGCTGTCCGTTTTGCCGGTTTCTGCCCATGCCGGAGCCATCGAAAAACTCAAGACCTTCATCGCCTCAACGCATTCCGCGCAGGCGAATTTCACACAAGACGTTCTGGATCAGAACGGCAAGCGTATTCAGGGAGCATCCGGCATCATGCAGTTCCAGCGTCCCGGGAAATTCCGCTGGACTTACCAGAAACCCTACGAACAACTGATCGTCGGGGACGGCAGCAAATTCTGGTTATATGACGTGGACCTGAATCAGGTGACGGTAAAAAAACTGGATGCGGCATTGGGCAGCAGTCCCGCTGCTTTGCTATCCGGTAGCAATGAGATCGAGCGCGGCTTTACGCTGAAGGAAGACGGCAACAGGGACGGCCTGGAATGGCTGCAAGCAACACCTAAAGACCGAGGCAGCAAAGGCCCAGGCAGCAAGGACCAAGACAGCAGTTTCAACAAGATACTCATGGCATTCAACGCGCAATCCGAGCTGGCCGTGATGGAATTGAACGACATGTTCGGGCACAAGACGGTGCTGCGTTTTTCCGCCATGCAGCGCAACCCGAAGATACCGGAACAGCAATTCCGTTTTACGCCACCCAAGGGCGCGGATGTGCTGAGCGATTGATTCCGGACCCATTTCATCGGTGAAACTGCGTTGGCTTACTTGCTCACTCTTCGTTGTAATGTTGCCATCGCCGCTTGTTTGTCGCAGCCCCGTTTGATCTTTGAAATAATTCCGGAATAGCAGAACCATGTCCACCGGCAACCTGTTCGATACGCCATCTCCAGCAGCGCCGCTGGCGGAACGCCTGCGTCCCAAACACATCAATGAGGTGATCGGGCAGTCGCATCTGCTGGGCGAGGGCAAGCCGCTAAGCCTGGCGTTCCAGTCCGGCAAGCTGCACTCGATGATCCTGTGGGGGCCGTCGGGTGTGGGCAAGACCACCTTGGCGCGTTTGATGGCCTCGGCCTTCGATGCCGAATTCGTGCCGCTCTCGGCGGTGCTGTCCGGCGTGAAAGACATCCGCGAGGCCATCGCGCAGGCGCAACTGGTGCTTCAGCAGCACGGCCGCCATACCATCCTGTTCGTGGACGAGGTGCATCGCTTCAACAAGTCACAGCAGGATGCTTTTCTGCCTTTCGTCGAGCAGGGGCTGGTGACCTTCATCGGTGCGACCACCGAGAATCCGTCGTTCGAGGTTAACAATGCACTGCTGTCGCGCTCTCAGGTGTATGTGCTGTATGCGCTTTCGGCGGGGGAGCTGGAGCAATTGTTCGAGCGCGCGCGGCGAGTCGCTTTGCAGGGATTGGAGTTCGATGATGACGCACGCGAACGCATCATCGGTTACGCCGACGGCGATGCGCGCAGATTGCTCAATGCGCTGGAACAATCGCAGACCGCGGCACAAACCGCCGGCGTGGGCAGGATAGACAGCGCGTTTCTCGACAACACGCTGGCGCAGAACCTGCGCCGTTTCGACAAGGGCGGCGAGGCGTTCTACGACCAGATCTCCGCGCTGCACAAATCGGTGCGCGGTTCCAATCCGGATGCCGCGTTGTACTGGCTGGTGCGCATGCTGGATGGCGGCGCGGACCCGCGCTACCTGGCGCGGCGCATCGTGCGCATGGCGTGGGAAGACATCGGCTTGGCCGATCCGCGCGCGATACAACTGACACAGGATGCCGCGCTGACTTACGAGCGGCTCGGCTCGCCGGAAGGCGAGCTGGCACTGGCGCAGGCGATCCTGTATCTGGCCTGCGCGCCGAAGTCGAACGCGGGGTATGTCGCGTATAATGCCGCGCGCGCCTGGGTGGCACAGGACGGCTCGCGCGAAGTGCCGCTGCATTTGCGCAACGCGCCGACCAAGCTGATGAAGCAGCTCGATTACGGCAAGGGTTACCGTTACGCGCACAACGAGGAAGAAGGTTATGCGGCGGGTGAGAATTATTTTCCGGATGACATGCCCGAGGTGAGTTTTTATCAGCCTACCGATCACGGACTCGAAGCAAAGATCGCCGAGAAGCTGGCGCATTTGCGCGAGCTGGATGAAGCGAAAAAGAAAAAATAATAGTATGTCGGGCTGCGCCCGACATGGTGGGCATAGCCCACCCTACATTGAAGCGGAGATGTGATGCTGGACATACAACTATTGCGTAACGATTTGGCGGGAGTGGCTGCGCGACTGGTGACACGCGGCTTTGTGCTGGATGAGGCACGTTTCCAGGAACTGGAAGCACAGCGCAAAATGATTCAGACACGCACGCAAGAGCTGCAAGCCAAGCGCAACAGTTCGTCCAAGCTGATCGGGCAAGCCAAGGCGAAAGGCGAGGATGTCACGGCGATCATGGCGGAAGTCGCGACACTGGGTGACGAGCTCAAGCAGGCGGAAGTGCAGTTGGGCGAAGTGCAGAGTGCATTGCAACAGTTGCTGGAAGTGATCCCGAACACGCCGCATAGCAGCGTGCCGGTGGGAAAATCCGAAACGGACAACCTCGAAGTGCGCAAGGTTGGCAACATTCCTCAGTTTGATTTTGCGGTGAAGGATCATGTGGATCTGGGCGAAAAGTTGGGACTGGATTTCGACACCGCCACCAAGATCAGCGGTGCGCGTTTCTCGCTGCTGAAGGGCGGCTTGGCGCGGCTGCATCGCGCGCTGGCGCAATTCATGCTGGACACGCATACCGACCAGCACGGCTATACCGAGACCTATGTACCTTATCTGGTGAACGCCGATTCGATGCGCGGCACTGGGCAATTGCCGAAGTTCGAGGCGGATTTGTTTTCAGTAAATGCCGGCGGCATATTGACCAATGACGAGAAGGCCCAGCTTGAGAAAATGAAACAAGCTGATGAAAAGCACTTCAAAGAAACGGGTGAAAACATCGTTTCGGGTGCGATTGGAATAGGCAATAAAAAATTCTATTTGATCCCTACCGCCGAAGTGCCCGTCACCAACATGGTACGCGACGAGATCGTGCCGCTGGAAAAACTGCCGATGAAGTTCGTGGCGCACACGCCGTGCTTCCGCTCTGAGGCCGGTTCCTACGGACGCGACACGCGCGGCATGATACGCCAGCATCAGTTCGATAAGGTGGAGCTGGTGCAGATGGCGCATCCTGATGAATCTTACGCTGCGCTGGAACAGTTGCTCGGCCATGCCGAAACGATATTGCAGAAACTGGGGTTGCCTTATCGCGTTGTGAAGCTGTGCACCGGCGACATGGGATTTTCCGCCGCGCTGACTTACGACATCGAAGTGTGGCTCCCCGCGCAGAACACCTACCGCGAGATCTCTTCATGCAGCAACTTCGAGGCATTTCAGGCGCGGCGGATGCAGGCGCGCTTCCGCAACGCGCAGGGCAAGCCGGAGCTGCTGCATACGCTGAATGGTTCCGGTCTTGCGGTCGGACGTACCCTCGTTGCGGTGTTGGAGAACTATCAGCAAGCGGACGGCAGCGTAGTAATTCCCGAAGTGTTGCGTCCCTACATGGGCAACAAGGAAAAACTCTCACCGTAAGGGAGCCTCTAAAAATTCAGAGTTCGCCCAAATGCAAGGCGGGAAAAAAATTTCGCCGCGCCGCATATGGCGGATATGTAAGCAAGAAATTTTTTACGCAACGCAGCAGTTGGGATGAAATGTGGATTTTGAGAGGCTCCCTTAAATGAAAATCGTCCATCTGCTCGGTATCGCCGGGGTCGAGTCGCATGAACAACCTGCCGCGCGGAAGTGGGGAAAGCGGCTGGAATGGCCGATGTTGTTCGTCGCGTTGTGGATCCCGCTGCAATGGTATCTGGAAGAAACGCAGGCGATCGCTCCGCAGTTGGCGCGCATTGCCGACTGGCTGGTGTGGCTGGCGTTCCTCTTTGAAACTGTTCTGTTAAGTGTGCTGGTTAAAAACCGGCGCGCGTACCTGTTCGGCAACTGGATCAATCTGGTCATCATCACCGGCGGGATGCCATTTTTCTGGCAGTTCTCACCGCTGGTAGGTTTGTTGCGCAGCTTCCGTTTGGTATTGGTAGTGGTGATACTGGTGCGTTTATCAAAATCCGCCCGCATGCTGCTTTCCCGCCATCAACTGGGAAATACGCTGGCTGTAGCTTTCATCACCATGGTGATGTCCGGCGTGATCGTGTCGCGCATCGATCCCTCCATCGGCACCGTTTGGGATGGCATGTGGTGGGCATGGACCACGATGTCCACGGTGGGCTATGGCGACGTGGTTCCGCACAGCGCGGCCGGGAGATTGTTCGGCTCGCTGCTGATCCTGTTCGGCGTGGTGCTGCTTTCGCTGCTGACAGCCAACCTGGCCGCATTCTTCATCGGCAGTGATGTCGAAAAAGTCGAGAGGGATGAAAAAGAAGCTGACCGCGTGCTCAGGGATATATCCGCACGGCTGGAGCGTATCGAGCACCGGCTGGAAGAGCAGCAGTCTGCAAAGAACAACTAGGGTAACAACCGTTGCATTTGCGTTACCAGCCCATATGAGACTTCCTCCGGCACAGTTTTCGGCTGGCTTGGTTCGAGCCGCTTGAGCATGTCATAGTAGCTGCGGATGCTTTCCACCAGGATCACCGCCTCGCCCCCGCGCGCATAACTGTGCTTCAATGTTTTGTAATATTTTGGCCGGCTCAGCAGCGGCATCCATTTTTTCACGTCCGTCCAGCTGTCCGGATTCAATCCGGCGCGTTCAGTCAATATGCGGGCGTCTTCCAGATGACTGGAGCCCTGATTGTAGGCGGCCAGCGCCAGCCAGGTGCGATCGGGTTCCGGGATGCGATCCGGCAGCTGTTCCTTGAGCAGCAGCAGGTATTTTGCGCCGGCGATGATGCTTTCGCGCGCATTCAGGCGATTGCTTACATTCATCTGGTCCGCGGTATCTCCGGTCAGCATCATCATGCCGCGCACATTGGTGTGGGAGGTGGCGAGCGGGTCCCATTGCGATTCCTGATAGGCCAGTGCCGCCAGCAGCCGCCAGTCCTGCCCGGTAAGCGTGGCGGCTTCTTCGAACATGCGGCGGAAACGCGGCAGGACGTTATCGATCCCTGCGATGAAGGCAGCAGCATCCATCTTGCGCAGCCGGTTGTTGTGACCGTAATAGCGATCCAGCAGGCGATGCAGCGTGCCGTCTTGTTGCAAGGAGGTGAAAAAAACCTGTGCTTGTTTGAGCAAATCAGAATCGACATTTCCGGGAAATGCCCAGGCGAGCTGGGAAGGCGGCACAATATCAAGCTCGGCGACCAGATCGGGATGATAGTTGCGAGCATCGGCAAACTGAAGCTCATTGGCGGCCACGCAATCCAGATTACCTTCGCCGACTTCGGCCAACAGGTCTTGCGTGGTGAGATCGTGATCCGCTTGCCATTTCAGCGAGGGCAGATTTCTCTGCGCCTCGCGCAAAGCCACCTCATGAGCCGACCCTGCCTCCACGAACAATTTTTGGCCTTTCAGTTCCTCCAGACTTTTTATGCGCGGGCTGTCGCTATTGCATACCAGCAACTCGCGCACACTCTGGTAGCTGGGGCCAAATTGCAGCGCGGCGGGATTGTTCTCGCGGCGCAGCGGAACGGCGGCAAGATGGGCCTGGTGTTTGCGCAGCGCGTCAGGGATTTTGTCATTTGGAAGCGGGATCATTTCGAGCGTGACATGCAATTGTTCGGCGAACAATCGTGCCAATTCGCGTTGAAATTCCGATTCCGGCCATAGCGTGGCTTCCGGAACTATCACCACCAGCTCACCGGTTTTCCATGACGGGACCTGATGATCACAGGAAGCCAGCAACAGGCATAAGCTGACCAGCACAAATTGCACACATCGAGTCGGGTTCCGCATGTGAACATTCTGCACCAAATCGGAGGTTGCTGGTAGAATGCGCGCCGCCGTTGAACATCGACTCGGAGAGGTGGCAGAGTGGTCGAATGTACCTGACTCGAAATCAGGCGTAGCGTTTACGCTACCGTGGGTTCGAATCCCACCCTCTCCGCCATTATCAAGTATCACCCCGTCAAGCAACGTACACTGAACCCGCTCTAATCCTTGTGATGGGCGGTTTTTTGTTTTATCCCGTCTTTTCTCATCTATCAGGTTTTGGGTGAACATTGACCTTGGAACGTAAAACGTGCAGTCTTCGGAAAAATAAAGGGGGCTGTAATGCGCAAAGCTGTTTTGATGATACAACTGGCTGTTGTGAGCAGTAGTGCGATGGCGGAAACGCCCCGCCTTATTCCGAACCCATACGTTAATTATTACGGCGTTGGAGCCAATACATGCGGGCAATACCTGGAAGACCGTGAAAAAGACAGAAAATTGTCTGGCATACGGGGTTCTTTCTACACGGCATGGTTTAAAGGGTATGTGAGCGGATTTAATCAATTCGCCAGCAAACAAGTTAACGTGCAGCTGGAACATTCTACAGTACTGACATACTTCGATAAATGGTGTAGAGACAATCCATCGGGAACTGTTGTGGGTGCTGCTTTATGCCTGACAGGAGCTAGTGGCGGCGCACCAATTGACTTTGCCTGCAAGCCATGACTATACGCCGGAACGCACACGGCTAGCTCGCTACGGCTGGTGGCACAATCGGGGGCATACTGCAAAATCAAACTGTATCGATTAAGCATTGATAAGGCATTGAGCTGATTGTTTGAATGAGACCCTCCGTACACTAAACTCGCCCAATCATTATGGAATGGCGGGCTTTTTGTTGTGTCCCGACTTTGCCTGTTGCGCGAATTGTCAGCATGGTATTGAATTGATGATGTAGCTGCGGCGATGCAGCTGCAACCCAAAGCCGAAAATTTATTGGGAGCATAAAATGAAAAATGCACTTTTGCTTGTTTTGTTCTTTGCGTACGCTGCCGGATTTTCTGCAAATTGCAATGCGGTTACTGTGAAGGGAATGGAAAATTGCGGGGCATGGGTTAAAAACCGCGCCGGGCAACCGGCTCCATCGCGGAGCGCAAAGGTCGATAGCGCCTGGCTGGCTGGATATCTCAGCGGGGTGGCGGTCGCCAGGGATATCGATTTTTTGAAAGGTGTCGATGACAATACCATTAAGTTATGGATAGACAATTACTGCCGCAGCCATCCGCTGGATCTGATCGGCTATGCAGCAGATGCGTTGAGTATCGAACTAAAAAAGAGAATGCACTAATGGCACGGATAACCGGCATCGTTCGAGAATAAGTCTGCGCAAGGTAAATCCACCGTCGCAGCAAATCTGCCTGACAGGGCAGCGAAGAGGCGCACTGTTTCCGGGGGGCGGCTTCACCATCTATCCCTCCAATTCATCAGTCTGGGTACTTTGGCGAATTGACTGCGGAACAAATTAGGAATAAGTTATTGTCGAATGCTGTGCTTGCCGGCTTTGCAAAGCCGCCAGCTTATTCGGAGGTTAAAATGAAAAAGTTTCTATTTGTTGTCTGCTTATTCGCTTCAAGCTCTGCGTTTGCAGAAGCTGCAATGTGGACAGGGAATAAACAGCAGATTCAAACGGAAGATGGCCGAGTGAAATGGAGCTGCGAATACAGAGTACCCAACACTACAGCGGTGATCTTGTTCTGGAGGGAATTTTTTGACGCTTGCCCATCTGAAGTTGAATCTTTCTAAGCTAACGATGCGCAAGATGTTTTGATGAAGCTCCTGAATTGAACTCGGATTCCACCTAAGCGAATTTCGGTCCGGAACCGACTGAATCGTGCTGACTCCAGGCTCGACATCCAAAAATTCTTGCGGATAGAATAAAAGCGCCTATAGTTGTGATCATGGATCGCCTCTCCATTATGCGTGCTGTATTGTTCGGCCTGTTGTTGCTCGCCGGGTCGGGCCGCGCGACAGCGTCCGCGCCCATGGTGGTGGTGCTCAACGTTGACGGGGCGATCAGCCCGGGGACGGCGGATTATGTGGTGCGCGGCCTGAAATCCGCCACCGTGGAACAGGCCAGCTTGGTCGTGCTGAAAATGGATACGCCGGGCGGCCTGGACACGGCCATGCGGCAGATCATCAAACAGATCATTGCTTCGCCGGTTCCCGTTGCCGCCTTCGTCGCGCCCGAAGGAGCACGGGCAGCGAGTGCGGGCACCTATATCCTCTATGCCAGCCACATCGCCGCGATGGCGCCGGCCACCAATCTGGGGGCTGCCACGCCGATCGCTATCGGCATCGGTGGCTTCGGCGACCAGCCGGTGCCGGGAGATCAACCTCAGAAGGGCGGGAAGGACGGCGGACAGGGGAAGACCAAGGATGCGAGTCCAGCTGGCGGCGAGCTGGCCGCTCCCGGTTCCGCGATGGAACACAAACAAATCAATGATGCCGCTGCGTATATCCGCAGCCTGGCGCAGATGCGCGGCCGCAATATCGAATGGGCGGAGCAGGCAGTGCGTCAGGCGGTGAGCCTGACCGCGGAGGAGGCGTTGAAGCTCAAGGTCATCGATGTGATTGCCCGTGACGTGCCCGACCTGCTCAGCAAACTCGACGGGCGCAAGGTGAATGTGCTGGGCGTTGAGCGCACCCTGGATTTGAAGGATGCGCGCATCGTCACGCTGGAGCCCGACTGGCGCAGCCGGCTGCTGGCCGTGATCGCCGACCCGAGCATCGCCTACCTGCTGATGCTGGCGGGCATCTTCGGCCTGTTCTTCGAATTTTCCAATCCGGGATTCGTATTGCCGGG
>DHIV01000073.1:25352-25646 GCA_002403995.1 Gallionella sp. UBA4737 | reverse complement strand
TGTTAATCCGTGGCTAAAATAAAATTTATGAGTTCTCCTCTCATCAGCAAATCAGAAGGCGTCTCCGCGATCATGCTCAAGGTGCTGCTCGCGCTGCTGCCAGGCATCGCGCTGTACGTGTGGTATTTCGGTCCGGCGATCCTGGTGTCGATCACGCTGGCCAGCCTCACTGCACTCGGCACCGAAGCGCTGATGCTCAGGTTGCGCAACCGCCCGATCGCGCCGTTCCTGAAAGACAACAGCGCACTGCTCACCGGATGGTTGCTGGCACTGTCGATCCCGCCGCTGGCGCCG
>DHIV01000073.1:19873-25103 GCA_002403995.1 Gallionella sp. UBA4737 | reverse complement strand
GCTGGCACCGTGGTGGCTGGTGGTGGTCGGCACCGCGTTTGCGATCGCGATCGCCAAACAATTGTATGGCGGGCTGGGCAACAACATGTTCAACCCGGCGATGGTCGGCTACGCAGTGCTGATCATTTCCTTCCCGGCGCAGATGACCCACTGGCTAGCCCCGCAGGGGCTGGTGCTGGCCGAACTCAGCTTCGCGCAACAACTGCAATATATTTTCTCCGGTGTGCTGCCGCAAGGCCTGACGCTGGATGCGCTTACGATGGCCACGCCGCTGGACACGTTGAAGACGCATTTGCATCTTGAAGAATCGGTCCAGCATATTTTGAATATGCCGATCTATGGCCAGATAGCGGGACATGGCAGTGAGATGGTCGCGTGGGGATTTTTGTTCGGCGGGCTGTACCTGCTCGCCTCGCGCATCATCAGCTGGCACATCCCATTCGCCTATCTGGCCACGCTGTTCGCCATCGCCGGCATCTTCCATCTGGTTGACCCGGCACATTATGTCGCGCCGCTGTTCCACTGGTACTCCGGCGCGGCGATGCTGGGCGCGTTCTTCATCCTCACCGATCCGGTCAGCAGTCCCACCACCAACAAGGGGCGGTTGATCTATGCGGCGGGCGCGGCCTTGCTCACTTACCTGATCCGCACCTTCGGCGGTTTCCCGGATGGCGTCGCGTTCGCCACGCTGCTGATGAACATCAGCGTGCCGCTGATCGTGCTGTACACCCAGCCGCCGGTGTTTGGTAAAAAAGAAAAAGACGGAGTGTTCGGCAAAAAAGATAAAGAGGCCGAGCCATGAGACGCACGATGGCGAAGGCATCCGTGTACACCGCGCTCAACCTGCTGTTCTTCGCGGTGATCGGCACGGCCCTGCTCGCCATCACCTACCAGTTGACGCACGAGCCCATCGCGCGCAGCGAGGAAAAAGAGAAGCTGAAACTGGTCACGCAGATCGCGCCGGCTGAAACCTACGACAACGACATCATCAAGGACACCGCTCAACTTCCGGCAGATGAATTGCTGGGCAACGACGACACCAGCGTTGCCTATCTCGGCCGCCTGAAAGACCGGCCTTCCATCGCGGTGCTGCAGGTCATCGCACCCGACGGCTACAGCGGCAAGATCAGCCTGATCATCTCTATCCACAGCGATGGCCAAGGGAATGGAAAGATCAGCGGCGTGCGCGTAATATCGCACAAGGAGACACCGGGGCTGGGCGATTACATCGAAATCGCGAAGAACAAATGGATCACCGGCTTTGACGGCACCTCACTGGACAACCCCAAGGATAGCGACTGGAAAGTCAAAAAGGACGGCGGCCAGTTCGACTACATGGCCGGTGCGACGATCACCCCGCGTGCGGTGGTGAAGGCGGTGCACAAGGCTTTGCAGTATTACGCGCAGCATCGTGACGAACTGTTCAAACCGCATCCTCCAGCAAAAGTGCAGGACGTGAAAGGTTAAGGACATTCCTTAAAATCGCAACTACCACCCCGTTCGTGGTGAGGTATCGAACCACGACGGATGTATCAAAACAAGTAAACCCACCCCCTTCGACAAGCTCAGGACAGGCTTGATACCTCAGGGTGAACGGTGTAATAAATTATGGGATGACCCATAAGGAGAAAAGAAATGACCTCTCAAGAATTCAAAGATATTTTGTACAACGGCGTATGGAAACAAAACACCGGGCTGGTGCAACTGCTCGGCATGTGCCCCATCCTCGCGGTGAGCAGCTCGGTGGTCAACGCAGTGAGCCTGGGCCTCGCAACCGCGGTGGTGATGGCGCTGTCCGGCGCGGCGATCGCGCCGATCCGCAACCTCGTTCCGAACGAGGCGCGCATCCCGGTGTTCATCCTGATCATCGCGGTGCTGGTTACTGTCGTCCAGTTCAGCATGAATGCCTACATGTACGGCCTGTATGTGGTGCTGGGCATCTTCATCCCGCTGATCGTCACCAACTGTATCGTGCTTGCGCGCATCGAAGCCTTTGCCTCGAAAAATCTCCCGCTGCAATCCGCGCTGGACGGCTTCGCGATGGGCCTCGGGCTGACTGCTGTGCTGGCGGTGCTGGGGGGGCTACGCGAAATCCTCGGCCACGGCACGCTGCTGTCCGGCATCGACCTGGTGTTCGGCGATGCGGCGAAATCCATGGTGATTACCGTCGTGCCGAACTATCACGGCTTCCTGCTCGCGATCCTGCCGCCCGGCGCGTTTATCACGTTGGGCATGCTGATCGCCGGCAAGAACTGGCTGAATCTGCGCGCCGAACAGAAGCTGAAAGGCAGCAGCGCGACCATCACGCCGGTGGATGGCGGGTGTGCGCCTGCTGCTCACTGAGCAGATGTTTTGCCGTTTACACAATGAACCCAATTGATTGGTTGTGCGAAAAAGCTCCTGGGTTTAAGGAACTCCCTGAGAACGAGCGGACAGCAATCATGCATTTCTCGTTGCTATGGAGCTTCTTTGAAGCTAAAGCACTTCATACCAATGCATCAGCAAATAGCATCCTTGCACTTGTACACAAATGGGCAAGCGATGGCCGTTTGAACATAACGCCTTTTACTCCAAGCCTTTCATATTTTCGCAATCGTTATTTCAATCAGGGTATATTTACTAGTCACTTTGACGGCTTGAATCTGCGCTCGAATGACAGTCCAGAGCTGGTGCGTGCTGTACTTAAGGGAGAGAACATAAACCCTGCAGACAATGTCGCTGCTCTTCTAATTGTTGTCTTCCGGTTGCGGAATAATTTATTCCATGGCGTCAAATGGGCTTACGATATTCATGGTCAACTAGACAATTTCTCAAACGCCAACGTAGCGCTCATAGCAGCCATGGAAACGCATGGCAACTTTTAAGCTCACGTAGGGCAATAAACGTCCCATGAACCCCGCCAAACGCCGCGAAATATTTCTGCGCTTCCGCGCTGCCAACCCGCACCCCACCACCGAGCTGGAATATAAATCGCCGTTTGAGCTGCTGGTCGCGGTGATGCTCTCGGCGCAAGCCACCGATGTCAGCGTGAACGCCGCCACGCGGCATCTGTTCCCGGTCGCCAACACCCCTGAGAAAATCCTCGCGCTCGGCGAGGAAAAACTGATCGGCTATATCCAGCGCATCGGCCTGTACAAGACTAAGGCCAAACATGTGATGCAGACCTGCCGTCTGCTGGTGGAGCGGCACTGCGGCGTGGTGCCGCAGGCCCGTGAGGAACTGGAAGCCCTGCCCGGTGTGGGGCGCAAGACCGCCAACGTGATCCTCAACACTGCGTTCGGCCAGCCGACCATCGCGGTGGACACGCACATCTTCCGTGTATCGAATCGCATCGGCATCGCGCCCGGCAAGAACGTGCTGGAAGTCGAGAAGAAATTGCTCAAGTTCGTGCCGGATGAATTCAAGCACGACGCGCATCACTGGCTGATCCTGCACGGCCGTTATGTCTGCCAGGCGCGCAAACCGAAATGCGGCGCGTGTATCATTCGCGATCTGTGCGAATACAAGGGGAAGGAATGAACCCGGATAAGCCATTCAGACGCAGGTCTGGCTTCAGACCGACTGTAGGAGCGGGCGATGCCCGCGAACAAAACATGTCGCGGGCATGGCCCGCTCCTACAAATACAATTCAAGGTTAAAGGCCATGCTATTCAATCCATCCCGCGACGAAGCGCGCAATTTCTTGTTCGAATCCTGGCGCAAATACAGAGCCAAGGAGCTGCTCACGCCGCTGGAAGACCTCGCCACACAGCTCATCGCCAAGCATCCCGAATATTTTGCGGTGCTGGAAAATCCGGATCGTCATCAGGACAAGGACTATTCACCGGAGCAGGGCGCTACCAATCCCTTTCTGCACCTGATGATGCACCTGACCATTGAGGAACAGATCTCCATCGATCAGCCGGCGGGTATACGCGCGCAGTTCGTGCGCTTGACTCATAAGCTGGAATCGGAACACGATGCGCAACACCGCATGATGGAATGCCTCAGCGAAATGATCTGGCAGGCGCAACGCAATCGCGTCCAGCCGGATGCGGCGGTATACTTCGCGTGTCTGGAAAAACAATAATCAAGAAAGGACATTGACATGAGATTATCCAAGATCACCACCCGTACCGGCGACGACGGCACGACCGGCCTGGCCGACGGCACGCGCCTTGGCAAGGACCACGTGCGCATCGCCGCGCTGGGCAGTCTGGATGAACTCAACAGCCAGCTTGGCGTGTTGCTCGCCGAAGATCTTCTGCCCGACATCCGCGCGGTGCTGTTGATGATCCAGAATGACCTGTTCGATCTGGGCGGAACGCTCGCGCTGCCCACACAGGATCAGTTCGCAGAAAACAAGATCGCCTGGCTGGATGAACGGATCGCGCACTACAACGCCGACCTGCTGCCGCTGCGCGAATTCGTCCTGCCCGGCGGTTCACGCGCCGGCGCGTTGTGCCATGTGGCACGCACCGTTACGCGCCGGGCCGAGCGTGATCTGGTCTTGCTTGCGCAGCGCGATGCGGTGCCGCAACACGCGCTGCCCTATCTGAATCGTTTGTCGGATCTGATGTTCGTGCTGAGCCGCTGCATCAACCGGACACAAGCTGTGCCTGAAACATTGTGGCATCGCGACAAGTAACATCAAGCTTGCAATGCATGCCGGTTCCGTCGGGCAGGGACGAACAAATCATTTTTTATCACCCTGGTCCAGGCTTAGTGGTCCGCCGCCATGTATCACGACAAACAGCAATCCGCCCATGATCGCGATATTCTTCATGAAGTGGATCATCTGATTTTGTGCCTGGTCTGGAGGTGCAGCCCAAAAATTATGGAAGAACAACGCGGCCAGTCCGGTGAATATCAACATTGCCGCCGCAGCCCAGCGCGTCTTCAAGCCCAGCACCAGCATGGTACCGCAGCCCAGTTCGACAATGATCGCAGCGATGGCGGCCAACTGCGGCAGAGGCAGTCCCTTGCTGGCGATATAGCCGACCGTGCCTTCGAAACCGGTGATCTTTCCGTAGCCCGCAAATATAAAGATCAGTGCTATCAGGATGCGGCCTGCCAACGGCCCATAACGATTCAATGCGTTCATGCTTGATCCTCCCACAGTTAAGGTGCTGGTTAACAAAATGCCCGGGTACATCATTCCGAATTGGCAAGGAGCCCTTCGCGAATATTATTGATGATTACATAATTGAAGACAGCGTCTTGGCAATTCGTAGGTCGGGCTCCGCCCGAC
>DHIV01000073.1:11983-19608 GCA_002403995.1 Gallionella sp. UBA4737 | reverse complement strand
ATTATGTAAAGCTCAATAATACTGGAGGTTCCCCGAAGATTATTGAACGCGCTCGGGGTAGTGGTAGTGGCGGACATTCAGGTAACGCGCAACCTCCACAATATCGCTGTCGCTCCAGGCAAGCCCTGCAACTCCCTGCCAGTGGCTTACTTGTGCTTTCAGGCCGCCCCAATCTTTGGCGATCTTCTTGTCCCGCCAATGGATCTGCTCGTTATGGCAGGCGATGCAATGTGTCGTATACAACAATTCCCCGCGCGACATGTCAACCTTGGGCTGCGCGCTGGCGACAGAAGGAATCCCCAGGCAGACTGACAATACGGCAAATATCCATCTATTAGTCATCGCGTTCTCCATAAGCAACCGGGTGGATTTTCCGCTCGGCCTGATTTCCAGTATAGGCCCCGATCCGGGGTTAATCAAACCATCAGGATTTCACCCGGCACCACCAAGACGGCCTTCCTGAAAATCCTTGATGGCCTGATAGATCTCTTCTTTGGTGTTCATCACGAACGGCCCGTGCTGCACGATAGGTTCGCCGAGCGGCTTCCCTGCAACCAGTATGGCTTTGGCCGGAGCGGTCGAGTTGAGTGTCACACCATCGGCCTGCGGCGTATTGGCGAGTATGCCCATGCGGTTCTCACCCAGGGCCGTGCCGCTGATCGTGACCGCGCCGCGATAGACATAGACGAAGGCGTTGTGTGTCGCAGGGATCATCGTCGAGAACGTACTGCCAGCCGGAAGATCGATGTCGAGATACAGCGGCTCGGTGTCTTCGCGGCTCATCGCGCCGGAAATTCCGTTGCTGGTGCCCGCGATCACGCGCACGGTCGCGCCATCCGCTGTCACATATTCGGGAATCTCGGCGCTCGGTATGTCGCGATACCAGGCGGGGATCATCTTGCGCCGCGCGGGCAGGTTCAGCCACAGCTGGAAGCCTTCCATGACGCCGTTCTCCTGTTCCGGCATCTCGGAATGGATGATGCCGCGACCGGCCGTCATCCATTGCACGCCGCCGTTTTGCAGCAATCCCTGATGACCGGCATTGTCGCGATGGCGCATACGTCCGGCGATCATGTAAGTGACGGTCTCGAAACCGCGATGCGGATGGTTGGGAAAGCCGGCGATGTAGTCACCCGGGTCATCACTGTGAAAGTTATCGAGCATCAGGAATGGATCCAGCCGATGTTGCAGATTCTGCGTGAGCACGCGCGTCAGCTTGACGCCGGCGCCGTCGCTGGTCGCCACGCCGGAAACGGTGCGTTCTATTGTCCGGGATAGTGTCACGCCATCGAGTTTGGTTGCCTGTTCCATGATTATCTTCCTTAAATATGTTTTAGTGCCCGGCATCCCTTGATGGTTCAATGCTGATAAACCCTGAGGGGTGCCTGTTAACAGGCAACGTCCAAATCTCCGGCTTCCGCCAGCCCCCCGACTTCGCGGGCCTGGCGGGTGTTAGGTGCAAGTGGCGAACGGTTTCCATTATCAAGGTGAGCACACTCCAATGCAAATTCAGGTCGATCCGGTGTGAGCATCAATGGTGCTACAATCTGGCCCCCTTTTTATATCAAGGAGAACCTTCATGCGCCGCATACTTTTTGCTGTTGTTTTAGCCGGTTTATCGACTTTGACTTACGCCGCAGGTTTCAAATTGTCCAGCCCGGAAATAAAGGCCAACGGGATGATACCCAAGAGCTTCGAGTTCAACGGCTTTGGCTGCTCGGGTGAAAACAAATCGCCCGCGCTCAAATGGAGCGGCGCGCCCAAAGGCACCAGGAGTTTTGCCGTGACCGTGTACGATCCCGATGCGCCGACAGGTTCGGGCTGGTGGCACTGGGTGGTCATCAACATCCCCGCCGATGTCACCCAACTGGCTTCTAATGCCGGTGCGCTCAACAGCACGACCCTGCCCAATGGCGCGGTACAAGGCCGCACCGACTATGGCTCAGCGTCCTGGGGCGGCACCTGCCCGCCGCAAGGCGACAAGCCGCATCGCTATATCTTCACCGTGTACGCGCTCAAGACCGACAAGCTTGAGGTTCCCGCCGATGCGACCGCCGCGCTGACCGGCTACATGATTCACGGAAACATGCTGGGCAAAGCCAGCTTTACCGCAAAATACGGGCGTAAAAAGTAGCCGACGTTATACGTGCGGGGCGGGATATCTTATCCCGCCTCGTAGAGCATCCAGCTCGACTGCATTGCTTGAAACCACTTTTGAGTTTTGAGAGTCTGCTGTTTTGAAGTATGATTGGACGGGTGCATCAAGCCTGTTGTTCCTGCTTTGTTCCGGCGTACGCTGGCCATCCTCGAAGTTTTCCGGCACTTGGCTTTGCCGAAATAGGTGAACACAATGGATAGCCCCGACGCGCTGTTCTGGAATCAGCCAATTGAATTGCTTCAATCGCAACTGGAGGCGACTCCGACCGGGCTGAGCCAGCAGGAAGCACGTGCGCGAACAGTGCAGTTCGGCCCCAACACGCTGCGAACTCAAGGCGAACGCTCACTGCTGATCCAGTACCTGAGCCACTTCAAGAATCCGCTGATTATGGTGCTGCTGGCAGCCAGCGCCGTGTCCGCGCTGACCGGCCAGATCACCGGGTTCGTGATCATCTGGGCCATCGTGCTGATGAGTGTGACGCTGGATTTCTTTCAGGAATACCGGGCCGGTCGCGCCGCGGATCAATTGAAGAAGACTGTGGCAGTACGGGCCACGGTGCTGCGCGATGGCCACTCCCAGGATATCCCGATTGCGGATCTGGTGCCGGGCGATGTGGTGCTGCTGGCTGCGGGCGATCTGATCCCTGCCGATTGCCGCCTGCTCGAGGCCAAGGATTTCTTCATCAACCAGTCATTGCTGACGGGCGAATCCTATCCGGTGGAGAAACATGCACGCGAATTGCCGGCGCCGGCGGCAGACCTCAGTCAGGCCGAGAATGCCGTGTTCATGGGCACCTCCGTCATCAGCGGGATGGCCAAAGCCATGGTGTGTCGCACCGGAGCGGACACGGCGGTGGGTAATATTGCGGATTCGCTGACAGTCAAGGCGCCGCCCACGGCTTTCGAGCTGGGCATCCAGAGCTTCGGGATGCTGATCATGCGCCTGACTTTTCTGCTGGTGCTGTTCGTCTTTTTGATCAACGCTTTTTTTCACAGACCGTTCCTCGAGTCACTGCTGTTCGCCATCGCGCTGGCTGTCGGCCTCACGCCGGAACTGTTGCCGATGGTGATCACGGTGACGCTGTCGCGCGGTGCTTTGCGCATGGCGAAAAAGCAGGTGATCGTGAAGCGGCTTGCCGCGATCCACAATCTGGGCAGCATGGACGTGCTGTGCACCGACAAGACCGGCACACTCACCGAGGGGCGCATCCATCTGGAACGTCACCTCGACGCGCAAGGCAACGACAGCGCGCAGGTGTTGCAACTGGCCTACCTCAACAGTTATTTCGAGACGGGGCTGAAGAGTCCGCTGGATGATGCGATCCTCGAGCACAAGGAAATCGACGCAAGCAGCTGGAGCAAGATCGACGAGGTGCCGTTCGACTTCGAACGGCGGCGCGTTTCGGTGTTGGTCAATCAGGGACTGGTCGGGCAGGGCGAGAAACGGCTGCTCGTGGTCAAGGGCTCGCCCGAGGATATCCTCAAGCTGTCCACGCAATATGCGGTGGGCGAAGCGCAAGGCGCGCAACCGCTGGACGAGAAGGCGCGGGCATCGATCCAGGCCTTGCACGACAGCCTCGAACGGGAAGGCTTCAAAGTGCTCGGCATCGCCTGGCGACCGGTGGCACTGGACCATCCGCATGCCGTCGTCGATGATGAGACCGAACTGATCTTCGCCGGCTTCGCCGCCTTCCTCGATCCGCCGAAGGAAAGTGCGGCGCATGCGCTCAAGGCGCTGGCGGCAGACGGGGTGAGCGTCAAGATCGTCACCGGTGATAGCGAACTGGTCACCCGTTATGTGTGCGGCCAGCTGGGCATGGCGGTCACGGGCGTGCTGAACGGCAGCGAGCTGCAGCAAATGGACGATCCCACGCTGTCGGTTCGCGTGAGGGAAGCCAACCTGTTCTGTCGAGTCACTCCGGCGCAGAAAAACCGCATCATCCTGTCGCTGAAAGCACAGGGGCACACCGTCGGTTATCTCGGGGACGGCATCAACGATGCGCCTTCGCTGCGTTCGGCAGATGTCGGCATCTCGGTGGACAGCGCCGTGGACGTGGCCAAGACGGCGGCAGACATGATCATGCTGCGCCACGATCTGAACGTGCTGCATGCAGGCGTGCAGGAGGGGCGGCGCACCTTCGTCAATATCCTGAAATACATCATGATGGGGACGAGCTCAAATTTCGGCAACATGTTCAGCATGGCCGGTGCGACGCTGTTCCTGCCCTTCCTGCCGATGCTGCCGACACAGATATTGCTCAACAACCTGCTCTACGATGTCTCGGAACTGCCGATCCCGATGGATAACGTGGACAACACGTCCCTGTCACATCCCAGGCATTGGGACACAGCCTTCATCCGCAACTTCATGTGGGTGGTCGGGCCGGTCAGCTCGGTATTCGATTTCCTGACATTCTTCATCCTGCTGAAAGTTTTCGGCGCCGGTGAGGAACTGTTCCATACCGGCTGGTTCATCGAGTCCATCGCCACGCAGGTGCTGGTGATCTTCGTGATCCGCACCCGCGGCAACCCGTTCAGGAGCCGGCCGAACCTTGCGCTGACGGTCACTTCACTGGCGGTGGTGTTGGTGGCTGCGGCCCTGCCGTTCACGCCAGTTGCGGCGCAGCTCGGCTTCGTTGCGCCGCCGCTGCTGTTCTTCACGATCCTCCCGGTCATGGTGCTGTGCTATCTGCTGGCGGTGGAATTCATGAAGCGATTGTTCTACCGGCATTTTCCTGCGAGCTAAGGCTGTATCGGCCCACTGCGTATTCTTCCATCGGCCGGATGACAGTCTATGGCCGTGCCCCAAAGCAGCTGTTGATCAAGCCGCCACGGCTAATTACCATATTGATTATATGGTCTATTTCGCTAATTTAATCTTGCCTTTTGCGGCGGCTGATGGCAATATTTCCTGGCCGCGCAGCCCGTTCAATTTTTGGCTCCAATCAAAGGTGAACGGTATGCAATCGAAAGTCGTTTTAAAGCTGCTGTGGCTTAACATATGTTCCATTAATTTTTCTTCAGGGGGTTTTACTGTGCCAACTATTTTGGTTTTACCGTTTGTCTTTTCGCCGTTTCTCATCGTATCGCTGATGATTTTGGCTTCTGGCAGAACTTAAACTGTTTTCGCGTTACACCAACCGGCAAAACCGGGGACGGCCTGGCTTCAGCTAGGCCGTTTCATTTTGCGTTAATGGAAAATTGGAGCGAGTATGGTGAGCCATGCGACGCCACATTTCAGGAGTTATCAAAACGGCGGGATATTTTTCTTTTTGCCAGTGCGCTCTATCCGGCACCAAGTCTCGCCAAGTCCGCAGCACATTCGATGCGTGGCGCGGCCACGATGACGACTATTGACCCAGTTTCGCAGCGATTGCCCGCTCGGCAGCTGCCCAATGCTCGTCAGACCTGCCTTGAAAGCCGTGTTGCTCGGCAATAAAGTAAGCAGCGGTCTCAACCATGCGATAGCGTTCTTCGGGAGAAGGCTTCGCTGCCGCCTTGTTCGCTGGGACTGCGGGCTTGGTTTCGCTGGCTGCAGACTTCTTTGCGGGAGCTTTTATTTCCACAGCAGAAACCGATACATTTTTAACTGCGGGAGTTTTGGTCTTTTTAGGTTCTGCAATTGCGGCCGAGGGCTTTTTATCCGCAACCTTTTTTGCGCTCGCTGTTGCTGCCGATTTGGCGGGCTTCGGTGAGCCGGAAACTGCACTGCTTGTCCTGGCTCCGGTTTTAGCGCCGGCAGCTTTTTTGGAAGCTGATTTTGTTTCTTGCTTTACCATCATGTCACCTCTTCTAATGCCAGAATTAGAAATCGGGAACCCTGTTGCATCTAATGATATTGATGCAAACCTTGCCAGTCAACAAATTGCAACTAATATTTGACGCGGGCCACGCAACAGACTATGTTTAACGCGTCAAATTTGTGGGCGAGGCGATTTTCGATCAAACCGGAAAGATACCAACCATGTCGGCATTAGAAACCTGGGAACTCCTGAGCTATGTGGTGACAGTAGTCGGCCTGCCGCTCGCTATTGCCGTTTTTATCTTCGAGCAACGCAAAGAGCGCGACAATGAGGAAGAGGGGGTCTATCAGCTGCTTTCCGACAACTACCAGGAATTCCTCAAGATCGCGCTGGAGCACCCCGACCTGCGTTTGTTCGCCAGCGAAGAAACACCGGCGCTCTCTGAAGAACAAAGCGAGCGCATGTTCATCATCTTCAGCATGTTGATCTCATTGTTCGAACGCGCCTATCTGTTACTCTACGAAGACAACATGAAAGAGAAGCAGTTAAGGCGCTGGCGTTCATGGGAAGATTACATGGGCGAATGGTGCAACCGCGCAGATTTCCGCGCTTCGTTGCCCGCCTTGCTGCGCGGGGAAGATCCCGAGTTCGCGACCTACATTCAGAAACTCGCGGCCAGTACTCCGGTTGCGTAGAACAGTTTTTGCAGGGCGGGTTCCTCCCGCCAAATATAGCTGTCGGGCATAGCCCGACCTACGGTAATTTGCTTCAGAAGTGGAATAAGGGGACTTCATGCTGACGATACTGGTAATCAATTCCAAAGGAGGTTCGGGGAAGACCACCCTGACCACCAATCTTGCCAGTTACTATGCCAGCAAGAAGGTCCGGACTGCGATCATGGACTACGACCCGCAGGGTTCGAGCATACAGTGGCTGCGGTTGCGCCCCGACGAAGCGGTGAAGATCCACGGAGCCAATGCTGCGCCCGCCAAGGGTGCCATCCCCTTGCGCAGTACGCACGCATGGGTTCCTGCCGACACCGAAATCACGATCATTGATGCACCCGCGGGAACCAAAGGCATGTTGCTGCAGGAACTGGTGCGCAAGTCGAACTTTATCGTGATCCCGGTCGCGCCTTCCCCGATCGATATTCACGCCACAGCCGATTTCATCAAAGAGTTATTTCTGTTCGGTGGAGCGCGCAATGCCAAGGTGAAGATCGCGGTGGTTGCCAACCGGGTGCGCAACTCCTCCTCCAAAGTCTATGAGTCGCTGGAGCGTTTTCTTAATTCCCTGAAACTGCCTTTTCTCACCAGCATTCACGACTCGGAAAATTATCTCTACGCCGCCGAACAAGGTCTGGGTGTATTTGAGATGGACGGGCCAGCCACCATTGCGGAAAGACAAGAACTCATGCCCATCCTGAAGTGGCTGAACGGGCAATTCCCAGATAGATTCGGGTCCCGCCTTGAAGACAATGCACCGAGCCCCGAAGGATCAAAAAAGTTTGCGATGGGCACGCAGAACGTCACCGTTCTCAGCGCCACGGGCAGATTCAAGAACCAGCCCTGATTTTCCCCTGGTGTCTCATGCTTGAGATACGCTTCAAGCGCGATCTGCGCATCTTCCAGAAATACGGCAACCCACCTGGCGGTTTTGTTAGCGTGCCAGCGAAACCTGATGTTCATTATTGAGCTTTTCATAATTCATGACGATTGAGAGATT
>DHIV01000073.1:849-11749 GCA_002403995.1 Gallionella sp. UBA4737 | reverse complement strand
CCGCCGTGTCGGGCGGAGCCCGACTTACAAAATGCCAGGACGCTGTGTCCAATTACGTAATCATCAATAGTCCCGTTCGTGCATAGGCCCTCATCCAAATCATCCCACCCACTTTCGTACATTCTGGTGTACCCACAGCGAATTTTATTTATCAAGCAATTTTTGGTTTTGCGCCTTAAACCATTACACTCTCATCCTCGCGGTGGTCCGATCATCGTCTGGCTGGCATTTTCTGCCACCGCTGCGCGTTTGACGCCCCCGGTCTATTGGCTGTACTTCCAAATTTATTCAAAGGTTATCCGATGTACCCAGTCCACGATATTGATGCAATCCTTTTGTTGGCCATGTCCCTTGCTGCCAAGCGGCGTCCGGCCGAACTGGTCGAGATCATCGCCGCGGCCGAGCTGACGCAAGGCGCTATTCCTCCCGAAACCAAATTATCCGATGCGTTTTACCGGCTCTCCGAATACGGGTTGATCTGCGCGCAGGATGGCGGCTACACGCTGACGCCAGATGCGCAGCAAATGATGACCGGACAGGCGAAGAAAGCCAAAACCCCGGAACGCATCTACGACATCAAGGAGCATCTCGCCGATTACAATCTCAAGGGCGAACACACGGCCATACTGGTGACGGAGGAACAACTCGGCGCAGCGGTTCTGGCACACCGTGCTTCCAAAGCAAGCACAGGCAGAAACCTGCTGGTACCCAAACCCAAACAGGCGGTGGACAGCAAACGTCCGGGTCAGCGCAAGCCTTACCAGCCTTTTTCGGCACGCCGGCGCAAGGATTGATGTACCTATCACCGATATGATCCCGCCCTCCTCCCCGTCTGAAGAAAGCAACGCAAGAAAGTACGAGAATCCCAGGTCAGCTCAGGTCTTGCATTACGACATTCCCGTTTGTGCCAGAACCCGCTTGCTTCATGAATAACAATCGGGGGCAGACCGCAAATCATAAAAAAAGGCGACCATCAGGTCGCCTTTTCCTTTTCAAGAAGAAACTCTCACCCCACCCATTTCCGTGCATTCTGGAACATGCGCAGCCACGCGCTGTTCTCTTGCCATTCGCGCTCAGGCGCAGCTTTGACGCAGTGCCGCGCGCTTCAGATACGCCTCGCGCGCGATCTGCACATCTTCCAGGAAGTACGGCAGTTCTTTCAGCAGCATGGCTTGCGGGCCGTCCACCAGAGCCTTGGGCGGGGCGGGGTGGAAATCCACCAGCACCATGTTCGCGCCGGCCACGATGCCTTGCGCTGTCACATGCATCATGTCGAGGATGCCGTCCGGTGCGGCTTGCCTTGAACCCACCGAATGCGAGGGATCGATGCACACCGGCATGCGCGTCAGGCGCTTGACCACCGGCACATGCGAGAAATCCACGAAGTTGCGGTGCGGGTCGCCCATGTTGGTCTTCATGCCGCGCAGCCCGAACACCACGTTGCGGTTGCCCTCGGAAGCCAGGTATTCCGCCGCATTCAGCGATTCGTCCAGCGTGATGCCGAAGCCGCGCTTGAGCAGGATGGGCATCTCGGTCTGGCGCCCGACGATCTTCAGCAGCTCGAAGTTCTGCGTGTTGCGCGTGCCGATCTGCAGCATCACGCCGGTCGGGTTGCCGGTCTGGTGCAAGGCTTCCTTGATCTCGTTGAGATGCGATTCGTGGGTGATCTCCATCGCGATCACCTTGATGCCGTATTTGCCCGCCAGCTCGAACACATAGGGCAGGCACAGTTTGCCGTGGCCCTGGAATGCATAAGGGCTGGTGCGCGGCTTGTATGCGCCCATGCGCGTGCACACCTGGCCGTTGTCGCGCACCGCCTTCATCATGATCTCGACGTGCTCGCGATTATCCACCGCGCACAACCCGGCGAACACGTTCAGCGTGTCCTGCCCGAAACGCACGCCGTTATATTCGAAATAGGTGGGACGCTGGTCGTCCTTGTGCCGCCCCAGGATACGGTACTCTTCGGAAACCCTTACCGCGCGTTCCACACAGGGCAGGCTTTGCATGTCCTCGATTTTCAGCGCCTGGGTGTTGCCGATCAGATAGATTTCCGTCAGCGATTTTTCGCTGCCGCGCTCGCGGTGCACACGGGTCTGGATGCCCGGCAGTTTGGCGAGATGGGCTACCAGTTGCTGGTATTCCGGAGATTGTTCGGGAATATTGGAGTTGAGGATTAAAATCATTTTTCTTCCCTATTATTTGGTAACCACGTATTCATATTTTTCATTGCTGTTTGCCTAAATAATCCATTTGGGTGGAACACTTTATCGATGAAACAATTGACGTCGCCAAATACGTCCTCGATACCAACAAGCAAGGAGAAAATTTATGTGGTGACTGATACGAATTGTTGGGAATTTTTGAGTTGTTGTAAGTGCATAAGCTCCCACAGACTTCAGATTTACCAAATCCACATAAACTTCAAATCGCGCTCTTGGTTCAAGCGTAGCAGTTCCTGCAAAACTAGCCTCCACTTGATCTGAAATTCCGTCATTTTCAAAATACCATGGTAGTGAGAAAAGCTCGCCGTTGTGTAAGACAAAACCATAATCATGGAGCTCAATAAGATGTTTGCTCTTATTAACAACAAACAAACCCTGCCCTGGCGAGCATGGCGGGCGATAAGTGTCATGCCTGACAATTATCCTGTCCCTTCGATCAAGGAACTGCCAGAAAAAAGATTGGAGACCCGTAAACGCTGCAACCAAAGCGCCTACAAGTGTTACCCATCTAACAATATCTTCCATATTTTCGTTGCGTAGCCTTGTTAGCTGTCTTCTATCGGCGATTCAATCTATCTAATATTTCAGCGTCAGAAACACCCCCGGTAATTATTCTGGAATCCATATCTCCTTGATCTGCTGCCTTTTGGTACCAGAACAAGGATTCTTTTTTGCTTTTTCTAACTCCGTCACCTTCTCGATAGCGATAACCTAAAATTTTTTGAGATTTCAAATCACCTTTGATTGCCGCCTCAAATATTGGACGCATAGATTCAACCTCTTTATGACACGCAGACTGCTCTTTTTTGGTTTTTAAGGAATCACAGCGTTGATCAACAGACATTGGCAATTGTGCAGCACAGCTTGGTGATTTCGTGAGGCGGACTGATGGATATAGATCAGCATCGCCGGGCCCGAAGGTGCAGGTACACTTGTAAGCATTACCTCCAGACTCTTCCCAAGCGACAACTAGGAGGTTTTCCCCTTTGTTAATTAGCGAGACTTTGGCATTTAATGCCTTTTCTTTATTTACAGGAGGACGTTTTCCCGTTTTCAGTTGAACTTGAAGCTGGCATACTTCACGCGCTGTTGAATAATAACCTTCATCCATAGCTGCTTGACTTACTTGAGCATATGAAAATATTACAACAATAAAAGTAACAACTAAAACTCGCATGAAAGCCTCCTTTGAAGTAAGTGGGGATGAAAAATACTCAACCACAGAAATGTTTCTCTCTCTTTACTTCCGCAACAAAATCGCCAATTGCGCGGGTAGCTGCGCCATCGGCTCGCGCGCGAAGCCGCTCTTGGCAAACAACAGCCAGCGGCCGATCACGTAGCACACCAGCACATTGGCGTGCGCGCCGACGTCCACCGCCGCACCCATCTCGCCCTGCGTGGCGGCCATGCGCAACGATTGTTTGAGCGTGGCTTCGATGCGGTCCAGCAGCTGGTTGATGCGCTGCTGCAAGCGCTCGTTCTCGTTCACCAGCGCATCGCCGATCAGCACGCGCGTCATGCCGCGATTCTTCTGCGCGAAGCTGAGCAGCATGGACACGATCTCCTCGACTTGCTTCACGCCGCTCTTTTCTTCCTGGGTGATCTTGTTGATCAGGCCGAACACGGTCTGCTCGATGAACTCGATCAGCCCCTCGAACATTTGCGCCTTGCTGGCGAAGTGGCGATACAGCGCCGCCTCGGAAATATCCAGCCGCGCTGCCAAAGCCGCCGTGGTGATCTTTTCGCCCTTGGGTTGCTCCAGCATCTCCGCCACGGTTTGCAGTATCTGTAATTTTCTCTCGCCCGGTTTGCTTGCCATGTCTTCCCCCGTTAGATTCCTTAAAAACCTTTGAACTGTAGGAGCAGGCCATGCCTGCGACAAACAAGTTCGCGGGCATGGCCCGCTCCTACAAACGAATTACACAAATGATGCCAATTAACCCAAACGATGCAGCACATCCGGCAACTGCATCACATCCCGAATCTTCACATCCACACACGGTGAGTTCCGGTTGCCGGAATTCACCCACACCGTGCGCATCCCCAGCTTTTTCGCCGCGTGCAGATTTTCCAGACTGTCCTCCACCATCACGCATTGCGCGGCTCGAATCCGATGTTGCCGCAACAAGCGCATGAAGCCGTAGCTGTCCGGCTTGGGGCGATAGCGCGTGTGCTCGACCGCCATCACATCATCGAACAGGTCGCTCACTCGCAGCAGCTCCAGCACCGCGTGCGCGTAGTGTTGCGGCGCATTCGAGAACACCACTTTCCTGCCCGGCAAATTCTTCAGCACGTGACGCAAGCGCGGTTCGCGCAGCACCATCCGGTTCAGTTCCGGAAACTGGTGCGTATGCCACAAGAAATGCTCCGGGTCGGTGCCGTGATGGCGCATCAGGCCGCTCAAGGTCGCGCCATAACGCTGCCAGTAATGCATACGCAAATCGTTTGCCTCCGCCTCGTCCAGTTGCAGATGCTGCTGCACATATGCCGTCATGCTGCGGTTGATGTGCGGAAAGATGTGCGGACTCGCGTTATGCAGCGTGTTGTCCAGATCAAAAATCCACAGCGGTGCAGTCACGCCTAATTCCATTTCAAAAGAAAAGCTGTAGGTCGGGCTTTGCCCGACAACTGTATTTGGCGGCGGGCAAAGCCCGACCTACAAAAATACGTTCTTAAAATAAAAATGGAATCACTTGCTCTTGATGAGCGTACCCACGCCTTCGTGGGTGAGAATTTCCAGCAACAAAGCATGTTGTACCCGGCCGTCTATGATATGCACCGAGCGCACCCCGCCGCGCGCTGCATCCAGTGCCGAGGCGATCTTGGGCAACATGCCGCCGGACAGCGTGCCGTCCGCCACCAGTCCATCGATTTCTTTGGGGGTCAAACCGGTGAGCAGCTTGCCGTCCTTGTCCAGTACACCGGGCGTGTTGGTGAGCAGCACCAGTTTTTCGGCGTGCAATACCTCGGCCAGCTTGCCGGATACCACATCGGCGTTGATGTTCAGCGTCTCGCCATCCGGCCCCACGCCGATCGGCGCGATGACCGGGATGAAATCGCCGGAATCGAGAAAGGTAATGATCGCCGGATCGATCTTGTTGATGTCTCCGACCAGCCCGATGTCCAGCATCTTGCCCGGCTCGGTGGTGCTCTCCAGCATCAATTTCTCCGCGCGGATGAATGAGCCGTCCTGTCCGGTCAGCCCGACCGCCTTGCCGCCGCAACGGTTGATCAGATTGACGATGTCCTTGTTGACCTTGCCCAGCACCATCTCGACCATATCCATGGTCTCTTCGTCGGTTACGCGCATGCCCTGAACGAACTCGCCCTGCTTGCCGACGCGCTTGAGCATCTCATTGATCTGCGGCCCGCCGCCGTGCACCACCACCGGATTCATCCCGACCAGCTTGAGCAATACCACGTCGCGCGCAAAGCTCTCCTGCAATGCCGGATCGGTCATCGCGTTGCCGCCATATTTGATGACGATGGTCTTGTCGAAGAAACGCTGGATGTAAGGCAAAGCCTCGGAGAGCACTCGGGCTTTGAGTTCAGCGGAAGCGGCGGTAAGCGGCATGATCATCCCTGGATATATTTGCCGCGGATTTTACACCAGAAGAAAATTTACCGGGCCGAAAATAAATCAGGCGGCGCGTGCCGCCTGGTGTTTCAACGAAGCCAACACTCACTCAGTAACTGATGGAATTATCTTGTCCGGTCGCGGGGCTGGTTGTGGTCAGGGGACGCACTTCAGCTTTGGTCTTGATTTTAACCATGCGCTTCGACACTTTGATGTCCAGCGTCAACGGTATGCTGTCACCCGCCTTGAGCGGGGTCTTGAGCCCGGACAACATCAGGTGATAGCCGCCCTCGCGGAGATTCACGCGCTTGCCGGCCGGCAGTTCTATGGCGGGCACTTCGCCCATTTTCATCATGCCGCTATCATGAGCCATCGTCATGCTGTGCAGTTCCACCGTTTTGCAAACCGGGCTGGACACCCCAACCAATGTCGCGGCCTGTTTGCTGGTGATGGTCAGGTCCACTCCGGCCGCATCCTGTCCGGGCGCGGTGGCGCGGGCCCATGCATTTTCAACCTGAATATCGCCGGCGAAAACATTGGCAGTCAACAGCAGGGCTGCCAGCAGCCCGCCAAACCGAAACAAACCAGACATGATGATCTCTCCCGTGAGCCAAGAAATGATGGAATGCGGATTATACGCGGCATGCCAAACGCGGGGTTTGCTATCCCTGTCATGGCCACACGACTATAATTGCGTCCTCAAAATTTCCCCCTGAATCATGAAGCCCATACTTTTGCTCCTTCTCCTGCTACCTGTGCTCGCATACGCGGAACCAGACCTTATGCCGGCCGCACCGCAGCTGGCCGCCAAGTCGTACCTGCTGTATGACTATACCAGCAGACAAATCCTGGTTAATCAAAACGGGGATGCGCGCATGGAGCCCGCTTCACTGACCAAGCTGATGACCGCCTATCTGGCTTTCGACGCGCTCAAGCACGGTACTTTATCGTTGAAGCAAAAGCTGAACATCCCTGTCGCTGCGGTGCCTCACTTGAGCAAGGAATCGCGCATGCTGCTCAAGGCCGGCCAATCTGTCACAGTGGACGAACTGCTGCATGGATTGATCGTGGATTCAGGCAACGATGCGGCCATCACGCTGGCGGTCAATATCGCGGGCAGCGAAGCGGGTTTTGTCGACATGATGAACCAGGAGGCAAAACGGATGGGTATGAATAACACTCATTTCACCAATCCGGTAGGCCTGTCGGATGCGCAACACTACACCACGGCTTCCGATCTGGCCGTGCTGGCAGCCGCCATCCTGACCGATTATCCGCAGTATTACCCGATGTTCTCCCTGCGTAACTACACTTTTAACAACATCGCACAGGCCAATCGCAACCGCCTGCTGTGGCTCGACCCATATGTGGACGGGATGAAGACCGGGCACACCGAATCGGCCGGATATTGCCTGGTCGGATCAGCACAGCGCGATAACCACCGGCTGATCTCGGTGATGTTCGGCGCAGATACCGACCGGCTGCGCGCCAGCGAAAGCCAGAAACTGCTGAATTTCGGTTTCCAGAATTTTGATGCCGCGCGCTTGTACCAGAAGGACCAGCCCGTCACGCAGCTGCGCATCTGGAAAGGCACCGAGGGGCACATTGATGTCGGCTTCCGCCACGATCTGTTCCTGACCATTCCGAAAGGAACATTTGCCCAACTCCAGGCGAAGCTGGAAACGCGCCATCCCATCCTTGCCCCGGTCACGGGCGGGCAGCAGTTGGGCGTACTCAAGCTGACGCTGGCCGGCAAACCTTATGCGGAATTTCCCGTGGTGGCATTGGAGAATGTGCCGCTGGCCAATGTGTTCTCGCGCGGCTGGGATAACATCCGGCTGATATTTGAATAGGAAACCGGTCATGTCAATATATTTGAATGGGCAGTTCATGCCCATCGAAGATGCGAAGATCTCCGTGCTGGACCGCGGCTTCATCTTCGGCGACGGCGTGTACGAAGTCATACCGGTGTATTCGCGCCGTGCGTTTCGCCTGGCGGAGCATTTGCGGCGTTTGCAACACAGCCTGGATGGGATACGTTTGCAGAATCCGCACAGCGAGGGCGAGTGGACAAACATCATCAATGAGCTCATCACGCGCAATTCCGGCGAGGATCAATATCTGTACCTGCATGTCACACGCGGTGTGGCGAAACGCGATCATGCCTTTCCGAGCCCGCCGGTCAAGCCGACCGTGTTCATGATGAGCAACCCGCTGCCCACTCCGCCCACAGAACTACTGCAAAGCGGTGTCTGCGCAGTGACCGCGCAGGACAACCGCTGGCTGCGCTGCGACATCAAGGCCATCGCGCTGCTGCCCAATGTGCTGCTGCGCCAGATGGCGGTCGATGCGGGCTGCGCGGAAACGATCCTGATACGTGACAATTCGTTCATGACCGAAGGCGCGGCCAGCAATATCTTTGTGGCGAAGAGCGGCAAGCTGCTCGCCCCGCCCAAAGACAACCTGATGCTGCCCGGCATCACCTACGACGTGATACTGGAAATCGCTGTTGCAAACAATATTCCATACGAAGTGCGCAGGATAGCCGTCGCAGAAGTTCATGCGGCGGATGAACTTCTGCTTACTTCGTCCACCAAAGAAGTGCTGGCGATCACGCAACTGGACGGCAAGCCGGTCGGCACCGGCAAGCCCGGCGCGATGTTCGCCAGGTTGTACGCGCTCTATCAGGATTTCAAGCGCGACGTGATGCGGAAACATGTGTAGGTTGGGTTAGGCACGTTTTTGTGCCGTAACCCAACATGGCGCCTGTCGAACCATGAACCTGCTATTCCAACCTGCAGCAAATTTCAAACACGACGCGATGCGCACCAAATGAGAAAATAGCCATGAAAGACTTATCAGAAATCAAATTGACCGACAGCCTGATCGAGTATCCCTGCGACTTTCCGATCAAGATATTCGGACAGCAGCAGGCGGGTTTTGCGCAAGCCGTGCTGGAGGTGGTCAACAAGCACGATCCGGGATTTCTCGCCTCCAGCATGGAAATGCGCGCCAGCAAAAACGCGCGTTATATCAGCCTGACCTGCACCGTGCGCGCCACCTCGCGCGAGCAACTCGACGCGGTTTACCAGGACTTGTGCGACCATCCTCTGATCGTGATGGTGCTATGAGAAACGAGGAACGAGGAGCGAGGAATGAGGAACGAGGGAAGCCAACCCTCAATCCTCGATCCTCAATCCAAGTTCCTGTTATCCATTCACTGGGTCTGGTCGAATATCAACCCACCTGGGATGCGATGAAGCGCTTCACCGCCGAACGCACCAGCGACACACGCGACGAGATATGGCTGGTGCAGCATCCGCCCGTTTACACGCAAGGCCTGGCGGGCAAGCCGGAACACCTGCTGCACAGCACCAGCATTCCCGTCGTAAAGATCGACCGCGGCGGGCAGATCACGTATCACGGCCCCGGCCAGATCGTCGCCTACCTGTTGCTCGATATGCGGCGCTGGAAGATCAACGTGCGCGAACTGGTGCGCTTGATGGAACAGGCGGTGATCGACCTGCTCGGCGAATACGGCGTGGCTGCACAGGGCCGCGAGGATGCGCCCGGCGTGTATGTGGGCGGCGCCAAGATCGCCGCGCTGGGGCTGAAGATCAAGAACGGTTATTGCTATCACGGCTTGGCATTCAACGTGGACATGGACCTGACCCCGTTCGCCAACATCAACCCGTGCGGCTATGCCGGACTGCGCGTGACCCAAGCCTGCGAGCTGGGCATCACGGTTCCGATCAACGAACTGCAAGCCGAGCTGGCACAGAATCTGATCCGCGGACTACAGCGGCACTTCGAGTCGAAGCAGCATTCAAAATAATAAGCCATGCCGGTTTCGCTGCCTGGCTCAAGCTGCGCGACTTCTCGATGCCTTCCAATAACCACATCATGATGCGTGATGCGATGGGTTCAAACAACTCAGCAGGCCGGAGTCAATTTGCTGGGGTGAAATCTGTTAGGATTCGCCGCCATGTTAAAAAATGAAGCTTTCTCTCGCGTCCTTATTGACGCTCAATTCGCTGCGCAGGGCTGGGATACCCAAGACCAGAACGCGGTGCGCTATGAGGTGAGTTGCGATGACGGTACGCGAGCCGACTATGTGCTGTGCGACCGTCATGGCCGGGCAATGGCGGTCGTCGAGGCCAAGCGTTTTTCGGTGAATCCGGGCGATGCTGCCGAGCAAGCGAAAAATTACGCCAGGCAGTTAAACATCCCCTACATCTTCCTCACCAACGGTAACGAAGTGCGTTTCTGGGAATGGCAAAGCGCCGCTTATCCTCATCCGGTAAAAACCTTCTTCAAGCAGGATGATCTGGAACGCCGCTTCGCCACACGACAAGTGAAGCGCGACTTGTTGAGCGTGGAAACAGACACGCGAATTGCTGGCCGCGATTACCAGCTGACCTGCATTCAAATTCTGTGCGAAGAAATTTTGCAGGGCCGCCGCAAGTTGTTGGTCGAAATGGCAACCGGCACGGGCAAGACCCGCACCGCAGCTGCATTTATCAAGCGACTGTTCGAAGCCAACGCCATCACCCGCGTGCTGTTCCTGGTGGATCGCATCCCGCTTGCGAAACAAACCGAGGATGCCTTCACTGAACATTTGCCGGATTATCCCTGTTACGTGTTGCGTGCCGGGCGACGCTTTCAGGATGAAAAACTGATCACCATCACCACGCTGCAAAGCATGGTGAATATCTATGGCGATTACTCACCGGGCTATTTCGATCTGGTGATTTCCGACGAGTGTCACCGCAGTCATGGCACTACACTTCTCCATTGTCCTACGCACACTCATAAACCTGTAAAATTAAAATGTAGCGCTGGAAGTAATCTCCTGACAAAACCCAAAGGTATTTATGAGCAACATCGAGAAACAAACCAGCCACGCCAAAACATCGCGCAATCCAATCAAGATCGTGCCGCTGCAGGAACGCCTGCGCAAGCCGGAATGGATACGCGTGAAGTCCGGCAGCGGCCAGGGCTATCACGACGTGAAGCGGATGCTGCGCGAGCACAATCTGCATACCGTGTGCGAGGAAGCATCCTGTCCGAACATCGGCGAGTGCTTCGGCAAGGGCAC
>DHIV01000073.1:0-696 GCA_002403995.1 Gallionella sp. UBA4737 | reverse complement strand
GTGCTTCGGCAAGGGCACCGCGACTTTCATGATCCTCGGCGACCTATGCACGCGGCGCTGTCCGTTCTGCGATGTAGCGCACGGCAAACCGCTGGCGCCGGATGTGAACGAACCGGCTAATCTGGCGCGCTCGATCAGCCTGCTCAAGCTGAAATATGTGGTCATCACCAGCGTGGATCGGGACGACTTGCGCGACGGCGGCGCGCAGCATTTTGCCGATTGCCTGAGCGCAATCCGCGCCAGTTCGCCCGCGACGCGCCTGGAGATCCTGGTGCCGGATTTTCGCGGCCGACTGGAAGAGGCGCTGGATGCACTTTCCGCCAGCCTGCCCGACGTGCTGAACCACAATCTGGAAACCGTGCCGCGTCTGTACAAGCTGGCGCGTCCCGGCGCGGACTATGTGCACTCGCTGAAACTGCTCAAGGATTTCAAGGCGCGCTTTCCGCACATCCCGACCAAATCCGGCCTGATGCTGGGCCTGGGCGAGACCGATGAGGAGGTGCTGGAAGTGATGCGCGACCTGCGTGCGCACGATGTGAACATGCTCACCATCGGCCAATACCTGCAACCTTCCGACGGGCATTTGCCGGTGCTGCGCTATGCGCCGCTGGAAGCATTCACGATGTTCGAGCAGGCCGCCAAGGAGATGGGCTTCAGCCATGCCGCCTGCGGGCCGATGGTGCGCAGCAGTTATTT
>DHIV01000011.1 GCA_002403995.1 Gallionella sp. UBA4737 | reverse complement strand
CGCCATCGGAATCACTTCTACCGGCAACGGGAACTTGCCCAGCACATCCACCAGCTTGCTGGCATCGCATACGCAGATGAATTTCTTGCTGGCTGCCGCGACGATCTTCTCGCGTGTCAGCGCGCCGCCGCCGCCCTTGATCATGTGCAGATGGCGCGTGATCTCATCCGCTCCATCTACATACACCTGCAGGCTGCCTGCATCATTGAGCGGCAACACCTCGATGCCGTGCCCCATCAGGCGCTTTGCCGAAGCTTCGGAGCTGGCGACCGCGCCGCGTATCTTGTGCTTGATCTTGGCCAGTTCATCGATGAAAAAATTGGCGGTGGATCCGGTGCCCACGCCGACGATACAATCGAACGGCACATACTCGATCGCGGCCCTGGCAACTGCGCGCTTCAACTCATCTTGATTCGTCATTCCACAGTCCTTGTTTCAATATTATTCATTCACCCCCGCGATTATTGCAGGAATTGAAAAGTTTGGGGAATTTTGCTCGCGCATCGTGGCTGCGGGGCAGCATAAAAAGGGCGGGTTTCCCCGTCCTTCATCGTGTTGATCTACCCGATATTTTACCGGATTGACCATTAGCCTTAACCCCTCCCAACCTCCCCTTGTCAGGGGAGGAGCGGACTCGGCCCCCCCTGATAAGGGGGAGAGCTTGCGAAGGGGCATAGAGGGGTTTGGGTGCATGCTGGCCATTAGCCAATCCGGGAATTGACGCTTACCACTGATAGGAAATGCCGATCGAAATCACCGGCCACCATTTGAATCGTTTCAGATCGTCCTGCAGCTTGGTGTTTTCCGCCGCGGCATCGTTTTGCAGTTGCGTGCAAGTCGGCGAGCCGACTATTGCGGCGCCGCAAGTGGCCACCAGATTGGTCCTGGGTGAACCCTGGAACAGAACGCCGATATCCGAAACCATGCCCCAGCCCTTGTCCTTTGCCACCGGATTACCCCAACCTATCCCGAGGTATGGCGAAACATTACCGAATGACATCGCGCCTTTCAGCGAACCGATGTCGGTAGAGGAGTAAGTCGTGCCGTTGATGGTGTAAGTACCTGCTGTCGGAAGGCCGTCCAAACCGACCTGGTTGTCGTTGTACACCAGTCCGCCACTGGTGCGGAAACCGCCTTCAAACGGATACCAATCCCCCAGTATGCTGATCGTCCTCAGTTGCAACTTGAAGTCATAATTCACCGAACTGGCGCTGGTATTATATTTGTAAGTGAAGGCGTTATAACCGAGTCTGGCCCCGAAGCTGTCGGAGAAGCCCACATTCAACTCGACGCCGTAGCCCAGCGTGCCGATCTTGCCGGTCACGCCCACGCCGGAACGACTGTTGTCAGCTTCCATTTCCTTTTCTTCAGGCTGTTTGGCGGGCTCGGGCGATTCTTCCGGGCTGGCTACGGGGGTGGTTGCCTCGGGGGTGGCTTGGGCAGAACCTGAATCACTGCCCGCCATACCCGCCAAAGCACCGCCCGCAACGCCTATCGAAGTCCCGGCAACCGCCGCGCCAGCTCCGGCCGCACCAGTTGTGGCAGCCGGTGCAGGCGTGGATGCAGGTGCAGAAATTGCTGATGGATCAACCGGTATGGATTGCAGTTCACTGAAGATGCCTGCGGGTACTGCCAACGGAGAGACCAATGAAGCCAGGGCGGCGGAAGATGTCACGACGGCAGACTGGCCTGCGCCGACAACCTGCATGCCGGCAGCATTCGTCATGGTGATCTTTCCCGTCAGCACCTGGCTGTACATCGATTTGTCCGCCATGGCTACCATGAACTCCGTGCCGCGTATCCCGATGGTCGCGTTCGGGGCAGACAGCCTGAACGCCTGTTTATTTCGTTGGCCGATCAGCCCGGTGATGAAACGCATTCCGCCCTTGAGCATCGAGAAAACGATATTGCTATCCTCGATCTTTTTGGCGTCGTAGCGGTATTCGCGCACCCGGAAAGTGGAGTTGGATTGCATCGTGACGACCTCGCCGTCATCGAATCTCAGCAGGGCAGAGCTGTTCTTGCCGGTATTGACCAGCGTATTGGAAACGATGGCTTCATTATTGGTCACCCGATGCGCAGGGTTATTGCCCTGGGCGACAAAAACATCGCCGTTCACCAGGTAAATATGGCCCCCTGCCATCCGGGCAGAAGCTGCGGCAGCCGCCTTGGCATTGATCGCATCAGTATCCTGCGATGCTGATGCGATTGCCGGGATCAAGGCGAGTGCTACGATAATCGCTGCAATATTTTTCATTTCAAAGGCCCTGTTGAGTTAGATATTTTGGATTCCATCTCGCTACAGGCTTGAATGTAATCTTGGGGTGCTGGGCAGTCAATAGGTCTTTAAGAACTCCTGGAGGTCATTCAGGATCGCAGCCCATTCGCGGCCCATTAGGCTTAATCCCGGTTCGGCGGTGCTAAAATGCCGATGAAATAACAACGAATTCCAGACAACGATGCAGATCCATACGCACGTCACCACCCCTTTTCAAGATCAAAAGCCCGGGACTTCCGGTTTGCGCAAGCGTGTGCCGGTGTTTCAGCAAGCGCACTACCTGGAAAATTTCGTGCAGTCCATCTTCGATACCATAGCAGTGCCGAAAGACGCGACGCTGGTGCTGGGCGGGGACGGACGCTATTACAACCGCGAGGCGGTCCAGATCATCCTGAAAATGGCGGCGGCCAACGGGTTCTGGCGCGTGCTGGTCGGCAAGGGCGGGATACTCTCCACTCCCGCGGCCTCCTGCCTGATCCGCAAATACCGCACCCACGGCGGCATCATCCTGTCCGCCAGCCACAATCCGGGCGGACCGGACGGGGATTTCGGCATCAAGTACAACACCGCCAACGGCGGCCCCGCGCCGGAGAAGATCACCGATGCGATCTTCGCGGCAAGCAAGCAGATCGCGCAATACCGGATAGCCGAAGCAGCCGATGTGGAACTAGACAGGACGGGCGATTACCTGATCGGCGACATGACGGTGTCGGTGATCGACCCGGTAGAAGCTTACGCCGAGCTGATGGAATCGCTGTTCGACTTCGCGGCGATCCGTGCACTATTGAACAGCGGCTTTAGGATCAAGTTCGATGCGATGCACGCGGTCACCGGCCCGTATGCGCGCGAGATTCTTGTTAATCGTCTGGGCGCTCCTTCGACACGTTACTGGCGAAGCCAGCCGTTTGCGGGAGAAGGTGCGATGCGGCCACTCCCGCACCCGTCGGCTCCGCCGCACCGTGTCGTGGCCGCACCGGCGGACAGCGTGATGAACGCGGTGCCGCTGCCGGATTTCGGCGGCGGCCACCCCGATCCCAACCTGACTTACGCGCATGAACTGGTCGAGATTTTGTACGGTGACGGCGCGCCGGATTTCGGCGCAGCCTCGGACGGTGACGGCGACCGCAACATGATCCTGGGCAGGCGTTTTTTTGTCACGCCTTCCGACAGTCTCGCGATACTCGCCGCGAACGCGCATCTGGTGCCGGGCTACCAGCAAGGCCTGGCGGGCATCGCGCGCTCGATGCCGACCAGCGCGGCGGCGGATCGCGTGGCCAGGGCGCTCGGCATCCCTTGTTACGAGACGCCGACCGGCTGGAAGTTTTTCGGCAACCTGATGGACGCGGGCAAGGTGACGCTGTGCGGAGAAGAAAGTTTCGGCACCGGCTCCGATCACATCCGCGAAAAAGACGGTCTGTGGGCGGTGCTGTTCTGGCTGAACATACTCGCGATTCGCAAACTATCTGTGGAAACGATTGTGAGGGAGCATTGGGCACGCTTCGGGCGCAACGTGTATTCGCGCCACGATTACGAAGACATACCTGCCGATGCGGCGAACGGCGTGATGAAACTGCTGCATGACAGTTTTGCGGAGTTGCAGGGCGCGCAGTTCGGGCATCTGCAAGTGAAGCTGTGCGACGACTTCAGTTACACCGACCCGGTGGATGGCAGCGTCAGCACCGGCCAGGGCGTGCGCATCATCTTCACCGACGGTTCGCGCATCGTGTTCCGCCTGTCCGGCACCGGCACCGGGGGCGCGACGCTGCGCATCTATCTGGAAAGTTTTGAACCTGACGTTTCCAGACATCACCTCGACGCACAGGAAGCGCTTGCGGCGCTGATCAGCATTGCATTGCAGATTTCAGAGTTGCGCAAACGCACTGGGCGCGAGAAACCGACGGTAATCACCTGAGCGGCTATAATTACAACAGTAGTTTCATCAGGGTGGAGTCAAGTAGGTCGGGCTTAACCAGCGGCTTAGGTCACTGTCTTTTGGTGACTTAGCCGAATGGCTATGCATAGCTTGCCCGACAACATAAAATCCGGCGGGCATAGCCCGCCCTACAAAATCGTACCCGCCGCATAAATGCGGATTCCCATTTCAGGAGCAAAACATGGCAAACAAAAAAATCATACAGACTCCCGATGCGCCTGCCGCGATCGGCACCTATTCGCAAGCGGTGCGCGTCGGCGACACGGTCTACCTGTCCGGCCAGATCGGACTCGACCCGGGCACCTCGCAACTGGCGGAGGGCATCGAGGCACAGATCCATCGCGTGTTCCAGAATCTGCGCGCGGTATCCAGCGCCGCTGACAGCAGTTTCAACGATCTGGTCAAGCTGAACGTATACCTCACCGACCTCGGCCACTTCGCCAAGGTTAACGAGATCATGGCCGGCTATTTCCGCCAGCCCTATCCGGCGCGTGCCGCAGTGGGCGTGGCCGCGCTGCCGCGCGGCGCGCTGGTGGAGATGGATGGGGTTCTGGTGGTTCAGGATTAGGTGCATCTCCATAAATCCAAATTTCGTCGTGATACGGCGTTACTTAATAAATTTTATCGCTTGCATATTAATTATATGCGGCGCAATAAAATTTATTTCGCGCCTTGTCTCACTTAGAACTTTGAATTTCTGGAGGCGCACGCAAAGAGCTGCTTTTAGTCACAGTCAACCCATAACAACCAATCAGAGATGTAGGGCGCAATAACCAACGGGTATTGCGCCGGATGGTTTCCTCCGTGACATCGCCGCCATTTCAGAATTGCCGTTGCGCCTGGCATCCGGGCGAAGACGATGGTGATTTTACGGTGTGGTGATTAATTTGCGCCCTGGAGTTTGGTGCTAACATGCGGCGCAATGCCCGTTGGTTATTGCGCCCTACACTGGGCTGAACCATATCGTAAAGAACGCGAATTGAACGCTCCCGCAAAAATCTCACCTGTCACGCTGGCCAAACTTGCCAAGCTCGGCATCCATCACCGCGCCGACCTGCTGTTGCATCTGCCGCTGCGCTATGAGGACGAGACCCATCTCGCGCCGATCGCCACCGTGCAGGCGGGCGAAACGGTGCAGGTTCAGGGAATGATCATCCACAGCGAAATCGCTTTCCGTCCGCGCCGCACCCTGGTTTGCCGCATGGAGGACAGCAGCGGCGAGCTGTATCTGCGTTTTTTGAATTTCTATCCCAGCCAGCAGAAACAACTTGCGGTCGGCAAGCAGATCCGCGCGGTCGGCGAAGCGCGCATGGGCCACTACGGGCTGGAGATGGTGCACCCGAAATGCCGCGCGGTGGATGACGATACGCCGCTGCAGCAGAGTCTCACGCCGGTCTATCCGACTACGGCGGGGCTGGCGCAGCTCATCTTGCGCAAGTTGATAGGCAACGCGCTGGAAACTTTGCCGTTGAGTGACACGCTGCCGGACGCGCTGTTGCAAAGGCTGCATCTGGCGGGTTTCGCGGAAAGCGTCCAGTTGCTGCACAACCCGTCACCGGACATTTCCGCCAGTTCTTTGGAAGAACGCACCCATTCCGCCTGGCGGCGCATCAAATTCGACGAGCTGCTGGCGCAGCAATTGTCGATGCGCGTGCATCACCGCGAACGCGGCAAGCGCATTGCGCCCAAGCTGGCAGCGCAAGGAAAACTCACCGTCCGCCTGATCAAAGACCTGCCGTTCGCGCTGACCAAAGCACAGCAGCGCACCTTTGCCGAGATCAGCCGCGACCTCGCGCAGCCGCATCCGATGCAGCGCCTGCTGCTCGGCGATGTCGGCAGCGGCAAGACCATCGTCGCGGCATTGGCCGCGCTGCAGGCGATCGAGAACGGCTACCAGGCCGCGCTGATGGCGCCGACCGAGATCCTCGCCGAGCAGCATTACCTCAAGCTGCGCGACTGGCTCGAACCGTTCGGCATCACCCCGGTATGGCTGTCCGGCAGCCTGAAGAAAAAGGAAAAACAACTTGCCGCAGAACGCATCGCGTCCGGCGAAACGCTGCTTGCGATCGGAACACACGCGCTGTTCCAGCAGCAGATCGAGTTTTACAAGCTCGGTCTGGCGATCGTCGATGAGCAGCACAAGTTCGGCGTGCAGCAACGGCTGGCTCTGCGTAACAAGGGCAAGGTTGCAAAAACAGATGTACCGGTGAAATCGAATTCGAATGAGCCGCATCAGCTGATGATGAGTGCGACACCCATTCCAAGAACATTAGCGATGAGCTACTACGCAGACCTGGATGTGTCGGTGATCGATGAATTGCCGCCGGGACGCACGCCGGTGATCACCAAGCTGGTCAGCGATGAACGCCGCAACGAGGTGATAGATCGGGTGCGCGCCGCTTGTATGGCAGGCCAGCAGGCCTACTGGGTGTGCCCGTTGATCGATGAATCGGAGACCCTGCAGTTGCAAACCGCGCTGGAGACGTTTCAACTCCTCACGCAAACATTCCCGGAGCTGCGTGTCGGCCTGGTGCACGGCAAACTGGACAATGCAGAAAAGGCGCAAGTGATGGCCGCGTTCAAGGCGGGAGAATTGCAACTGCTGGTCGCCACCACGGTCATCGAAGTCGGCGTGGATGTGCCGAACGCCAGCCTGATGGTGATCGACCACGCCGAACGCATGGGGCTGGCGCAACTGCACCAGTTGCGCGGCAGGGTGGGGCGCGGCGCGGCGCAAAGCCTGTGCATCCTGCTGTACCAGCAACCGCTTTCCGAACTGGCACGGGCGCGCCTGAAGATCATCTTCGAGAGTACCGACGGCTTCGCGATCGCGCAGCATGATTTGCAATTGCGCGGTCCGGGTGAGTTGCTCGGCGCGCGGCAAAGCGGCGTCGCGATGCTGCGCTTCGCCGACATCAGCGCGGATGAGGATCTGTTGAATCACGCGCGGCAGGCCGCCGATGAACTGCTGCGCGATTTTCCCGAAGCGGCGCGGGCGCATTTGCAACGCTGGATGGCAAATAAACATGACTACCTGCATGTCTGAAACCTTCTCCCGCTTGCGGGAGGGGGAAGTCGCTTGCTCCTCCAGGTTTATCATCGGGAGCGAGCCACACTTTTCCTCCAGCATGATCATGCTTACATCTTTATGAATTTTCAAAAGCATCTGCTCTGGGCAAGCTGCATCACGGTATTGATCAATGCCGCGGCGATGTTTTCTCCTGTCATCAATAGCGGCGATGCGGTCACCTACGCGGCACTCTCGCAGCATATCGTGCAAAGCCATGACTGGGCCCGCCTGGTGCTGGATGGCCATGATTGGCTGGACAAACCCCATCTGCCGTTCTGGATCACGGCGTTATTCTTCAAATTGGGCGGGGTCAGCGCGTTCACTTACATCTTGCCGGGCTTTATTTTCCATCTCATCGGCGCTTATTACACCTATCGTGTAGCCAGGTTGCTTTATGACAAGCAGACCGCAGCGCTGGCGGTATTGATATATGTGTCGATTTTCAATCTGATGGATGCCAGTATTGAAGTCAAGGCAGAAACTTATCTGGCCGGTCAAATCATGCCGGCCTGCTATTACTGGCTGCGCTATGACGCGCGATTCCGCGTTAAATATCTGTTGCTGGGCGCGCTGTTCACCGCCATGGCCATCATGACCAAGGGCATTTTTACGTTGTTCACGATTTCCAGCGGCCTGGTGTGTTTATGGTTATACCAAAGGCAATGGACAAAGCTGTTCAGTATCAAATGGCTGGCAGCATTGATTCTGTCCTTGCTGTTTGTCGCGCCGGAGCTGGTTGCACTGCACTTGCAGTTCAATCAGCACACAGAAAGCGCGGGACTGGAACAGCCGATCTCCAGCTTCAAATTCTTTTTTTGGGATAGCCAGTTCGGACGTTTCTTTAATACCGGGCCGATACAGAACCGTAACGGCCATCCGCTTTATTTTGTGCTGGTGTTTTTGTGGGCTTTCCTGCCCTGGACCCTCATTTTTTTCGCGGCTGCCTGCGCAAATTTCAAGACATTTGGCAGAGCTGTTTCATCCGAGCGCACCGCGTTTATTTTCCTGGCAGGCGCGTTTTGTTTCACATTCTTGATGTTCAGTGCCAGCCGGTTTCAGTTTGATTACTACACAGACATCATCTTTCCGTTTGCAGCGATACTCTGCGCGCGTTTCTTGATCGCCTCGGACATCAGCCGCCGACTGTTCATCGCACAGTTGGGCTTGATTTGCCTGCTCGCCCTGCTGGCGATTGCACTGAGTATTTATGTGATGAACTTCACGCTGTTGTCTGTGATAGCCGTGATCTTGATCGGCTTGATGTGTTACTGCTACGCAACAAGAGCGGAATCATTTAACTTCAGGGCTGTCTTGTACTCCGTTGCAGCAATCAACCTGCTTTATGTATTTTTGTCGTTAATGACTGCGTTAACTTTTACGCAATACGGCGTGGCTCATAATGCTGCCAAGATATTCGGCAGGCAACCCGGTATGCCGATCTATGTCTATCAGATGCCCGAAGTGGCGAGAGAGTTGGCTCTTTATAGCGAAGCACCCTGCCGTGCGATAGACAATGCCGAATCGCTTTTGCAGCTCAAGGGAAGTTATCATCTGCTTGTCAGGCGCGATCAGGAACAACAGTTGCATTTGGAGCCGGCGCGATTCGATCAGCTTGCCAGCAAGGAACTTGTCGTGCACAAGACCGGGATTTTCAATAAATTATTGCAATTGGCCAGGGGGACCTGGCCATTGGAAACCGTAGATTTTTTGCAATCCTCCGGGCCATGATTCATGAGGGGATTTATGAGGGACGGGAACTGGATAATGGATTTTTATCTTCAATAAGGAAATGACTCTCGCAGAGCGCCTATTGCTGTACCTGCAACTCACCCGATTGAACCGGCCTATCGGTATCCTGCTGTTGCTGTGGCCGACGTTGTGGGGCGTGTGGATCGCCGGTGCGGGACATCCGCCATGGCACATCGTGCTGATCTTTGTGCTGGGCACGGTGTTGATGCGCTCCGCAGGATGTGCGATCAACGACTATGCGGATCGCGGTTTCGACAGGCATGTGCAGCGTACCCGCGAGCGTCCGGTCACCAGCGGACGCATCGCCCCGCGCGAGGCGGTCTGGCTGGCGGCGATCCTCGCGCTTATCGCCTTGCTGTTGATACTGCCGCTGAATACATTGACGCTGCTGCTTTCTGTCCCGGCAGTATTCCTCGCTGCCAGTTATCCGTTCACCAAACGTTTCCTTGCCATTCCGCAAGCCTATCTCGGCATTGCGTTCGGCTTCGGCATCCCGATGGCGTTCGCCGCGCAGCTGGGCAGCGTGCCGCCAGTGGCGTGGCTGCTGCTCGTTGCCAATGTGTTCTGGGCGATCGCCTATGACACGGAATACGCGATGGTGGACCAGGACGACGACATCCATCTCGGCATCCACTCAGCTGCATTGTGGTTCGGCAAATACGATGTCGCGGCGGTGATGGTCTGCTACGCGATCACGCTGGGTTTGCTGGCGTGGGCGGGACAGATGGCCGGGCTGGGCCGGGTATATTACGCAGGACTAGCGTTCGCGGCGGGCATTGCGCTGTATCACTACACGCTGATCAAAAACAGGGATCGCGAAAAATGCTTCAAAGCATTTTTGCACAACAACTGGTTCGGTGCGGCAGTGTTTGCAGGCATCGCACTGGATAATCTGGTGCGCAGTTAACCGGGTGTGATTGCAAGAATCACTATCAACATCGCTTGCGGGTAACAATTTGTTGCAATTTCACCCGAACTTTCCAGCGATAAAAATAACAAACCCAGCCTTAGCGGTTATCCTTGATATAGGTGGTTTCCCCCTGGGATGGATAACGGTCAAGATCTTTTTGCATAAGGAGTTGGAAAATGAAATCGAACATATTGCCGAAGTTTGCCAAGTATGGAGCCTTTGCTTTGGTTATCACTGCGGCCATGGCGGGAAGCTACATTTATCGGAGCATCCCTTCCGTGAAGGATGCCAGCGCCAATACAAATGTGACCGCGAGTGCGTCCGCTGCACCAAATGAAGCAGTGCAAAAGCCTGCCATTACGTTGCCGGATTTTGAACAAATTGCCGCCCAGCAGGGTCCGGCTGTGGTCAATATCAGTGTCTCGGGTACCGTCAAAACCGGGCTTTCCGGTATTCAGGGTTTTCCGCAGGTAGATCCGAGCGATCCATTCTATGAATTCTTTCGTCATTTTCAGGCTCCCGCCCCGCAAAACAATGTGCCCACCCATGGCCTCGGTTCCGGTTTCATCGTCAGTCCTGACGGCGTGATCCTCACCAATGCGCATGTCGTGGCGGATGCCGATGAGGTGATCGTCAAGCTCACCGACAAAAGGGAGTTCAAGGCAAAAGTCATCGGTCTGGACAAACCTTCAGATGTCGCCGTGCTGAAGATCAAGGCGAGTGACTTGCCGTATGTCAAGATTGGCGATCCTCAGCAGGTCCGCGTGGGCGAATGGGTGGTGGCCATCGGCTCGCCGTTCGGGTTCGAGAACAGTGTGACGGCGGGAATCGTTTCGGCAAAATCGCGTTCCTTGCCCGATGATAATTATGTGCCGTTTCTGCAGACCGACGTAGCGATCAACCCGGGCAACTCGGGCGGCCCGCTGTTCGATCTGAACGGGGAAGTGATCGGCATCAATTCGCAGATATACAGCCAGAGCGGCGGCTATCAGGGCCTGTCATTTTCCATTCCCATCGACGTGGCCATGAAAGTGGAAAAACAACTGCTCGATCACGGCAAGGTGAGCAGGGGGCGGCTCGGCGTCCTGATCCAGGAAGTCAACCAGGATCTGGCCAATTCTTTCGGTCTGGCCAAGCCTGCCGGCGCGCTGGTGAGTTCAGTTGAAAAAGGCAGCCCTGCTGAAAAGGCCGGTATCGAGTCGGGCGATGTGATCCTCAAATTCAACGGCAAGGAGATTAACAGTTCCCGGGATCTGCCATCTATGGTCGCCGATATCACTCCGGGCGAAACCGCCAAAGTGGAAATCTGGCATGGCGGCAAGATCAGGGAAGTGTCGGTGGATGTGGGAGAAATGAAAGTCGCCGGCAATGAGGAAAAATCCGTCAAGGGTGCGCAGGGCGGGTTGGGCCTGGCCGTGCGTCCTCTTTCACCGGACGAGCGCAAGCAAGCAGAGGTTGCCGAGGGTTTGCTGGTGGAGGACGTCACAGATGGGCCCGCTGCCAAGGCAGGTATCCAGTCCGGCGATGTGATTTTGTCCGTGAATGGAGAAAAAGTGGGCAGCGCCGAAAAGTTGCATTCCCTGGTGGCCAAGCACGGCAAGAACGTGGCACTGCTGGTATTGAGGGGGGACAACAAGATGTTCGTGCCCATCCAGCTTGGCTAAAACCTGAAATTGGTTTCGTTTAGTGAGTCAAGGCCGGGGTGCAGTTTTGCCCCGGTCCCGATCACCCCAATTGTCTGGCCATTGCGTTGCGTTCGGTAGCGTACTCTCCGGTGAGCGCGAAACCGCGCAGCTGATCCTGAGCATCGAAAAAGCCAAACTTGATGCCACGGCCGTTTGCCAGAACGCGCCATGCGCCGATCGCATCGCGCGCCACCGGAAGCACCGCGACAGGATGGGCGGGCGTTTTGACCACGACCGGCATCGCGGGAAATTCCACCCGCGCATCTTCACCCGCCAGCACGCGCGCCAATGCGCGCGCCGCATGCATGATGGGCAAAACGTAAGGCAACACCCGCCCTTCGATCTCGGCGCAATCGCCCAGCGCGTAAATATCCGGGTCGCTGCTGCGCAATTGCGCGTCCACCACGATGCCGCGGTTCACCGCGAGTCCGGCACTGCGCGCCAGTTCGATGCGCGGCCGCAAACCGACCGCGGACAACACCACGTCGGCTGACAAGATCGATGCATCGGTGAGCGTCAGCGCATAGCCCGATGTATCCCGATCTACCGCTTTCACCGCAACACCGAACCGCCATGTCACGCCAAGGCTGGCCAGCGGTGCCAGCAGCTGCCCTCCGGCCTGTTCTGGCGTCAGGCCGGAAAGCGGATAAGCGGCCGGATCTATCACCGTCACCGCATATCCGGCAGTGGCCAGATCATTGGCGAATTCGCAGCCGATCAGGCCCGCGCCGATGATTGCGACCTGTTTTACCCCCTGTTGCGCAGATTCAAGCAAACCGCGAAATTTCGCGTAGTCCGCAAGATCGTTCACCGACACCACCGCATCTGCCGCATCGCCTTGCAGCGGCAGGCGTATCGGGTCTGCGCCCAGCGCCAGCACCAGGCGGCCGTACGGGTGCCCGGCCATAACCGGCGACTTGGCGAGTGTTGTTTGCTCGCCTAGTCGAATGGCTAGTGGTCTCATCAGAAGTTTTTCGGATTCGATCACGCCCGCGCTGGTCTGCAATTCCTTGTTTTCGCGCCGCATGCCAATCACTTCGGTATGTGGCAGCAGCGTGATGCCCAGTTGTTTGGCCATCTCCGCCGCCGCAGTTGTGACCAGAGACTCGGCGGTCTTGCCCTGCGCCAGCGCATTCGACAACATCGGCTTGGAATAAAAATCAGCGCTGTCGCGCGTTATCAAAGTAATTGCCACATTGCGATCCAGCTTGCGCAACTCGCGCACCAGCGTGTAACCGGCCAAACCGCTGCCCAACACTACGATAGGTTTCATGGTTTACCTTTAGTTTTTTGCAAGCTAAATGGCAGCCCGCACAAATTGCCTGCGAATCAGATCTGCACCATATCGAAGTCGGCCTTGGCCACTCCGCAATCCGGACAGGCCCAGTTCTCGGGTATATCCGCCCATGCCGTGCCGGGCTTGATGCCCTCTTCCGGCAAACCCTTGGCCTCGTCGTAGATAAAGCCACAAACCACACATTACCAAACTTTCATGATGTTCTCCTTGAATTAAGATGAAACTTTCGCCAAGACGGCGCGATATTGATTGGCATGGCGTTCTTCAACCTTGGCCAATGCGGCAAAGCGCTTCGCAGCCTTTTGCAGCATCGCCTGGAATTGCCCGGCGTGCTCCTTCGATTCGGCGATCTGTTCGCTGATTTCCGCAGCGGCGGCGGCATTGCCTTCCTGTTGTGCCGTTTTGAGGAAGTCCGGGTACATCTCGGTGTATTCGTAAGTTTCGCCTTCTATCGCCATTTGCAGGCAACGCGCCGGGGTCATGGTTTCTTTCGGGTAAAGCAGGTCGAGATGCCCAAACGCGTGCTGCACTTCCTGGTCGGCGGTTTCCTCGAATATGTGCGCCGTTTCCTCGTCGCCAGCCGCACGCGCGATCTTCGCGAAGTAGCGATACTTGATGTGCGCCATCGATTCGCCGGCAAATGCCGATTCGAGGTTGGCGACGGTCTTTATCTCCGGTCGTTTCATGATGTTCTCCTTAGTGATTGAATGAGTGGTTTTCTGTCCACGGAGGCAATGTAAGGTTTGAACACCGATAAATCTAATTGATTGTTTAAACCGATATGATTTATTATGCAAATCACATAACCAGCCTGCGTGTGTTGT
>DHIV01000131.1:5274-5429 GCA_002403995.1 Gallionella sp. UBA4737 | reverse complement strand
AGAGCTTGCCGCGCAACAGGTTCAACGGGACCATAGCGAATTGCTGGCTGGCGCCGCCTTGCAGGAACAGCGCCTTGTAGTTGGCCGGGATGCCCATCAGCTCGCGCAGGTCGGCTTCGGCCTGCGCCTGGATGCCCATGTATTCCTTGCCGCGA
>DHIV01000131.1:4776-5023 GCA_002403995.1 Gallionella sp. UBA4737 | reverse complement strand
CTTGCCGCGATGCGACATCTCCATTACCGACATGCCGCTGCCGTGCCAGTCGGTCAATTCCGCCTGTGCCTGCTGCAACACTTCTTTCGGCAACACTGCCGGACCCGCGCTAAAGTTGTAGATCGTCATGCTTGCTCCAAAGTTTTTAATGAAACAGGTTCAAGAGACAAGATGCAAGATTCAAGTAAAACCTATGGCCTAACTTCCGGTTCGAATCTTGTCCCTTGCATCTTGCATCTTGCATCTT
>DHIV01000131.1:0-4411 GCA_002403995.1 Gallionella sp. UBA4737 | reverse complement strand
CTTGCATCTTGCATCTTGCATCTTGTATCTTATTCTGGGCTTTCCTCTTCTTCCGGCTCGGCGATGCGGCTCAGACCGGCCAGCTTGTCGCCCTTCTCCACATTCATCAGCGTGACACCCTGAGCAGTGCGGCCCATCTCGCGTATCTCCTTGACGCGGGTGCGGATCAGCACACCGCTGGTGCCGATCAGCATGATCTCGTCTTCAGTGTTCACCAGCGTCGCCGCGACCACCTTGCCGTTGCGCGCCGAGGTCTTAATCGCGATCATGCCTTGCGTACCGCGCCCGTGGCGGGTGTACTCGACAATAGGGCTGCGTTTGCCGTAACCGTTCTCGGTCGCGGTCAGCACGCTTTGCTGCTCGTTCTCAGCCACCAGCAGTGAGATCACCTTGCCGCCCTTGGCCAGATTCATGCCGCGCACACCGCGCGTATCGCGCCCCATGGAACGCACGTCGTTCTCGTCGAAACGCACCGCCTTGCCCTCGTCGGAGAACAACATCACATCGTGCTTGCCGTCGGTCAGCGCGACGCCGATCAGGAAATCTCCCTCGTCCAGTGCGATCGCGATGATGCCCTTGGTGCGCGGGTTGGCGAACTGCGACAGCGCGGTCTTCTTCACCGTGCCGTCAGAGGTGGCGAAGAAGATGAACTTGTCGTCGCTGAACTCCTTGACCGGCAATATCGCGTTGATCTTCTCGTTCGCCTCCAGCGGCAGCAGGTTCACGATCGGTTTGCCGCGCGAGATGCGGCTGCCCTGCGGCACTTCATAGACCTTGAGCCAATACACGCGGCCGCGATTGGAGAAGCACAGGATGTAATCGTGCGTGTTCGCGATGAACAGGTTGTCGATGAAATCGTCTTCCTTGGTCGCAGTGGCCTGTTTGCCGCGGCCGCCGCGCTTCTGCGCGCGGTACTCGTCGAGGCGCTGCGCCTTCATGTAGCCGCCGTGCGACAGCGTGACCACCACGTCTTCCGGCGCGATCAGGTCTTCCATGCTCATGTCCTGGGTATGCGTGATGATCTCACTGCGGCGTTTGTCGCCGAACTGCGTCTTCACTGCGACCAGTTCGTCATGAATGATCTGCGTGACACGCTCAGGCCTGGCAAGGATATCGAGCAGGTCGGTGATCTTGTCCATCACTTCGCGGTATTCGCCGACGATCTTGTCCTGCTCCAGCCCGGTCAGGCGCTGCAGGCGCAGTTCCAGTATCGCCTGCGCCTGGGCGTCCGATAAATGATAGCCGGCTGTCTTGCCTTTGCCGACCAGGCCGAACTCGGGCAGCAGACCTTCCGGGCGCGACGCATCGCTGACACGGCTCAGCATGTCTTCCACCAGCGACGAACGCCAGCCGCGCGCCATCAGTTCGCGCTTGGCATCGGCAGGAGTTGCCGCAGCCTTGATCAGCGCGATGATCTCGTCCACATTGGACAACGCCACCGCGAGCCCTTCCAGGATATGACCGCGTTCGCGCGCTTTGCGCAATTCGAAAATGGTGCGGCGCGTGACGACTTCGCGGCGATGGCGCAGGAACGCATCGATCACCTGCTTGAGGTTGAGCAGCCTGGGCTGGCCGTCGACGATGGCGACCATGTTGATGCCGAAGCTGTCCTGCAACTGGGTATCCTTGTACAGCTTGTTGAGTATCACATCGGCGTTCTCGCCGCGCTTCAACTCGATCACCGCGCGCATCCCGGACTTGTCCGACTCGTCGCGTATCTCGGAAATGCCTTCCAGGCGTTTCTCGCGCACCAGCTCGCCGATCTTGATCAGCAGGTTGGCCTTGTTCACCTGGTAGGGCAGCTCGTCGATGATGATGGCCTGGCGGCCACCGGCCTTGTCCATATCCTCGAAGTGGGTTCGCGCGCGCATGATCACGCGGCCGCGGCCGGTGCGATAGCCTTCCTTCACCCCGGACAGACCATAGATGAAGCCCGCAGTCGGGAAATCCGGCGCGGGGATATATTCGATCAGCTGCTCGACACCCAGCTCGGGGTCCTTCAGCAGCGCAAGGCACGCATCCACCACCTCGCCCAGATTGTGCGGCGGGATGTTGGTCGCCATGCCCACCGCGATACCGGATGAGCCGTTCACCAGCAGGTTGGGGAAGCGTGACGGGAACACCAGCGGCTCGTGTTCCGAGCCGTCGTAGTTCGGCCCGTAATCCACCGTTTCCTTGTCCAGATCGGCAATCAGTTCGTGCGCGATCTTGGCCATGCGGATCTCGGTGTAACGCATCGCCGCCGCGTTGTCGCCGTCCACCGAACCGAAGTTGCCCTGCCCGTCCACCAGCGGATAACGCAGCGAAAAATCCTGCGCCATACGCACGATGGTGTCGTATACCGCGGTATCGCCGTGCGGATGGTACTTACCGATCACGTCGCCGACGATACGCGCCGATTTCTTGTAGGCCTTGTTCCAGTCGTTGGACAGCTCGTGCATCGCGAACAGCACGCGGCGGTGCACCGGCTTCAGGCCGTCGCGCACATCCGGCAGCGCGCGTCCCACGATGACGCTCATCGCATAGTCCAGGTAGGACTTGCGCATCTCCTCTTCAAGACTGACGGGGTGTGTTTCTTTGGCGAATTGCTGTTCCATGGATTGACTCTTACCTCAGGCTAATTGGAGCGTGACAAAGCGCGCATTTTAGCACAGCGATACTAGCCGAAGCCACCCGACTGACAGCCCTTGTATTTGGCTAATGCGTTTAGTTTTGGTACAGTCACCCTAATTTCAAAAGTAAAACAGTTGCAGGTCGGGCTTAACCAGCGACTTATGTCACCGTTAACCAATGACTTATGTTGGCGTAGTTTGCCAACTTAGTCAGATGGCTATGCAAAGCCTTTTGGTGACTTAGCCGAATGGCTATGCAAAGCTGGCCCGACAACCTGAACCGGTGGGCGCAGCCCACCCTACATAAATGCACGCTTACATCCAGAATCGGAATCAGCATCCAGCTAACCATCATGACCAACGCCGATCCAATCGAACTGGAAAAATTCTCGCAACTGGCGCACAAGTGGTGGGATCCGAACAGCGAATTCAAGCCGCTGCACGACATCAACCCGCTGCGCCTGGGCTACATCGACCGCCACGCGTCCCTGGCCGGGAAGACCGTGCTGGATGTCGGCTGCGGCGGCGGCATTTTGTCAGAAAGCATGGCGGGACTGGGCGCGAACGTTACCGGCATAGACCTGTCCGATAAGGCCCTGCAGGTTGCCAAACTGCATCTGCTGGAATCCGGCAGACAGGTCGACTACCGCAAGACCGCCGTGGAAGATCTGGCAGCCGAACAACCCGCCCGCTACGATGTCGTCACCTGTCTGGAAATGCTCGAACACGTGCCCGACCCGCAAAGCGTGATCACGGCTTGCGCCAAGCTGGTCAAGCCGGGAGGATGGACATTCTTTTCCACGCTGAACCGTAATCCGAAATCCTATCTGCTTGCCGTGATCGGCGCAGAATACATATTGAACATGCTGCCGCGCGGCACGCATGATTACGCCAAGTTCATCAAGCCCTCCGAACTCGCGCAGTCCTGCCGCAATGCCGGACTGAACCTGGTCGACCTGATCGGCATGAGCTACAACCCGCTAAGCAAAATCTATACCCTGGGCAAAGATACTGACGTGAACTACATGGTCGCCTGCCGCAAGGACTGATGGTGATCAAGGCTGCCCTGTTCGACCTCGACGGCACTTTCGCCGACACCGCTGCCGACCTTGCTGCCGCGCTCAACCACGTCCGTGCCACACGCCAGCTGCCGCCGCTGCCCCTGGCAGTGCTGCGTCCGCAGTCCTCGCACGGCTCGCGCGGTTTGCTCAAGACCGGCTTCGACATCGAGCCGGGACACTCCGACTATGACACGCTGCGCGACATCTTCCTCGACTACTACGCCAGCAACATCTGCGTGCATACGAAACTGTTCGGTGACACCGCGCAGTTGGTCGCCGCACTGGAACAGCGCGGCATCAAGTGGGGCATCGTCACCAACAAACCGCACCGCTACACCGTGCCGCTGATGCAAGCGCTGGGCTATGCCGACCGCGCCGCCTGCCTGGTCAGCGGGGACACCTGCACCCATCCAAAACCACATCCGGAACCGCTGCTCAAAGCCTGCGAGATCATCGGCGTCACCCCTGCGCAGTGCCTGTATCTCGGCGATGACCTGCGCGACATGCAGGCTGCCAACGCTGCCGGAATGCCCGGCATCATCGCCAACTACGGCTATGTCAGCGATGATGCGTCTGTCGAAAACTGGAACGCACACGGCAGCATAGACCACCCCACGGAACTTCTGCGCTATCTGAGCCTCTGAGTCTGCTACAATCTGTACCGTATCAACACAACGGGGACGACTTGGCTTCGACGTGGGTTACAAAGCAGCATAGGGCATACCGAGGACCCGCCAC
>DHIV01000021.1 GCA_002403995.1 Gallionella sp. UBA4737 | reverse complement strand
TGCCCTCGAACAGAGTATCTACAAAAATGCACGTTTGATCTAGAATCGGTATAAGGAATAGGCATGAGCATTGCACGCATCGGTATATTGACGATCTCTGACCGCGCCAGCCGCGGCGAATACGAAGACAAGGGCGGCCCGGCGATACACGCCTGGCTCACGCGCGTGCTGACCAGCCCGTGGCAGGCGGTGGCGAAAGTGATTCCCGACGAGCAGCCGCAGATCGAAGCGGCATTGCGCGAGCTGAGCGATGTGGAGAACTGCTGCCTGATCGTCACCACCGGCGGCACCGGGCCGGCATTGCGCGACGTCACGCCGGAAGCCACCGAAGCGGTATGCAGCAAGATGATGCCGGGCTTCGGCGAACTGATGCGCAGCGCTTCGCTGAAATTCGTGCCCACTGCGATCCTGTCGCGCCAGACCGCCGGGATACGAGGCAAGAGCCTGATCGTCAATCTGCCCGGCAAACCTTCCGCGATCGACGACTGTCTAAGTGCGGTGTTCCCGGCCATCCCGTATTGCATCGACCTGATAGAGGGCGCGTACCTGGAATCCGACCCGGAGCTATGCAAGGCATTTCGTCCCGCGCACGCCGGAACAAAGTAAAAGTCTGCCGATTCCACATTCAATTTTCGTGCTGCTTTGGTTGCGACTTTGAAGTTTCCGCATTGAGCTCAAGTCAGCAATACAATATCGATCCATGAGTCCTCAACCCGGCCATTCTGTCGTAAAAGTATTTTTCGCGCTGTGGCCAACTGTCGTTGAGCGCGCTAGTCTGGCTGCATGGCAGCAGCCTTTGCAACACCTGTGCGGCGGGCGCGCAATGCGCGGTGAGAACCTGCACAACACGCTGGTGTTCATCGGCCATGTTGAGCAGTCCAGGCTGGAGGCGCTGCAGCTTGCCGCACGGGAAGTCAGCGCCGAAGATTTCGAGTTGTGTTTAGACGGTGCGCGTTACTGGGGGCATAACCATATCGTGTATGCCGCACCCAGCCATGTGCCGCCGCATCTTGTGCAACTGGCCGGCGCGCTGGAACAACGCCTGGCGGCGCATCGTTTCAAATTCGACCAGCGTGAATACAAACCCCACGTCACGCTGTTGCGCAACGCTCACTGGACCGATGCGCCATTGCCCGGGATGCATCCGGTGCGCTGGCAGATACAGGATTTCGCGCTGGTGCAATCGGTGAGCAGGGACGGGCTGGCAAGTTATCGTGTGCTGGCACGCTTTCCTTTACTGCCATATGGCGGATAATCGCATGCATCACCGCGCCGCCGTACTGCCGCGCAACAATCTGCGCAGGACGAATAACCGCGGTTATATGCTGATCGATTGGGCGACACCGGTAAATGTCCGCAGCGCGGCGCGCTTGCACATACAGATGAGTTCCGGTTATGGCGAGAGCCTGATCGACTATAACCATCGCCAGAATACGACAGGGCTGGGGTTTTCGTTCCGGGAATGGTAGAGGCACAAGAATATGCAAATCGGTAAATCATCGCTCACCCATTTTGAGCGCATCGGCGGCGACGAAAAGGTTCGCGCGCTGGTGCAGCGCTTCTATCAATTGATGGATGAGTTGCCGGAGGCCTATGGCATCCGCAAACTGCACGCGGAAGATTTACAGAATGCCAGAGACAAGCTGTACAAATTCCTGACCGGCTGGATGGGCGGCCCGCAACTGTATGTCGAGCAATACGGCCATCCGATGCTGCGTGCCCGTCATCTGCCGTTCACCATCTCGTCCGCCGAGCGCGACCAGTGGCTGCTGTGCATGAATCAGGCATTGGATGAAGTGGTGGAAGATGCCGCGTTGCGCAAGGAGCTGTCTGCCGCTTTTGCCAAGGTGGCGGATCACATGCGCAACCGGGAGGGTTGACAAGAACGCGTAGGAGCGGGCCATGCCCGCGATTGTCTTTATTGTTCGCGGGCATGGCCCGCTCCTACAAACAAATCGGACTGAGGAGGTTTAGTCCATCGTCAATATTATTTTCCCCGACACGCCGCCCTTTTCGATCAGGCGATGCGCCTCGGCGGCTTCCCTTAGCGGTAGCGCGTACGAGACCAGCACGCCGAGCGTGCCGGCTTCGACGAGCCTGGCGCCCTGTTCGAGTATCTTGCGCTGGCGGATGCGCTCTTCGTGCAGCTTCATCACCTGCGGGGTGAGCATCATCTCGTAACACAGCGACAGATTGCGCATGCGCGCCAGTTGCGCGTTCTCCAGCGACAGCGGGGTGGAGAGCAGCGTGACGATCTTGCCGCCGATGCGTGCCGCATTGAATGAGCGCAGGAAAGTCTCGCCGCCCACCGTGTCGAGCACCACGTCCACGCCTTTGTCGCCCGACCAGTCCACCACATCCACCACGAAATCTTCCTCTTTGTAGCGGATGATCTTTTCCGCCTCGAGTCCTTGCGCCAGCCCTTCCTTCTTGTCGTCGCCGACCGTGACGGCGACGCGTGCGCCGAGATGTCTGGCAAGCTGCACCGCGAGATGTCCCACGCCGCCTGCGCCGCCATGGATCAGGATGGTCTGCCCTGATTGCAAGTTGACGCGCTCGATCAGCGCTTCCCACACCGTGATTAGCACCAGCGGCAGTGCGGCGCTGTCCTGCAAGCCAAGATTGGCCGGGCTTGCGGCGCAGTATTCTTCGTGCAGCGTGGTGTATTCGGCATAACAGCCCGGTTCGTCGCCGATGCCGCCGTTGCAGAAATACACTGCATCGCCTTCCTTGAAGCGCGTCACCGCGCTGCCGGTTTTTTCGACGATGCCGGCGCCATCGCAACCGAGTATCGCGGGCAGTTTGTCGGGGTAATAGACCGGCTTGGCGCGCAGCTTGGCATCCAGCGGATTGATGCCCGCGGCGGAAAGTTTGACGCGCAGATGGTGCGGCGAGGGCAGTTCCGGTTTTTCAATATTTTGCAGCGTCAGCACTTCCGGGCCGCCTGCGGTTGTCATCAGCATTGCTTTCATTGTGTGTCCTCTGTGATATTAGGAAACGCGTGTGCCGTACAGCATCTTAACCCCACCCGGCCTCCCCTTGTCAGGGGAAGTGCTGGCTCCCTTTCTGACAAGGGAGGGTTGGGGTGGGTTAGGGCGGCTATGGTAAACTTCACTCATTGTTTTTGCGAGAGCAATTGCTTTCTTAAAGGATAGGTCATGTCTGGAAACACACTCGGCACCTTATTCACGGTGACTTCGTTCGGCGAATCGCACGGCCCTGCGCTCGGCTGCGTGGTGGACGGCTGCCCGCCGGGATTGGCTTTGTGCGAGGCAGACATCCAGCATGACCTGGACCGGCGCAAGCCCGGCACCTCGCGCCATGTCACGCAGCGGCGCGAATCGGACACGGTCGAGATCCTGTCGGGCGTGTTCGAAGGCAAGACCACCGGCACGCCGATCGCGCTGCTGATCCGCAACGAAGACCAGCGCAGCAAGGATTACGGCAACATCGCCGAAACATTTCGTCCCGGCCATGCCGACTATACCTACCTGCAGAAATACGGCATACGCGATCATCGTGGTGCAGGACGCGCCTCGGCGCGGGAGACCGCGGTGCGCGTCGCGGCCGGCGCGATCGCCAAGAAATGGCTGAACGAGAAATATGGTGTTGTGGTGCGCGGCTACCTGACGCAGATCGGCGAGATCGAGATCCCGTTCAAGAGTTGGGACGTGGTCAACGACAACCCGTTCTTCGCGCCGGATGCCAGCGTGGTGCAGCCCCTGGAAGATTACATGGACGCGCTGCGCAAGTCCGGCGATTCCATCGGCGCGAAGCTGACCGTGGTGGCGGAGAACGTGCCGGTGGGTTGGGGCGAACCGGTGTATGACCGCCTCGACGCCGAGATCGCCTACGCGCTGATGAGCATCAACGCGGTGAAGGGCGTCGAGATCGGTGCGGGCTTCGCCAGCGTCACTCAGCATGGCAGCGAACACGGCGACGAAATGACCCCGCAGGGATTCTTGTCGAACAACGCCGGCGGCATACTCGGCGGTATCTCCACCGGGCAGCACATCGTCGCGCACCTCGCGGTCAAGCCCACCTCCAGCATCCGCATCCCGCGCCGCTCGATCAACCTGCAGGGCGAGCCGGTGATGGTCGAGACGCACGGCCGCCACGACCCGTGCGTCGGCATCCGCGCCACACCGATCGCCGAGGCGATGTTGGCGCTGGTGTTGATGGATCATGCGTTGCGGCATAGGGCGCAGAATGCGGATGTGGTGTGCGCGACGCCTAAATTACGTTAAGCGGCACGCAAATGGCTATGTCCGACGAGATTCTGAAGAAAGATGAGGAGTACGGCGCGACACTGCGAGCTATGGTTCGTCACGAGAATGAAGTTACAAACCACCGAACTACTTGGCTCATGGTAATGCAAGGGATTCTTTTTACCGCTGCGTCCGCCCTGATAAAGGAATACATGGTTCCCACAATAATTGTTGCTCTCGTGGGTATACTGATCGCTCTTTCGCTTGGTCATGCGATACAGAACAGCTTCCACTCACGACAGTACCTCAAGGGCCTTTGGCGTAAGCGTATTGAGGAGCGTGGGTATAAGATTGAAGATGTTCTACCGCTCGACGGCGGGTATCCTGGCAATCCCGCTATCAGTTGGCTTCTACCAAATACATTTATTCCCAAAGTCATAATCGGTGCCTGGATTCTTATTATTGGATACCGTTTATTTCTCTTTGTGTGAACGAGCAAGCGTAGGGCGCGATAACCAACGGGCATTGCGCCGTATGGCTGAATGCAAATACCGCCGGGGGTAGCCCGGCAGCTAGTTACCTTTCTTGTCTTGCCAAGAAAGGTAACCCAAAGAAGGCGCCCCCGGTTTGCCGCCGCTTCGCGGTACCCTGCGTTGCTCGACT
>DHIV01000007.1:1679-7751 GCA_002403995.1 Gallionella sp. UBA4737 | reverse complement strand
TCCACCTCGATGCCGTCCCAGCCGCTGCGCGTCACGCCTTGCAAGCGGAATTTTTCCGCGAGCGTAACTTCTTCAGCATTGTTCAGCACCAGACAACCGCCTTCGGAGGTGGTGATGTTTTTGTTGGCCTGAAAGCTGAACGAGACGAAATCGCCGAACGAGCCTATGGGTTTGCCGCGCCAGCTCGAGCCGATCGCCTGCGCGGCATCTTCGATCACGCGCAGTTTGTGCTTGGCCGCGATCGCATACAGCCTGTCCATGTCCACCGGCTTGCCCGCCAGATACACCGGGATGACCGCCCTGGTGCGCGGCGTGATCGCGGCTTCAAGCTTGTCCAGATCGATGTTGCGCGTGACCGGGTCGATGTCGGCGAACACCGGCGTTGCGCCGACTTCGATTATCACGTTCGCGGTGGCGACCCAGGAGATCGGCGTGGTGATGACTTCATCGCCCGCACCGATGCCCGCGATGCGCAGCGCGATCTCCATCGTGCAGGTGCCGGAATTGAAAGTGCGCACCGGACGGCCGCCGAAATAGGCGGAAAGCTGTTTCTCGAATTCCTGCACCTTGGGGCCGCTGGTGATCCAGCCGGAGCGCAGCGTGTCCGCGACCGAGGCGATGGTGGCTTCGTCTATCGTGGGTTTGGAAAAGGGAAGGAATTTATCGTTCATGATTTTTCGCGTTTCATTTTAAAAATGGATATCACACATTGTTTGTCATTATAGAGCAGGCCCGGATTGGCACTTCGGGTCTTTCTGGTACAGCCACCATTGTCCGGACTGGGCTGCCAAGGCAACCGCGCACGGTGAAGTTTTGAACAAATAGGCGCCCATATCCACGGGTGCGCGGGCAACGAAGTAATCGTATTTCTGGCCATCAAATTTTTGCCAGTTGAACCATTCTGGGTTCCATTCAAAACCCTCGAACTTCGCCTTGGGCACGTATTCCGGTTTGTAACTGACCGGCTGCACGAAAGTGACCGCAAAGCTGGGATCGCTTACTCCGGATTTGAGCGCCGCATACCAGGCCGGGAAATGCAGGAATTCCGGAGCGATCGAGTGGCTGTCGTCACGCTTGAAAACCAGTGAGAGCGCGCGTTTTCCGGGCTCCATCTTGGCAACAACGTTATCAAATCCTTCCATGTCCTTGTTGAATTGCACGGCATGGATAGCCATGTAGCCTATCCAGCCAAAGGCGATCGCCGGAGCCAGCATGCGCAGGTAGCGTTGCGCCCAGCCTGCGTTTACGGGTGTGTCTATCATGACGAGATAAAGCGGCATGACCAGCCAGGTGAAGCGCTGGAAGGTGTACATGTTGCCGAACAGCAGGGTGGGCAGCAGCAGCAGAACCAGAGTGATGGCAAGCACGGGGATCAAACGCACGCGCGATTTACTGATGCGTCCTCCCGATATGAACGGAAGGACAAAAATAAAAATGCCCAGCAAGGTGAAAAATATCTGGGGCCGCACACCGAGCAGGCGCGGGATGAAACCATTGATGCGCCCCCAGTCGGGATTATCCTGATCTGCCCAGGTGGCGAAGTTGGAATAGTAATAGTCGCCGGTCGTGAACCAGGAAAGGTCCCACCCGATCGGAAAATTGCTCAGCGGGTGCTTGCTGGCCTGAACAAACCAGATCACGATCAAAGGTGCTATCGCCGCCATGGGCCAGGCACATTTGATGAAGTCCCGTAACCGTCTGACCGAAAACAGCCAGTAGGCCAGCGCGATCAGACTGAAGAATCCGAGGATCAGCGCATGGCTGAAGAACAGCGCGAACAGCATCAGCGTGATCGCCAGCGATGAGCGCAGGTCGGGCTGCGCTTTCATGCGCCATACCAGCGCGAGAAACACCAACCCGATCGGGGCAGCGATCAAAAAGATCAGCAATCCCCACTGGTAGGTAAAACCGTACAGCACCGGAAAGGCAAGCCATGCCCAGTATGGGTCTGCGCCTGTCTCGCGCAGCAGAAAACGCGTGGAGATCGCAAAAGCCGCCAGCGCCAGCCAGATCACCAATTTGCAGGCTGCGACGATGCCCAGCATCGGGGTGAACGCAGCGATCAGCCCGTAGCCGAGCAGGTAAGGCGTGAACAGGTTGAACTGGAATAAGTCAGAGAATGGGAACCCGGGCTTTCCCAGGTTCAGCAGCAAAGCCACCTGGGCCGCGTGCTGCGGCAGATCCACCATCGGAGGGAACTGGGGTAGCCATATCGGTAGTCCGCACAACAGGCACGCCAGCAGGAATAGATATTTTTCGACCGGGAGGGTCTGCGGCGTCCCCATGACCATCAGGCACGCGAGATGATGATGACACCCAGAATGATCACACCCATGCCGACCAGCTTGGTCGGATTGAAGGCTTCGCCGAGCAGATACCAGGCTGCGATCGCATTCACCACATAAGCCATCGACAACATCGGAAAAGCGATGCTGACCGGCACGCGCGACAGCGCGAGTATCCAGATGACCACGCTCAGCGCATAGCAACACAGCGCGACGACGATGTGCCACTCGGTCGCAAGCTTCAAACCGATGGGCAGGATGTTCTCCATGCTGAATTCAAAATGACCGATCGCATTGGTGCCCGCCTTCATCAGTATCTGCGCGGCGGCGTTGAGCATCACGCCGGTGAAGATCAGGCCGAAGCTGACCAGGTTCATTTGAAACGCCCAGGAATCATCATGGTTTGCTCACCACAATATATTGCGGATCTTCATAAATGGTCTTCATCGCAAAATCCAGTTGCTTGAGTCGCTTGTAAGTTTCTACCGGCATGATCGCCAGCGCCGCCGGTTGCGCCTGCCAGACTTTTGCGAAGCTGGCGTAGTCCGGTATCCAGCGCTGCGGTTCCTGCATGATACCGAATGCCATCTCATCCTGAAACTGCACCAGCGTGAAGGTGCGCTTCAGATAGAACGGCAGGGTCTGTTCGTAGGTATCCACCGAATAGAACGGTTCGTCTGCCTTGACGTAAGGGCGGATCGCTTCGGCAATGTAATAGGCAGAGCGCTCTCTCGCAATGGTGTTATAGCCGGATGTGCCGAGTTGCCCGGCCAGCAGGGTGCTTAACGCCAGCACCAGCACCGCCGCAAACTTGCGCTCCTTGACAGCATTCGGGCGGCGCAGCAACACCAGCGCGGCAATCACACCCAGCGACCAGATCAGCGCTGCCGCCACCAGCCAGTTGACATATGCACTGTATCCCTGCACTTGCAGCGGCGTGTCCGCCAGCCGCGCGGTAAAAGGCGCAAATCCCAGGCCCAGCAATGTCAGCGGCAGGATCGGGGCGATCAGCCAGAACAATCTGCGTGCATTCATTTCAACCAGTTGTTTGCCCATCAGCAGTGCCAGTGCCGGAAACATCGGCAGCAGATAGGACGGCAGTTTGGAACCCGACACGGTGAAAAACAGATAGATGAACACCGTCCAGACAAACAGGAAGCGCGCGGCATTGAAGGATTTCCCCGACAGTTTGTTGCCACGCCACGCCTTGAACAAAGTGTCGAACATCAGCACCGTCCACGGCAACATGCCCAGCAGCAGGATCGGGATGAAGTAATACCAGGGCTGATAGCGCCCCAGGTCTTTGGTGGTGAAACGCGTGTAGTGTTCGTAAATGAAAAACTTCTGGAAGAATTCCGGATTGGCCTTCATCACCAGATAGAACCACGGCGCAGTGATCAGCAGGAACACCGCCAGTCCGGGCAACCAGTGCATGCGCTTGAGCACGGAAAAATCGCGCTGCACGACCATGTAAATGAACAATGCGGTTCCCGGCAGCACCAGGCCCATCAAGCCTTTGCTCAAGACGGCCAGGGCAAGACCGGCCCACGCCAATATCATCCAGTTGCGCTGTTTGTTCTTGTCTGTTCCGGTCTGCCCTATCAACAAGCCAACGATGCCCAGCGTGAGAAAAAACGTGACGCCCATGTCCAGCGTGTTGATGTGCGCCATCAACGCATACAGCATGCTGCTGCCCAGCAGTATCGCGGCATAGTTCGCCGCCTCGCGCCCGAACAAACGCAGCCCGGCGAACCACACCAGCAGGATGCCGGCAAAACCGGTCAGCGCCGTCCACAGCCGTGAAGTCCATTGATGCTGGCCGAAAACTTCATAAGCAGTCGCAGTCGCCCAGTATTGCAGCGGCGGCTTCTCAAAATACTTCAGGTCGTTCAAACGCGGCGTGACCCAATCGCCGCTCACCACCATCTCGCGCGGGATCTCGGCATAGCGGCCCTCGTCGGGCTTGATCAACTTGCGGTATTCGAGATTGGCGAACCAGATCACTGCAACGGCAATCACCAGCCACCAGATCCGTTTGGTTGAAATACTATCCATCGCTATTTTTCTTTTAAAGTCCAAGCGGCACGCAATTCGCGCGCGGTGCGGAAAGTCCGCTCGAGTTCTGCCGCATCCCCTGCCGCAAGCGCGGTACTCATCTGATTCAATTCCGCGATGTAAGTCTGCAATTCTTTTAGCAGCGCCTCGCGATTCGCCAGACAGATATCCCGCCACATTTCCGGCGAACTGGCGGCGATGCGGGTGAAGTCGCGGAAGCCGCCGGCGGCGAAAGACAGCAACAAGTCGCGGTTGTCGCGTTGCGCGATGTCGTGGACCAGCGCGAACGATAACAAATGGGGCAAATGGCTCACGACGGCGAATATTTCGTCGTGCTCTTTCGGCGTCAGTTCGCTCACCATGGCGCCGCACAATTCCCACGCGCGGCGCACACGATCCACCGACACGGCGCTGTTTTCCGGCAGCGGGGTCAGCACCACCTTTTTCCACTGGTAAAGATCAGTGCGTGCCGCCGCCGCGCCGCTCTGTTCTGCTCCCGCAATGGGATGCGCGGGCACGAACTGCGCGACTTTTTTGCCCAGTTGCGCATAAGCCTCGCGCACCACGTCGCTCTTGGTGCTGCCGCCGTCAGTGATCAGCGTGCGCGCGCCGAGATGCGGCGCGATGCGCGCCATCAGCCCCGCCATCTGCCCGACCGGTGTCGCCAGCAACACCAGATCGGCATCGGCGACTTCTGCGGCCACATCCTTGCCGATGCGATCGATGACACCGAGCTGCTGCGCATGCGCCAATGTCTGTGCGCTGCGCCCGAAGCCCACCACTTCACCGACCGCGCCCGCCTTGCGCAATGCCAGCGCGAACGATCCGCCGATCAGGCCGACGCCGAAGATGACGATCTTTTTGAATTGCGGTTGTGTCATGAATACCCCCGTAGGGGCGGGTTTCAAACCCGCCCCTACAACGTGCGGCCTATCGCCTTGGCGATTCCGCCCAGTGTTACCATCAAATTTTTCAATTCCTGCGGAGTCAGCGCCTGATCCGCATCGCACCATGCTTCGCAGGGGTTTGGGTGCATCTCGACCAGCAGTCCGTCCGCGCCTGCGGCGATCGCGGCCTGCGACAAGGATGCCACCATCCACGCCTTGCCGCCAGCGTGCGACGGATCGACGATCACCGGCAAATGGGTTTCCTTTTTCAGCACCGGGATCGCGGTCACGTCCAGCACGTTGCGGTAGTAAGTCTCGAAGGTGCGAATGCCGCGCTCGCAGAAGATGATGTTGTGATTGCCGCCCGCCGCGATATATTCCGCCGCCATCAGCCATTCCGAAATGGTCGCAGACATGCCGCGCTTCAGGATCACCGGCTTGTTGATGTGCCCGACCTCCTTGAGCAGGTCGAAGTTCTGCATGTTGCGCGTGCCGATCTGGATCACATCCACGTCATATTCGAGAAAGGTATCCAGCATGCGCACGTCCATCAGTTCGGTGACGATGGGCAGCTTGTATTTACTCGCCGCCTTGCGGAACATGTCCAGCCCCTCCACGCCCTTGCCCTGAAAGGTGTAGGGGCTGGTGCGCGGCTTGAACGCGCCGCCGCGCATCAGGCGGCAACCCGCTTCGTGCACGAACCTGGCCGACAGATCCATCTGCTCCTGAGTCTCGACCGAACACGGTCCGGCGATGATCTGGATCTGGTTGCCGCCCAACTGCAGGCCGGCAATATTGATGACGGTATTTTCCTTGTGCGATTCGCGCGACACGATCTTGTATTG
>DHIV01000007.1:0-1494 GCA_002403995.1 Gallionella sp. UBA4737 | reverse complement strand
TTCGCGCGACACGATCTTGTATTGTTTGGCGATATGCATCGCCGACTCGACACCGGGCAGCGGCGTGAACATTTCCTCGGTCAGAGGACTTTCATCGCCGATCGCGCCGATCACGGTGCGCTCGATGCCGCGCGAGATGTTGGCCTTCAAGCCGGCCGCTTCCAGTCTGTTAACCACTGCGCCGATCTGCTCGTCAGTGACGTCTCTTCCCATTACGATGATCATTACTTCTCTCCACGGGCATGGTCAATATGACCATCCCTATTTAATGAATCCCGCATACCCGTCCCCCTCCTCAATCCTCCCCCGCAAGCGGGAGAGGAAGCGAACGAACGCTACGCGAGATTTTCCGTTAACGCCTGCTGCAACGCAGACAAAAAATTTTCGTTCTCTGATTCCAAACCGATACTCACGCGCAAATAATCCGGCATCGCATAATTGGCGATAGGCCGCACGATCACACCAGACTCCAACAGGCGGCGATAAATGCGCATTGCATCCTTTATCTTGAAACTGACGAAGTTGCCGAAGGACGGGATGTGTTCCAATCCCAACGCTGTCAGCCCGTCCAAGATCTGTTTCATGCCGCGCAGATTCAACTCGAAAGTCTGCCGCACGAAATCCGTATCCTGCAATGCCGCCACCGCGGCAGCCTGCGCCACGCTGTTGACGTTGAACGGCTGGCGCACGCGGTTCATCATGTCGGCCACCTGCGCATCGGCGAACGCATAACCCACGCGCAAACCGGCGAGGCCGTAAGCCTTGGAAAAAGTGCGCGAGATGATCAGGTTCGAAAACTCCTTCAGCCAGCTCACGCTGTCATAGCGGCATTCCACCGGCAGATATTCGTTGTACGCTTCATCCAGCACCACCAGAATCTGCGGCGGCAGTGCGCGCATGAACACCAGCAAATCCGCCGCGCTCAGGAAGGTGCCGGTCGGGTTGTTCGGGTTGGCGATGAACACCAGCTTGGCCTTGTGTTCGATTGCAGCCCCCAGCATCGCTTTCAGGTCGTGGCCGAAATCGATCGCGGACACGCTGACGCCGACACCGCCGACCGCCTGCGTCGCCAGCGGATACACCGCAAAGGCATGATCCGAGTACACCGCCCTGTCGCCCACCGTCAAAAAAGCCCGCGCGGCCAGCTCCAGCATGTCGTTGGAACCGTTGCCCAGCACGATGCGCGCGTGTGCTACGCCGTAGCGCCTGGACAGCGCGTCCTTCAGCTCGAAGCCGTTGCCGTCCGGATACAGCGCGATGGTCTTGATCGCCTCGTGCATCGCAGCCACGGCGCGCGGGCTGCAACCGAGCGGGTTCTCGTTCGAGGCCAGCTTCACGATGCCGCTGATGCCCAGTTCCCGTTCCAGTTCGGAGATCGGTTTGCCGGGCTGGTAAGGCGCAATGGCGCGGATATAAGGAGGGGCCAGATCAGAATAATTCATTTGAAACTTAAAATCCCAAATCAAACGTGCATTTTGTAGATACTCTGTTCGA
>DHIV01000001.1:12923-29678 GCA_002403995.1 Gallionella sp. UBA4737 | reverse complement strand
GTCACCAAAAGACGGTGACATAAGACGCTGGTTAAGCCCGACCTACGGATTGTTCTACCATTGAAATTAAAATGGATTAAATAATGAATGCAGAAAATCCCATCGGTGTGTTCGATTCCGGCGTGGGCGGACTGTCGGTGTTGCATGAGATTCGCCGCGAGCTGCCCGGCGAAGACCTGCTGTATGTGGCCGATTCCGGCCATGCGCCGTATGGCGATAAATCCACCGAGTTGATCGAGGCCAGGGCCATCGCGATCGTCGAATTCCTGGTGAGCCAGCGCGCCAAGGCCATTGTCGTCGCTTGCAACACCGCGACCGGCGTGGCGATCCAACCGCTGCGCGCAAGATTCTCGATTCCCATCATTGCGATGGAGCCGGCCGTCAAACCGGCAGTGACGCGCACCAAATCAGGCGTGATCGGTGTGCTGGCCACCAGCAGGACGATCGCCAGCGACAATTTTGCAAAACTGCACGAACGGTTCGGTGCTGATGCAAAGATCCTGATGCAAGCATGCCCCGGACTGGTTGAGCAGGTGGAGGCCGGCAAGCTATCCGATGACAAGACCCGCGCATTGATCGAACGATATGTAGCCCCTTTGTTGGAGCAGCGCGCCGACACCATCGTGCTGGGCTGCACTCACTACCCCTTCCTCGCCGCGCTGATACAGGAGATTGCGGGGTCATCGGTTGAGATCATCGATCCGTCCGCCGCGATTGCACGCGAGCTTCGCCGCAGGCTGTCCGGCGCTGATCTGCTGTCGACCAAAAATCGTGCCGGTACCGAGCAATTCTGGACCAGCGCTACAACAGACATTGCGCAAACGGTGATCGCCCAATTGTGGCGGGCAGATGTTGATGTGCGCCGATTGCCGGCCAACACGGCTGCCAGTCAATCCATCCGGCAGCAGAATTAAATCATGTCCGTTCTGATAAAAAAATAATACTTGTTTTCTCGCCGCTTTAGTACACTGGTGCGCGCAAACTTCCAGCAGGATTTAATGTCTCCTTCGGTATGGCCTGCCATGAAAAACCCCTCATGGCAGTCTGGGATCAGGAATTTCGGGGCACGAGGAAAACAAATGAAACTACTTAAATCAGTATCGTTGGCAGCGCTTTTGTTCGCGGCAACACCGGCTCTTGCGTTCGACGATCAAAGGCAGGGATTCATTCTGGGCTTCGGAGCCGGCTTCCATACTCTCAAGGAAAATTACTCCAGCAGCGGCAGTAATGATTGGTCAAGGTCAGAGGGCGGCCTGGCAACCTCTTTTAAAATAGGCGCAGGGATCACCGATCAGGTTGCAGTCTATTATGTACGAAACGCTTCGTGGTTCAGCGCGCCATATTTTGATGGCGTCACAACAAGGGATGCCACCTACACGATAGGGATAAGCGGGATCGGCGCATCATATTTTCTGGCGCCTTCGGCTCCATCCGGCTACTTCCTTGCCGCGATCGGTGTAGGTGATATTGCAGTGCCGTTTGAAAGCAGCACCAAGTCCAACACTGGCGGCGCTTTCATGTTTGGCGGCGGCTATGAGTTCATGAAGAATCTCATGATCGAAGGGACGATACTATCAACCAACATTCAAGACAACAGCTCCCCTCCCATAACGCTCAAATCATCGTCGCTTCAGTTCACGATAAACTATCTTTTCTACTAAATATCCGGCTGCTCCCACAAACCGGACGGCGGTCTCTTGCCCGGAATGCCGGACACCCCCGGAAACAACGCTGAAGCCATTGAATATTCAGCGCTTGGCCGGGTATTGAAATACGGCAACCTGCCCCTATATAGCCCTTGAAAACGAATGCAATAAAGAACATACTGTATTCCCGATTTTTGTTGCGGGAAGTATTTCTGTTCTGCTTTTTCAAGGAGAACGTCATGAAACTGGAAGATGTACGTACGATTGCCAAATCGCACGGTATCAAACCCAATCACCTGTCAAAAACCGAACTGATCAGAGTGATCCAAGCCGAGGAAGGCAACTTCGATTGTTTTGGCAGCGCCTACAACGGCGTCTGTGATCAGGAAAATTGCCTCTGGCGGCAGGATTGCCTGGCAACAGCGGTTCATCATTAATCATCTTAAAAAGGAGAGCTATCATGAACCTGGTTAAATGTGATCCATTCGTGGAACTGGAAGATGTTTCCAAACAATTGAATTGTATCTTTAATAAATTCCCGGCCCGCACCGAAGCGAGCCGCGAATTATTGGCCATGGCCGACTGGGCGCCTGACGTCGACATCACCGAAACCGACACGGCTTATCTGATCAAGGGTGAAATTCCCGGTGTGAACAAGGAGGATGTCAAGGTCAACGTCGAAGATGGAATGCTCACGATGAGCGGCGAGCGCAAGCAGGAGAAAGAAGAGAAGGGCAAGAAGTTCCACCGCATCGAGCGTTCCTACGGCAGCTTCCTGCGCAGTTTCCGGCCGCCGGACAATGTCGATGAAAGCGCAATCAAGGCCGAATTCAAGGACGGCATGCTGAACGTCACCCTGCCCAAGTCCGCACAGGCCAAAAGCAAAGCGATCAATGTCTCAGTGACATAAGAAAAACAACTGCGGCCCCCGTCCCGGCAGCGCGGGGGCCTGCAATAACCAAGGAGACCATCATGCCCAATCAATCGCACCCTGCAGGCTTTCACCCCATCCGCCGCGACCGGCTGCCGATGGAAACAGTGATGGACAGCTATAGAGCCAAGGGCAAACTTTCCGAGCCGACGGTCTGTCCGGACTGCGGCGCGGTGTTCCAGGCCGGTCGCTGGCAATGGCTGGCAAAACCCAAGGACGCGCATCAGACGACCTGTCCGGCGTGTCATCGCGTGCGTGATCATTTCCCGGCGGGTTATGTGAACGTGGGCGGGGAATATTTCGCCAAGCACGAACAGGAAATCATGCAACTGATAAAGCATCGTGAGGCGCAAGAAAAGGCTGAACACCCGTTGCAGCGCATCATCGCCATTGAGAAGACGAAGCAGGGTACTCAGGTGACCACCACTGATATTCATCTGGCGCGCAATATTGGTGAAGCGTTGCACCATGCCTATCAAGGTGAACTGGAATTCCACTTCAACCCGGATCAGAACCGGTTGCGCGTCAGCTGGAGCCGCTAACGTTATACGCGCGGGACTATTCGTCGCTATGGCGCGTTGACAAACCTTCTGCAGGCTCACCGGTTTCCGGGTCTATCCAGGTGGAGATGCCGATTTCCTCTTCCGCGTCTTCCAGCGACTCGCCTTCTTCGAAGTCGCTGTCGCTTTGGCCTTGCATGTCTTGTACCGCCGCAAGCAGGGTGAGGAAAGGACCGAAGAATTTATCGGTAAGTTCGTCCTGCCAGTAGAAACCATCCGGCCGTTCGATCACCCGGGCTGGTTCATTGTCGGGCGGGGTTGGTGAAATGGGCTCAGCAATCATCATAATTCTCCTACCAGTACGTATTGGCAAGTATACGCCAGCTTGGCAAGCGCGGTATCAAAGCTTGATGAAATGCTCCCGGTAATGTTTCATCTCGCTGATAGACTCATAAATATCCGCAAGCGCTTCGTGCTTGCCGTGCTTTTTAACGCCTTGCGCCATATCCGGTTTCCAGCGCCTGGCCAGTTCCTTCAGAGTGCTCACGTCGAGATTGCGGTAATGGAAATATTCCTCCAGCTTCGGCATCCAGCGCGCGAGAAAGCGGCGATCCTGGCAAATCGAGTTGCCGCACATCGGTGAGGTGCGGATCGGCACATACTCCTTGAGGAACGCTATCATCTGTTCCTCGACCATCGCTTCATCCAGTGTGGATGCTTTTACCTTGTCGATCAAGCCGGATTTGGCGTGAGTGGATTTGTTCCATGCATCCATGCCATCCAGCATACTGTCCGGCTGATGCAGAACCAGAACCGGAGCCTCGGCGATCGTTTCCAGATTATTATCGGTGATCACCAGCGCGACTTCAATCACACGATCGGTATCCGGGACCAGGCCGGTCATTTCCATGTCTATCCAGATAAGGTAGTTTTGGTTTTGTGCCATAATTCGCGCATCAGCTGTTGAACGGATAGACGCATATTGTGTCACAACCGTGCCTGCTACGAACACTTAAACAATACCCATATGACTGCTACGCAATTCACTTTTATCTTCATCGCCGCGTTGGCGCTGAGCACGCTGGCCAAACTCTGGCTGGCGAGCCGCCATCTGGCGCATATCGCTGCCCATAGAACCGCCGTGCCGGACGCATTCCATGAAAAGGTCCAGCTTGGCGACCATCAAAAGGCGGCCGACTATACTTCCGCCAAGACACGTTTCGACATGCTCGGAGCGCTGTTCGATGCCGCTCTGCTGCTGGCGTTTACGCTGGCGGGCGGCATCCAGGCCATCGCCGACTTGTGCAATAGCTGGTTCAGCGCACCGATCGCGCAAGGCATGGCCACCCTCGTCGCGGTGCTGGTGCTGTATTCGCTGCTGGAAGCCCCGTTCAATATTTATCGCACCTTCGTCATCGAAGCGCGTTTCGGTTTCAACAAAATGACTTTCAGGCTGTATCTGCTCGACGCGCTGAAAGGTCTGTTGATCGGCGCTGTCCTGGGCTTGCCGCTGCTGTTCGGCGTGCTGTGGCTGATGGAACGCATGGGCGCTTACTGGTGGCTGTATGTGTGGCTGGTGTGGGTGGTGTTCAATCTGCTGATTTTGTTTATCTACCCATCCTTCATTGCGCCGCTGTTCAACAAATTCTCGCCGCTGCAGGACGATGCGATGAAGTCACGCATCGAATCTCTGCTCAAGCGTTGCGGCTTCACCGCGCAAGGCTTGTTCGTGATGGACGGCTCAAAGCGCAGCGCGCACGGCAACGCCTACTTCACCGGCTTCGGCAAAACCAAGCGCATCGTATTTTTTGACACACTGCTGGAACGCCTGAGCATCAATGAAGTCGAGGCGGTACTGGCGCATGAACTCGGCCATTTCAAACGCCGCCATGTGGTGAAACGCATCGCGGCGACCTTCGCGCTGAGCCTGGTATTCCTGTGGCTGCTCGGCCTGCTGATGCAAACCACCTGGTTCTATCAGGGTCTGGGCGTCACCACACCATCCACCGCGCTCGCGCTGCTGCTGTTCTTCATGGTGCTGCCGGTATTCAGCTTCCTGCTGGGGCCGATCATGTCGGCCTACTCGCGCAAGCATGAATTCGAGGCAGATGCTTACGCCGCCAGGCAGACCGACGCTGCCGACCTGGTCAACGCGCTGGTCAAGATGTATCAGGACAACGCGGCGACACTGACACCCGATCCGCTGTATTCCAGGTTTTACGATTCGCACCCGCCGGCGATGGTGCGCATCGCCCATCTGCAAACCCGATGACGAAAAACTTTTGTCCGGGCACCCGAAGGAGGACAACATGAAACTGATCCCTGCTTTTATTTTCCCGGCAATGATTCTGCTGGGCGCTGCAGCGGCCGCATCGGCCAATCCCTTTCCCGATGGCAATGCGCTGAACGGACAAAAAATATTCGAGAAGTACGATTGCAACAGATGCCATAATTCGATCATGGGGGGAGACGGCAACAAGATCTTCACCCGCTTTGATCGCAAGAGAAACAGCCCGGACGGCTTGATCGAACAAATCGGCATGTGCAGCGGCAATGTCAACGCACACTTCACGCCCAAGGAAACCCAGGATCTCGCCGCATATCTGAACATTTTTTACAAATTCAAGTGAGTCGTGACATGAACACTGCGAGCAATCTGACCGCCAAGCAATGCAAACCCTGCGCTGCAGGAACGCCGCCGCTGTCGAAAGCAGAGGCTGACAGCCTGATGCGGCAACTCGAAGGCTGGCGGCGCTACGATCATCTGATCGACAAGACTTACCACTTCAAGGACTATTACCAGACCATCGCGTTCGTGAATGCGGTTGCGTGGCTGTCGAACCGCGAAGACCATCATCCCGAACTCACCGTCACCTATAACAGTTGCCGGGTGGAGTACACCACCCACTCCATCCACGGCCTGTCGGAAAACGACTTCATCTGCGCCGCAAAAGTCGACGCGCTGTTCAAGATTTGAGCGGCTTATTACACGGGCAGATAGTCGCCGCGTTCGGCCGGCAGTATCTGGTACGGTTGGCTGACGGCAGCGAGATAGCCTGCCTGACGCGCGGCAAAAAAAGCGAAGTCGCGTGCGGCGATCTGGTGGAAATCCAGCGCACCGCAGACGCTTCGACCGGAAACGGCAGCGGCGCGCAAGGCGTGATCGAACGCATCGCGCCGCGCCGCTCACTGCTGCATCGCTCTGATGCCTTCCGCGAAAAACTCATCGCCGCGAACGTCACGCAGATCATCGTGGTAGTCGCCGCCGAGCCATCGTTCAGCGACGAATTGCTGGCGCGCTGCCTGGTCGCGGCTTTCGACCAGAAGCTCGAGGTGCTGATCGTGCTGAACAAATGCGATCTGCCCGATGCCGCGGCAGCCGCGCGCAAACGCCTCATCCCCTATACCGCCATCGGCTATCGTGTGCTGGAACTCAGCGCAAAAAATCCATCAGCCCCCTCCACGCTGAAAATCACTGAACAACCCGCCTCGCGTGAATTGGAGGGACGATTGCCTCCTCTCCACGGAGGGGGGAGGATTGTGGAGGGGGTGGATGCCCTGCGGCCTTTCCTGCATGGCCATACCAGCGTGCTGGTCGGGCAATCCGGCATGGGCAAATCCACGCTGATCAATGCGCTGCTGCCCGATGCGCAAGCCGCCACCCGCGAAATTTCAACGGTACTGGATTCCGGCAAACACACCACCACTCACGCGCGACTTTATCGGATCGATGATGGCGCGGCTGCGACACGTTACCGCGAAGCGGCCGATTGCGGGAGCAGCCGCCAGACACCCCTCCCGCACCAGGAGGCTCTGCCACACCGTGTCGGGGTGTCCGGATTGATCGACTGCCCCGGCGTGCAGGCTTTCGGCCTGCACCATCTTAGCTTCGGCGGCATAGAACAGGGATTTGTGGAGTTCGCGCAATATCTCGGCCAGTGTCGCTTCCACGATTGCCGCCACGCGCATGAACCCGGCTGCGCATTGCGCAACGCGGTTACCGAGGGGAAGATCGATGCGCGCAGACTGGAGCTGTTCCAGCAGATCGCCGGCAAGTAGCGTCCCTACAACTTATCCAGCCCCAACCGCTTCCACCCCTCAAGCCCCAGCTTCTTCAGCGTCTCGATATTGTTATCGACGATCCGATCCGCATCGGGAAAAGCAGCCACGGCACGATCCACGCTTGCTTCGCGCAACAGATGCAGCGTGGGGTAAGGCGAGCGATTGGTGTAATTCTCGATGTCGTCCGGTGCAGTGCCCGCAAATTGATAGTGGGGATGCAGGCTGGCAACCTGGAATTCATCATTGAACTCCGGCTCCGCCACCGCGATATCGACCGTATCCTGAAAATCATTGAAGTCGAGAAAGTCTGTGAGCACGCAAGGATGGATCAGCAGCGTGGTGTCGATCTTTTCGGGATCGGCATCCTGCAGCATGCGCAACTCGTTCATCAGCTCTTCCAGCAAAGCCTCCGGCGTGGTTGCCGCACTGACCACATAGCGTATCTGTTTTTTGACGTGCACGGCCTTGGCGAACGGACACAGGTTGAGGCCGATGACGGCTTTCTCCAGCCAGCGTTGCGTGGCGGCGATGATGGTTTCGGTTTCGGTCGGCATCGGGTTCTTTCTTGAACAAATTAAAATCTTCCGTTCGGGCTGAGGTATCGAAGCCTGTCCTGAGCTTATTGAAGGATCTCTGCTGCCGCTCAGCCGATTACCATTCGATACATCCGTTGTGGTTCGATACCTCACCACGAACGGATTTAAGTTTAAATCACCCAAAGAGGCGGCTCATCCATCAACGCGATCTGTTCGCGCAATTCCAGGATGCGGTCCTGCCAGTAGCGCTGGGTATTGAACCACGGAAAGGCGACGGGAAAGGCCGGATCATCCCAGCGCCGCGCGATCCACGCGGCGTAATGTATCAGGCGCAAGGTGCGCAGCGCCTCGATCAGATGCAACTCGCGCGGATCGAAGTCGTAAAAATCCTCGTAGCCCGCCATCAGATCGGAGAACTGCCGGGTCATGTCGGCGCGCTCGCCGGACAGCAGCATCCACAGATCCTGTATCGCCGGGCCCATGCGGCTGTCGTCGAAATCCACGAAGTGCGGACCGGCATCGGTCCACAGCACGTTGCCGACATGGCAGTCGCCGTGCAGGCGCAATTTTTTTACCGCGCCTGCACGGTCGAAACTGCGCCGCACGCCATCCAATGCCTGCGCGACCACGCCGCGATAGACTTCGACCAATTCCGCCGGGATGAAGTCATGCTCCAACAAAAACGCGCTCGGCTCCACACCGAAGCTCTCGATGTCCAGCGCGGGACGATGCCGGTAGGACTCCAGCGCGCCGACGGAATGGATGCGGCCGATGAAACGCCCCATCCATTCCAGCGTGTCGCGGTTATCCAGCTCCGGCGCGCGACCACCGTGCCTGGCGAACACGGAAAACCGGAAACCGTTGAACGCGTGCAGCGTGTGGCTGTTGATTTCCAGTGCGGGTACGACGGGAATCTCGCGCTCTGCCAGCGTCGCGACAAACGCGTGCTCTTCCAGGATCTCCGCATCAGACCAGCGTGCGGGGCGATAGAACTTGGCGATCAGCGGCAGCCCGTCTTCCATGCCCGCCTGATAGACCCGGTTTTCATAGCTGTTGAGGGCGAGCAAGCGGCCATCGCCGCGCAGACCGATACTGTCCAGCGCATCCAATACGGAGTCCGGGGTGAGTGCAGAAAATGGTTGTGTGAGCATTTGCGGCATTGTACGGCAGCCCGGCAACGGCTTGTCGCTCAAACTGCATGGCGCAACCAATCAGGAAACATGACATCAAATGGCCGTATGCTCCGGATGATTCAGAAAAATTCTGGCACATCGAATGAACCTTTTCGGGCATCATCAATCCTATGTCAGGACTTATGGATTTAGTTCCGATTTATATGTGTCACAAACCCGATATAGTCCCGTAAATCATTGACAACTATACAAGACCATGGATATTATGGGGTTGTTTCAGGTGTGATTCAAAACTGAATGTGTGGCCAGCCGGATCGCCGCTTTTCACTTCAAATATATCGTCAGGAGACAACTATCATGGATACCCAACAAGAAAAACTGAAAGAATTGCAAACCGTGCAAGAAAAAATGAATAAATTGCAGTCTGAATTAGACAGGCTGAACGCGAAAGTCAAAAAGAACGAAAAGCTGACTCCGGATGAAACCAAATTTTTCGGCGAGCTCGGCTGGCTCAGCGCGTTGGCAGTAACGATAGCCGCTATAGCTTCCACCCTTTAGCTATCAGCGCAGCTTGCCTTGATCAGTTGTGAAGATCAAGCACAGCAAATAACAAAACGAAGGGCGGTTAATCCGCCCTTCGTTTTGTTTGAACCCTTGAAGTGCATCAATTCCAAAAGTAGTGCATAGACCGGGATGCGGAACGAATCCTTACTCTGTCCCCAGGCCTAGGTCAGCAAACTCGCCAGCGACAGCAGTAACAGTAAAATCATCCAGAACACCACCGAGCGCCACACCAGGCCTATGGCGCTTTGCATGAAATCGGCATCGGCATCATCGCCCACACCCAATTCCGCCCTGTCCTCCAGCACACCGCCTTGCGGTAACGGCATGCCCAGACGCACGCCCAATGCGCCCGCACCGCTCGCCAGCAGGATTCCCGCTTCCGGATCGGGCCAGCTTGCCGCCTGGGTGCGCCAGCAATAAATGGCGTCTTCGAAATTGCCGACGATGGCAAAGGTCATCGCGGTCAGGCGGATCGGCAGCCATTCCAATGCATAGAACGCCTTTCGCGCGAACCCGCCAAATTCGCCCAACTCATCCCTGCCCTCGATACCCCAATGCATGCGCAGGAATTGTCCCAAGCGATACAGCAATGCGCCCGCCGCGCCGCCCAAACCCAGCGCGCTGAACAACACGAACCACACGATCACGCCGAACACGTTGCGATGCGATGCGATCAGCGCCTGCTCGATCGTGACGCGCGCGATCTCTTCGGCGTTCAATTCATGCGAGGGGATGCCGCGCCAACGGGACAGCAGGTCGCGCGCCTCGTCCAGCCGGCCTGCGCGCAATGCCAGATGGATGCCGGTAAAAAAATGGCTGAACTGGCGGAAGCCCATCGTGAGATACAACACCAGCACGTTGAACGCCCAGGCAAAGACCGGATGCACGCGATACAGCAACCAGTACGCCGCCATGACGCCGGCCAACAGCGGCAACACCGCAACCAGCCAGGCGATCTTGCCGTGCCGGTGCTCGCCCGCGTTAAAGTTTTGCTGGAAAAAATCGACATAACCGGACAGCCAACCGTACAGATATTTGCGCGAAGAGAGGGGATGGAGCTGCTCGAGCAACAGCGCGACGATCAAGGCAAGCAGGCTCATGCCGCATAACCAAACTTTTGGCAGCCGTCTTTCGGATGCCCGGCCATAACCAGCCACTTGGCCGGCGTCTTTCGGGTGCCCGGCCAAAAGCTCTTCGGCTGGCAGCCAAGTGGAATGGCTAGTGGTTTCATCAAAAGCTCTCCGGCTGGCTGCTTAGAGACATGGTTTGTAGTTTCGTCAGTAGTCATATCAGCGCTTCCTCAGTCTTATTGATGATTACATAATTGAAGACAGCGTCTTGGCATTTCGTAGGTCGGGCTCCGCCCGACACGGCGGGCAAGCTTTGCATAGCCATTCGGCTAAGTCACCAAAAAACGGTGACATAAGCAGCTGGTTAAGCTCGCCCTACGGTGAATCTCTCAATCGTCATGAATTATGTAAAGCTCAATAAGCGGCACTTCCCAGCCGGCCGAGACTTCAATCTGTTTTTTGGCAGGACGAAACTCCTGCGTGTCATGGCACCCGATGATCATGGGTATTAATTGTATGCCAAGAACGGGAGTAGCGAGTATCCGGATTTGGCAGCTGACGCGTTGCCCCAGGGGAAAGGTGGTCGAAGAGTTGGTACACCGCCGCGCGATATGGCAGTTAACGAAAATATGCAGTCTGGATGGAACCGAAGCCGGAATGCGAAAGCGGGTCGCAACATCAACCCGGCATTCGTTCCACTCCATCCGGATTAAGCTTGCAATCCATTCTGCCAGGCTGTGCAAAACATCTGCATGACGCTTGGCCGACAATCCGATAGAATCCATCCCTTATTATCGGAATGTTAGAAGCCGCTGTGAAAACCCTAATTCGCTCGCCGCGCTCGAACTTCGGGCGATTAATAATTCGTCTTTTCTGTTCTATCCCCATCGCGCTGATCCTGGCAGGGTGCGCTTCCAGCTTGATCCGGGTTGATCTCTCAAAGGTTGATGCTCCGCCTGCAGGGAAAGCATCCATTTTTGTTATTCGCCCCACTTATCTCTCGTATGCCGCAAGAGACCTCACAATCACTGCCAACAAGACAAAAGTGGCCGATCTTGTTAAAACGAGCTACACGTCATTTTTAATGCCCCCCGGGGAGCTGACACTGTCTGGTGTGGGTGGTTATTTTTCATGGCCATATAGAGAAATAACCATCGCTGTCGAAGCAGGAAAGACCTACTATGTGGCATGGACTGCCAAAGAAACAGCTTCGTCAGCACTGATGATGTTTCTGTTTCCAACATTGCAGATGGATACCCTTAAATGGGAGGTGCTAAGCAAGGAAGCCGCTCAGCAACAGCTTGACAATGTATATTATATCGAGCCGACAACTCGGGAAATACCCAAATAAACTCGGCGGGCTTTCCATCCACCTGCTCGCTTCGCTCAGTGCGCATGGGTCACTGCGGGGCGCCGTGGAATTCTTTGGCTTTTCTCCCGGCAGATTGTTGCCCTGACGCATCAGGCGATCATCCCCGCCGCAACGGTATTATTGGTCGCCTCATCGATCACGATGAAGCTGCCGGTGGCGCGGTCGGTGGCATAGCTGTCGAACATCAGCGGCTGTTGCACCTTGATCGCCACGCGCGCGATGTCGTTCATGTTGAGTCTATCGGTTGCGTGCTGTTCCAGCGTGTTCACGTCCACACGATAGCCGATGCTTGAGAACAAGCACTTCGCGGTGCGCGTGGTGTGTTTGACGAGGTATTTGCGATTCTTGTCGAGCGGCGTTTCGGACAGCCAGCACAGCATGGCTTCGAATTCCTTTTCCACCTTGGGTGCATTGGCACTGCTCCTCACGAACATGTCGCCGCGCGAGATATCGATCTCGTCTTCCAATGTCAGCGTGACGGATTGCGGCGCGTAGGCATGCTGCAGCTTGCCGTCATAGGTGACGATCTCTTTCACCTTGCTGGTGCGGCCCGAAGGCAGCACGGTGATCTCGTCTCCCACCGCGATCTCGCCGGCTTCGATGCGTCCCATGAAACCTCTAAAATCATGGTATTCGTCAGTTTGCGGACGGCATACCCACTGCACCGGATAACGGAAGTCTGTGGTATTCACGTCGTAGTCGATCACGATGTTTTCCAGCAGATTCATCAGCGTCGTGCCCTGATACCAGTCCAGGTTATCGCCGCGATCCACCAGCATGTCGCCCATCAATGCCGAAAGCGGGATGCAGGTGATGTCGGTCAGACCCAGCTGCGCGGCGAATTTCAGGTACTCCGCGCATATCTCGCTGTACCTGGCTTCGGAGTAATCCACCATGTCCATTTTATTGACCGCCAGCACGATGTGCGGGATGCCGACCAGGCTCGCCAGATAGGTGTGGCGGCGCGTTTGCACCAGCACGCCCTTGCGCACATCGACGAGGATGATCACAAGATTGGCAGTGCTGGCGGCGGTCACCATGTTGCGGGTGTATTGCTCGTGACCGGGCGTGTCGCCGATGATGAACTTGCGCTTGGGCGTGGCGAAGTAGCGGTAGGCCACGTCGATGGTGATGCCCTGCTCGCGCTCGGCCTGCAGGCCGTCGGTGAGCAAAGACAGATCGACGGCGGCCATGCCGCGCTTTGCGCTGGTCTTTGAAATGGCCGAAAGCTGATCCTCAAAGATCGACTTGGAGTCATGCAGCAAACGGCCGATCAGCGTGCTCTTGCCGTCGTCCACGCTGCCTGCGGTGATGAAACGTAACAGTTGTGTTGTGTTGCTCATATTAAACCTCTAAAACCCTAGCCACTGATTGACACGGATAAACACTGATAAAACCGGAATATGTATCCGTGAAAATCCGTGTTCATCCGTGGCTAAATTAAATTTCTAAATTAGAAATACCCTTCCTTCTTGCGCAATTCCATCGAAGCATCCGAGGTCTGGTCATCCATGCGCGTCGCGCCGCGTTCGGTGATGCGCGTGGTCGCGGTCTCTGCAATGATCTCCAGCGCATTCCTGGCGGGAGATTCCACCGGGCAGGTGCAGGTGATGTCGCCTACGGTGCGGAAGCGCACTGTTTTCCTGACCACCTTCTCTCCCGGTTGCGGCTGCACCAGATGCGAGACCGGCATGATGCCGTCGGCGCGCTGTATCACTTCGCGCTCATGCGCGAAATAGATGTCGGGTATTTCCAGCTTCTCGCGCTCTATGTATTGCCAGATATCCATTTCCGTCCAGTTGCTGATCGGGAACACGCGGATGTTTTCGCCGGGATGCACGCGGGCGTTGTAGATGTCCCACAACTCGGGGCGCTGGTTCTTCGGGTCCCACTGGCCGAACTCGTCGCGAAACGAAAAGATGCGCTCCTTGGCGCGCGATTTTTCCTCGTCGCGTCGCGCGCCGCCCATGCAGGCATCAAAACCGAATTCTGCGATGGTCTCCAGCAGCGTCACCGACTGAAATACATTGCGGCTTTGCGTTTCGCTTTTGAGCACGACGGTGCCCTTCCTGATGGAATCTTCCAGCGAACGCACGATCAGCCGCTCGCCCAATTCTGCGGCGCGCTTGTCACGAAATGCGATCACCTCGGGGAAATTGTGCTCGGTATCGATATGCACCAGCGGGAAAGGAAACTTGGCAGGACGGAACGCCTTCTCCGCGAGGCGCAGCATCACGATGGAATCCTTGCCGCCGGAAAACAGCAGCGCGGGATTTTTGCACTCCGCCGCGACCTCGCGCATGATGTGTATGGATTCGCTTTCCAGCGCGTCCAGATGGGTGAAGCTGTGGGTGCTCATATCAACTTTCTCGAACAGTTTCATAATATTTTCCATTTCAATGATCCTGGCTCAGACTAGCTCCGCACTACTCTCGGCATGAGTCTTCACTGAAACCCCGGATCCATGCGCTACTTGTGGAGTATGGCTTGCGTGCAGGCCGCACTCTTTGTTCGCGGGATCTTCCCACCACCAGCGTCCGGAGCGAATATCTTCACCCGGCGTGACAGAGCGGGTGCAAGGCGCGCAACCCAGGCTGGGATAAAACTGGTCGTGCAGCTTGTTGTAGGGCACATCGTGCTGGCGAATGTACGCCCATACGTCCTTGTTCGACCAATCCAGCAGCGGGTTGAACTTCTGCAAACCGTTGTCGACATCGAAAGCGGATACTTCAAGCGTGCCGCGTGTCACGGCCTGATCGCGGCGCATCCCGGTGATCCATGCACCCTTGCCAGCCAGCGCGCGGCGCAACGGCTCCACCTTGCGCACGAAACAGCAGCCCTTGCGATTCTCCACGCTGTCGTAAAAACCGTTGATGCCGTGCTGCGCGACATAACCCTCGACCAGCGCGCTGTCCGGAAAGTACACCTGTAATGGGGCCGCATAATGCCTGCGCACTTCCTGCATCAGGTCATAAGTTTCTTGCGGCAGGCGTCCGGTATCCAGGCTGAACATCGCTATGTCCAGCCGGTTTTTGGCGATGATGTCGGTCAGCACCATGTCTTCCGCGCCCAGGCTGTTGGCGAAGCAAACCGGCGAAAAATCGCGCACCGCCTGTTGCAGCACCGCCACCACCTGATCGATCTTCTGTTGCAACGCATCATTCATAAGCCACCTCCGCGCTGTGCGCGGCGAAACAACGGTAATTGTTCATCCGATGACGCCTGATAGGTGAATGTGAAATCGCTCAAACCCTTCAGTGCCTCGCTGATATCCTTGTCGGTTCTGGCGGCAAAAGCATCGAAGCCGACACGCTGCATATAAAACATCTGGTCGCGCAGCACATCGCCGATGGCGCGCAACTCACCGCGATACCCCAATCTGTTGCGCAAATGATGGGCGATTGAATAACCGCGCCCATCCGCAAACTTGGGAAAATCGACGGCGATCACGGAAAATCTGTCTACATCATTCCTTAAATCTTCCGCACGCTCATCGCTGGCCAGCCATACCCCCAGTTCAGTGCGGCCGAGTAGCACATCGCGCTGCGCCCGCCACACTTTCAACGGAGCTATGACTTTCCCCGGCGGCACGACAACGCCTTCCGGCGTGTCCTTCTCGCCCAGGCGGAGCACGATCCAGTCGTCATTTGCGATCGTTTTGTTCTTGATGACCATGTCTCAAACTCCCTGTGAATATAACGGTGTGTCATAGGGTGCCGCCAACAGCGCATATTCCTCACCGGTCAGCCCTTCGGCGTCAATTACCGGCGCCGCATACACATATTCCTTGAACGGACCGTGGCCGATACGGCGCACGGTATCGATGAAACGTTCGTCGGCAAAACGCTCGCGCACATACACCTGCAACAAGCGTGCGATCACCTCGGGCGTTTGCGCAAAGGTAAAGGAAGGCCCGATGACCCTGCCCAGGCTGCTGTCGTTGCCCTGCGCTCCGCCGATCGACACCTGGTACCATTCTTCACCGTCCTTATCCACACCGAGTATGCCGATGTTCCCGACGTGATGATGTCCGCAGGCATTCATGCAGCCCGACATGTTCAGCTCGATCTCGCCGATGTCATGCTGAAAATCGATATTATCGAATCGCTCGGCGATCGCCTTGGCCAGCGGTATGGAACGCGCGTTCGCCAGCGAGCAAAAATCCCCGCCCGGGCAGCAGATGATGTCGGTCAGCAGGCCGATGTTGGGTGTTGCCATGCCCAGTTCCCTGGCGGCCTGCCACAACGCGATCAGGTCGGATTCCTTGACATCCGCCAGCACCAGATTCTGCATGTGCGTGACGCGCAGTTCGCCGAAGCTGAAACGCTCCGCCAGTTCCGCCGCCGCGTCCATCTGCGCTGCGGTTGCATCCCCGGGCGCGATGCCAGTCTTCTTGAGTGACAGCACCACCGCCGCATAGCCCGGCACTTTGTGCGGCTTGACGTTGCGCTGCACCCAGTTGGAGAAGGCCCTGCTTTCGCTCAGCTGTGCCGCCACGGCGGCATCGCTTTCAGGCAGTTGTTCATAATCGGGTGCGGTGAAAAAAGCGGCGACACGATTCAATTCCTCGACCGTGATGGTGCATGGTCCATCTTTGGTGAATTGCCAGTCGGCTTCCACCCGGCGTCTGAATTCGTCGATACCGATCGCTTTCACCAGTATCTTGATGCGCGCCTTGTAGATGTTGTCGCGACGGCCGTATTCGTTGTACACGCGCACAATGGACTCCAGATACGTGATGGCATGCTGCCACGGCACGAAATCGCAAATCTCGGTGCCTATTATCGGCGTGCGTCCCAGACCGCCGCCCACCAGCACGCGAAAACCGACTTCACCCTGCGCGTTCTTCACCGCCGCCAGGCCGATGTCATGCACCGCTATCGCCGCGCGGTCTTCGGTTGCACCGGTGATGGCGATCTTGAATTTGCGCGGCAGATAGGC
>DHIV01000001.1:10809-12655 GCA_002403995.1 Gallionella sp. UBA4737 | reverse complement strand
GGTGATATTGCGTATGCAATTGCCGGAGGTCTGATTGGCGTGCATTTCCACGCTGGCCAGATCGCTCAGGATATCCGGCACATCCTGCAGCTTGATCCAGTTGAACTGGACATTCTGGCGCGTGGAAAAATGCCCGTAGCCGCGATCGTGCTTGCGCGCAATGGATGCCAGCATGCGCATCTGTGCCGCACTCAGCAAACCGTAAGGCACCGCAACGCGCAGCATATAGGCGTGGATCTGCATGTACAGCCCGTTTTGCAGGCGCAGGATACGGAATTCGTCTTCCGTCAGTTCGCCCGACAAACGACGGCGAACCTGGTCGCGAAACTGCGCGACGCGTTCGGCGGTGATCTGGTGATCGAATTGATCGTAACGGTACATTTAGTTTTCCTTTGCTTCTTCGTAGACAGAATAACTTTTGGACACTGGCAGCAACAGCGCGGCTTGCAGCGGAAACCTCGCGCCGTGCTTCAGGATATGCTCCACATCCGCATCTTCGTCATGGCGCAATGCCATACCTATGTATGCATGTTCAGCGATCTGGCCGACCACCACACCGATGCGCCCGCCGCAGCCGCTGAACCAGCTGACTTGTTTCGGTTTGTCAGGTTTATTGTTACTCATGGTTCTTCCCTTAATGTTTATACAAACACCATCCTGAAGCCGATGAGCAACAGCATGGTCGCCAGCACGGGACGCAAAACCGTCTCCGGCATTTTGGCGCTCAGATGGCTGCCGATATAGATTCCGGGCAACGAACCCAGCAACAGACTGCCCAGCAACACCAAGTCCACCGTGCCCAAGGCCAGATGCCCCATCCCTGCGACTGCAGTCAGCGGCACGGCATGAACGATGTCGGTGCCCACCACTTTCACTGCTTGCATGCGCGGGTACAAGAACAACAGTGCGACCGTGCCCAGCACGCCCGCGCCGACCGAGGAGATCGTCACCAATGCCCCGACGATGATGCCGGTGGCTATCGTCGCAGCGGGCAGATGGCGGTGATGCAACACCGTGTCATACCTGCGCTGCGCGAGCTTCCTGATCCTTGACTTCAACAACAGCGCGCTCGCTGTCAGCAACAGCGCCACGCTCAACACGCTGGTCACCAGGCTACGCAAGGTCTTCTCATCCAGCGCCAGGTATTTCAGCAGCGCAATCGTGCCCACCGCGGCGGGCAAACTGCCCAGGCTGAGCAAACCCACCACCTTCCAGTCCACCGTGCCGCGCCGCCCGTGCACCCAACCGCCCAGCGTTTTGGTCAGCGAGGCATACAGCAGATCGGTGCCGACTGCGGTCGCCGGGGAAACACCGAACAGCAGCACCAGCAACGGCGTCATCAGCGATCCGCCGCCCACCCCGGTGATGCCGACGATCAGCCCGACCACAAAGCCCGACAATGTGTACATCCAGTCCATGCGCTACCGCCCGTTGGAATTCATGGAGCGCATTCTAGGTTGCACACCTTATATCTCTAAATACTTTTATGTTAGTATCTTATAACTGATTAATATATTGGAAAGATGCCATGAACCTGCAACAACTGCGTTTCTTCAACGAGATCGTGCGCCAGGGATTGAATATCTCTGATGCCGCCAGCGCGCTGTACACCTCGCAGCCCGGCATCAGCAAGCAGATCAAACTGCTGGAAGAGGAATTGGGTATTGAGATCTTCGTGCGCAACGGCAAGCGCATCGTCGCGATCACCGAGCCGGGCAAAGCCGTTCTGACCATCGCGCAGCGCATGCTTCACGATGCGGGGAACCTCAAGCATGTCGCCGAGGAATTCCACTCGCAGGACAGCGGCAGCCTGACCATCGCTACCACGCACACGCAGGCGCGCTAC
>DHIV01000001.1:5241-10558 GCA_002403995.1 Gallionella sp. UBA4737 | reverse complement strand
CATCGGCATCGCCACCGAAAGCCTCGCGCTGTATGACGAACTGATCACCTTGCCCTGCTACGAATGGAACCATTGCGTGATCGCGCCGCTCAAGCACCCGCTACTGGCAGAGAAGAAACTGACACTGGCAAAGATCGCGCAATACCCGATCATCACCTACGACTTCGCCTTCGCCGGACGCAACAAGATCAACGCCGCGTTCGAAGCGGCCAACATCCAGCCCAACATCGCGCTGACCGCGATCGATGCGGATGTGATCAAGACTTATGTGGAATTGGGATTAGGTATAGGGATACTGGCGAAGATGGCCTTCATCCCCGAGCGAGACAAGCATCTGCGCATGATGGACACAGGGCATCTGTTCAAGCCCAGCACCACGCGCATCGCGATACGCAAGAACGAATACCTGCGCGGCTACACTTACGACTTCATCGAATTGTTCGCCCCGCACCTGACCCGTGAGGTGGTGGCGAAGGCAATGCACAGCACAATCAGCTAACCGTCCCTGGTCTTACGAAAGCGACATTGCACAACTCTAGCAACTGCGGGAGAATTTGACCCTTAAACCCTCTAAGGAGGCATCATGCAATTTACAGCGGTTCTCACGCACGCAGAGGAAGGCGGCTTCATTGCATTGAACCCGGAAACGGGCACGACGACCCAAGGCGAAACGATCGACGAAGCTTTGAGCAATCTGCAAGAAGCAACTGCATTCTACCTTACGGAATTTCCTCTCGTCACATCGGATCACCCGTGGGTGACCACGTTCGAACTCCCCATTCAGGCCTAAACTCCCGCATATCTCCGGCGCTCAAGCGGTCAAAGCGCTGGAGCGTTTGGGGTTTGTGATAGCACGCCAAAGTTCATCATGCGGAAAGGCTCCAGTGGTTGTGTTGTCCCCAACCACAAGGAAATAAAGGTCGGCACTTTGGCGGGTGTTTTACGTCAGGCAGGCGTCTCAACGGAGGAGTTTCTGCGCGTGTTGTAGTCGGCGTAGGGTGCAATAAGCGTAGCGCATTGCACCATTGATCGTGCAAAAACATCCGGTGCAATGCCCGTTGGTTATTGCCCCCTACGCGGGCTGTAGCTGTGCTTTATTTATTCTCATCCTTGATCGCTCTCTTCTGTTCCTTCCGTTCCGCCTTCCAGAAGATACGCTTCCACTCTTTAAGATGTTTCCACCATTGAGGCGGCTTGGTCAAGCCATCCGCAAGAACGAATACCTGCGCGGCTACACTTACAACTTCATCGAGCTGTTCGCCCCGCACTTGGCCCGTGAGGTGATGACGAAGGCGATGCATGTCTCGCCTCTACAGGAATAGATCATTGGTTTTGGGCAGGAGATGCGAAATGCAAAATCATAATGCGACACTGGCTCATTTAATTCTGCATCATCACTCTAATTGGAAGCCGCCGCACTCTGGTACAAGTAGCGCTGGAAGCCTGAAAACAGGTTGCGGATTTCCGCGATGTCGCCGCCGAGATCGGCGACTGCATCGGGTATTGAGTCGTGATAGCGTAGCCGAAGCAGCTTGGTGAGTTTTTCCTGCTCCAGTTCCTCCACGCCTTCCTGCACGTAATGCGCCAGCACGAAGTCGAGAAAGGTTTGTTGCTTGTCGCTGAAGCGCACATGCACTTCTTTATGAGCCACACCCGCCCGCTCTTCGCGGCTGATCGGCTGCAACGCGAAGGCCACGTGCGCCAGTACATCGAACAAGTCGCTGTTTTCGGCGTCGATGATCTTCTGCATCTCGCCTAGCTGATCCTTGCCGAAGCCTTTCTCAGCCAAGCCTTCGAGCAGCTTCTTGCGCGTGCCTGGCAAACTCCAGAGAGAGCGCAGTTCATCCTCATCCTTGAAGAACTCCGGCAACTGGCCGAACAGCAGTGTCAGAAATTCCGCAGCGGAGATCGGCTTGCCGTCCGGCCCCCAGAAGGTCGTCACCGAAATGTGCTGGATCGTGCGCTCCTTGCCGTCGCGCAATTTGACCCGCACTTTTTTCTTCGCCTCATATTCGGCGCGCGGCTGTTTGGCCTCAGGCTGTGGATTCGGTGCAATTGGCGGGAATATCTTATCGCCGCCATCACCCACCTCAATCGGATCGCCGTCCCACTCCGGGTCATTGAACAGATGGTGCGCCTTCACGAAATCGTAAATCGTGAAGTAGTCCTTGCCGTCGTAGAGGCGCGTGCCGCGCCCGATGATCTGCTTGAACTCGATCATCGAATTGATCGGGCGCATCAGTACGATGTTGCGCACGTTGCGCGCATCCACGCCGGTCGAAAGTTTTTGCGACGTGGTGAGGATGGTCGGGATGCTCTTCTCGTTATCCTGGAAGTCGCGCAGGAATTGCTCGCCGCGCTCCCCGTCGTTCGCCGTCACCCGCACGCAATAGTTCGGATCGGTGCTGGCGCTCTTCATCTGGTTGATCAGGTCGCGCACCGCCAGCGCGTGCGCCTGATTGGCGCAAAACACCAGCGTCTTCTCGCGCTGATTGATCGAGTCCATGAACAGCTTCACGCGATAGCGCTCGCGCGTCTCGATCTCGATGATGCGGTTGAAGTCCTTCTCCTCGTACAGCTTGCCCGCCTCGATCTCGCCTTCGATTAAATTATCGTCCGAGGTGTAACGGTATTCATCCAGCGTGGTGGCGAACTGCTTCACGCGGAACGGCGTCAGGAAGCCGTCGTTGATACCTTCTTTCAGCGAATACATATACACCGGCTCGCCGAAATATTCGTAGGTATTCACGTTGTCCTTGCGCTTGGGTGTCGCAGTCAGGCCGAGTTGCACCGCAGGCGCGAAATATTCGAGGATGCCGCGCCAGTTGCTCTCGTCGTTTGCCCCGCCGCGATGGCACTCGTCGATGACGATGAAATCGAAAAAGTCCGGCGGATATTCGCCGAAGTACGGCGAAGGATGACCATCTTTCGACGGCCCGCTCATGAACGTCTGAAAAATCGTGAAGAACACGCTGCCATTCTTAGGCACGCGCCCCTTCTTGCGAATGTCCTCCGGCGCGATGCGCACCAGCGCATCTTCGGGAAAAGCGGAGAAGGAGTTGTATGCCTGATCCGCCAGAATGTTGCGGTCGGCAAGGAACAGAATGCGCGGCGTGCGATCGACACCACCTGTAATCCGTTCGGGCTGAGGTATCGAAGTCTGAACGGAATCTGCCAAAATGCTTTCGCCCTTCGATACGCCTTGCGTACCCTGTGCTGAGTTTATCGAAGCATCAGGACGAACGGCAGGGGTGTTCCGATATGTTTGATTCCAGCGCGCATGAAACAGCTTCCACGCCAACTGAAACGCGATGAACGTCTTGCCCGTTCCCGTCGCCAATGTCAGCAGGATGCGCTGCTTGTTTTCTGCGATGGCTTCCAGCGCATTATTAACTGCACTGTCCTGATAGTAGCGCGAGCCCCACAATCCGCCCTTGTCCTCGAACGGCACGGCGGCGAAACGCTCGCGCCATTCGTTCGCCTCGGCAAAAGTCAGCCGCCACAATTCCTGCGGCGAAGGATAGGCCGCGACATCGGCCTCCGCGCCGTTGTGCATATTCACGCCGTAGATGCGCTGCCCGTTGGTGGCATAAGCAAAGCGCGCTTGCACTTTTCCCGCATAACTCTTGGCTTGCGCCAACCCCTCGGTGTGCGCCGCATCCCAGCGCTTCGCCTCCACCACCGCCAGCTTGTGGTTGCGATACACCAGCACATAGTCCGCGATCTCCGGCTTCGCCCGCTGTCCCGCGCCCTGCAAGCGCCCCTCGGTGATGCGATATTCGCGCATCACCCGGCTGCCCTCGACCACGCCCCAGCCTGCGGCTTTCAGCGCGGGGTCGATGTGTTCGGCGCGGGTTTCGGCTTCGTTCATCACGCTGGTTATTTGCTGTCCGCAAAAATGTCGGTGTACTTTTTGTAGATATAAGACTGGCCGTATTTCTTATCCTTATCTTTTGGGGAAAGAATGCCCATCTCCATAAAACGATTAATGACAGTTTGTGCGCCGGCACGCGTAAAACCGGTCCACTTTTGCACCAGCGCAACATTGACAACCGGCTGTCCATATAATTTGGGCAACAAGAGTGCCGCGCTCTCTGCAGACCGTTTCCCAAGCTTTTGTACTTTTGCCATATCTTTTTCACGCAACGCAGTAATCTTGCCCACCATTTCTATGGCTTCATTGGCGACTTCGATGACGCCTTCGAGAAAAAAGCTGACCCAATCATCCGCCGCGCCGTGCTTCTGATAACCGAGCAGTTTTTCGTAATACAATTCCTGGTGTTTTTTGAAAAAAGAGGACAAGAACAGAACCGGCTTTTCAAGAAAGCCTTCTTTCCATAAATAGAAAGTAATCAACATTCTGCCGGTTCTTCCATTTCCATCGAGAAAGGGATGAATGGTTTCAAATTGGGCATGGATAAGCGCTGCCTTGATCAGCGTCAGCGTCGAATCGTCTGCATGCATGAAGCGCTCAAGATCATCCAGCGCCCTGTGCATTTCCGGAACGGGGGGAGGCACAAAACGGGCATTGTCCGGGCGGGTACCCCCAATCCAGTTTTGACTTTTGCGAAATTCTCCGGGATCAGAGAAGTGGGTTGCGCGCGTCTGATCCATCAGCTTTGAGTGCAACTCACGCACAAAACGCAGAGAAACCGGAAAATCATCGTCGACCATCCGCTTCATCCCGTAATTCAGTGCCTTGATATAGTGCAAAATATCATCCACATCTTTGGGAATATTGGTGTTTACTTTTGCCTCGGCTTCGATCGCATCGATCATCGTGGCTTGTGTCCCCTCAATCTGGCTTGAGGAGGCCGCGTCTTTCCGGAGATACATCAGCAGGAAAAAATCGGCGTCGGGCAACAACTTTGTGATGCCATCCAGCTTGCCCAGCAACCGGGTGGCCTGATCCGTCTTTTTCAACAGGTGCGAATCCCAATCAAACCCCTCTTTTGGCGGGAATGGGTGCGGGACAAAGGCTTTAAATCCCTGGATTTGCTCTATATTTTTACCAAGCTCGTTACGCTTCATGGTTTGTATCTATCTTTTTAAAGATGTAAACAAAGTATGTATGTTTGTATACATTATGTCAATGGATGGATACAAACATATACGCTTTCATAATTCCCCGTTGAAGGTCTGATGCAGCAGCGACTTTTTCAACTCGTCCAGGGCGGCGAGCTTGCGCTGGTAGAGGGATTCGAGGCGCTGGGTTTCTTCGCTGAGTGCGTCGAGTTTGGCGACAATTCGTTTTTGTTCGGCAACCGATGGAAATGGAAACCGTTCGTTTTCGAATGTGCCCATATTGATGTTGGCT
>DHIV01000001.1:4607-5062 GCA_002403995.1 Gallionella sp. UBA4737 | reverse complement strand
CGCCCATATTGATGTTGGCTTGAGCACTTCCTTTTCCTAATGCTTGAATTCGCGCCTTAAATGATTGCAATAGATACTCTACAAAATCGACATCCGCTTCAGCTGGATTCGTTACCACACCAATGACGCTATCGGGAAAACAGGCATCGAAGCCCAAGATTCCTGTCTCTGCAATATTCGCCGCGATGGTTATGCAAATTGTCCCCTTCGGCCACAGCTTGCTTTGGGCAAGTCCGGCTTCGCTGTAAGTTTGGGAATACTCAGTAATGAAATGCTCTGCGTTTCTAATGTCACCTGTTTGGATAAATGGATATTTCCCACCGTAGAGTTTCTTTTCATTTCGTGGGCGATGCCTTGATTTGCCTCTCCCAAAGTTTGTTGCTATTTCATCCAGCGTCTTTTGCTTCCACCCCTCGCCGCGCTGGGTAAAAACGGATTGCAGGTGGCTTTCGAAC
>DHIV01000001.1:3929-4442 GCA_002403995.1 Gallionella sp. UBA4737 | reverse complement strand
GACGATGCGCTGCTGTTCGGGGAGAGGTGGCAGTGGAACTTGAAGAGATTTTACAAAAGGAAGTTTCACGCCTTGAACAGTTGCACCTGTTCCTTCAGCCACGATCAAGTCCGCAATGCTTTTCAGCCACCAAAACAAAAACCGAACATCAAGCGTCTTGGCGTTGAAAGGAATAATGCCGCGCAAATCCTGATTGATGGCGGTATCTTGTCCAAGCAAGCATATCTTCCCGAGACCAACGCGGGTCGCAATCACAACGTTGCCACTTGGGATGATGTTGGTTGAGCTGCTCTTTACCGCTTCTTTGGTAATTTTAAATTCGGTCGAGGTAATAACTTCCTGCTTCAGATCGCGGACAGTCGCCCAGGGTATATCGCCCGAATAAAAAGCAGCCTTGTCCTTTGATGGCGTGCCGCCGCCGATAACATTGCAAACATCGCCGAGATTCTTGGTCTGCCACCCCGCCTTCATCGCGCACCACCCAAAGAACCGTCATTCCCGCGAATGCGGGAA
>DHIV01000001.1:0-3813 GCA_002403995.1 Gallionella sp. UBA4737 | reverse complement strand
TTCCCGCGAATGCGGGAATCCAGTGGGTTTGATAAATCCAAGGCATTGTTGTTTTGCTGGGTTCCCGCATTCGCGAGAACGACGGGAGTGTTGTTGTCTGGTGACTGGATTCCCGCATTCGCGGGAACGACGGTACCGATTATTTCTGGCCACAAGTCTTGCCAATTTGGATTGGTTTTTTCAATCGTCGCGAGCTTCCATTTTCGCAGCCATTTTTTCATGGCTTTTTCTTTGGCGATGGCGCTTTCCATCGTTTCATGCTGTTTGTACCAGACCAATATTTTCACGCCATACTTTTTGGTGAATCCCTCGGCTAAGCTTTCTTTGTGCTGCCACACACGCTTGATGAGGTCGGAGGTTACACCGATATAGAGCGTGCCATTGTGCTCGCTTGCAAGCATGTATACGGCGGGGGCTTTCATATTCTCTCGTCATTCCCGCGTAGGCGGGAATCCAGTGGGTTTAAACAAAAGGCACTTTTAAATTGCTGGATTCCCGCATTCGCGGGAATGACGGGTAAGGCGGGAATAACGAGCGGGGCGGTTTGCGGTTTCTTCACAGCAGGCCTCTTATGGTGGCCAATACCTCCGCGCTATCCCCATCCAGCACTGCAATCTCGTCCATGATGTCCTGCGGACTGCGATGCACCACGGCTTCACCGCCGTTGGGATTCTTCACCGACAAATCAAAGGTTGCAGGATTGATGCTCACGGCAGCCACGCTCCAACTCTTGGGAGTATCCGTTTTGGTTTTCTCCAACCCAATGAATTCGGCGAGGTCGGTATCATTGAGCGGGTTGGTCTTGCCCATGTTCCTGCCGGGTTCGAGTTGGTAGTACCAGGTCTTGCGCGTCGGCGCACCTTTCTCGAAGAACAGCACGACGGTCTTCACGCCCGCGCCCTGGAACGTGCCACCCGGACAATCCAGCACGGTGTGCAGGTTGCAGCTTTCCAGCAGCAATTTGCGCAGGCTGACCGAAGCGTTGTCGGTGTTGCTCAAAAAAGTGTTCTTAATGACCACACCCGCGCGGCCTCCGGCCTTGAGCATCTTGATGAAGTGCTGCAAGAACAGAAAGGCGGTCTCGCCGGTCTTGATCGGGAAATTCTGCTGCACTTCCTTGCGTTCCTTGCCGCCGAACGGCGGATTGGCGAGGATGATGTCGAAACGGTCTTTGTCCTGCACGTCGTTGAGGTTCAGCGCCAATGTGTTGGCATGGACGATGTTCGGCGTCTCGATGCCATGCAGGATCATGTTCATGATGGCGATGACGTAGGCGAGGCTTTTCTTTTCGATGCCCCAGAAGGTGGACTCCTGCAAGGTCTTGAGGTCTGCCGCTTTTTTGGCCTGCGGGCGCAAGTAGTCGTAGGATTCGCACAGGAAGCCCGCCGAACCGCACGCGCCGTCGTAGATGCGCTCGCCGATCTTCGGATGCACCACTTGCACCATCGCGCGGATCAGCGGGCGCGGGGTGTAGTACTCGCCGCCGTTGCGCCCGGCGTTGCCCATGTTCTTGATCTTGGCTTCGTACAGGTGCGAGAGCTCGTGCTTCTCGGCCTGCGAGCCGAAGCGCAGTTCGTCGATGTGGTCAATGATGTCGCGCAGGATGTAGCCGCTGTGTATCTTGTTTTTGATCTCGCCGAAGATTTGGCCGATCTTGTATTCGAGGGTGTCCGGGCCGGTCGCCTTCTGCTTGAAGCCGTGCAGGTAGGGAAACAGTTTCAGGTTGACGAAGTCGGCCAGGTCGGGCCCGGTCTGTGCGGCATTGTGGTCGAGCTTGCCGTGCTTGTCTTTGGGCGAGGCCCAGCTCTCCCAGCGGTAGGGCGGGTCGAGTACATAGGAATATTTTCTTCCCTCCAGCCCGGCTTCCATCGCCTTCTGATGTTCCAGCGCGTCGAGGTATTTCAGGAACAGCAGCCACGAGGTCTGCTCGGTGTAATCCAGTTCGGTGGTGCAGCCCGCTTCTTTCCTGAGGGCGTCGTCGATATTCTTGAAGGCTTGTTCGAACATGGCTACCTGCGCTTATTGAATTCTGTAGAGCGTATCATTCAGCTTAACTAACCGCCCGCTTGGAAAAATCCTTAGGCCGAAAACCCAGCACACCCAGCACAGCGAAATAAATCACCACACCTTCGGCAACCAGCACAGTCAAGCGCAGCACGCGCGACCAGCCGGAGCCGCTCAGCCAGCTTTGCTCCGTGCCCATGCCGAACCACAGCGTGAGTCCCAGCGCCAGTATCGCGATGACGATCTTGGCAAAGAATTTCGCCCAGCCCGGTTCGGGCTGGTAGATGCCGCGTTTGCGCAGGTAGTGAAACAGGATCGCGGAGTTCAGGCACGCGCCGAGGCCGATCGACAAGGCCAGTCCGGCATGTTGTATCCAGCCGATGAACAGCGCGTTCATCGCCTGGGTCGCAATCAGGGTCACGATGCCGATCTTTACCGGCGTCCTGATGTCCTGTTTTGCATAGAAGCCGGGCGCGAGGATCTTCACCAGGATCATGCCGATCAGGCCGATGCTGTAGCCGATCAGCGCGTAGCTGGTCATCAATACATCGTGCGCGCCGAACGCGCCGCGCTGGAAAAAAGTCGCCAGCAGCGGCACGGAGATCATGCCCAGTGCCAGTGCGGCGGGCAGCGTCAGCATCACGGTCAGGCGCAAGCCCCAGTCCAGCAGCTTCGAATATTCCACCAGGTTGTTATCGGCATGGCATTTGGAAAGCGAAGGCAGCAGGATCGAACCCAGCGCCACGCCCAGAATCCCGGAGGGAAATTCCATCAGCCGGTCCGCGTAATACAGCCAGGACACGCTGCCCGCGACCAGGAACGAGGCGAAAATCGTGTTGATGAGCATGCTGATCTGGCCGATCGACACGCCGAACACCGCCGGACCCATCTGCCTGATGACGCGCCGCATGCCTGCATCTTTCCAATTGAAACGGATGCTGGGCAGCATGCCGATCTTCTTCAGGAACGGGACCTGGAACGCCAGCTGCACAAAGCCGGCGACGAACACCGCCCAGGCCAGCGCGAGGATGGGCGGATCGCAATATGGCGCCAGCCACAGCGCGGCGCTGATGAAGCAGAGATTCAGCAGCACGGGCGCGAACGCCGGCACCCAGAACTTGTTGTAGGTGTTGAGTATGCCCGCCGCGACCGCCACCAGCGAGATGAAGAAGATATACGGTGTGGTGATGCGCAGCAATTGCACGGTCAGGTCGAACTTCGCGGCGTCTTTTGCGAAGCCGGGCGCGCTGATATACACGATGACAGGCGCGGCGATGATGCCGATCAGCGTGACGACGAACAGGATGATCGCCAGCATCGTCGTAACGTGATCGACCAGCAACTGGGTCTCTTCATGCCCGCGACGGTTCCGGTATTCGCCGAAGATCGGCACGAACGCCTGCGAGAACGCGCCCTCGGCGAACAGGCGGCGCAGCAGGTTGGGCAGCCTGAACGCGACGAAGAACGCATCGGTCGCCATGCCCGCGCCGAACACCCGGGCGATCAGCACGTCGCGCACGAAGGCGAGGATGCGCGAAACCAGGGTCAAGCCGCTGATCGTGGCCAGTGATTTAAGTAGATTCATGCTTGGTCGTGGACTGTTCGCTATAAACGCCGCGCATCATACCATTGCACCCCGGACAGACGCGCAGCCCAACCACACTGGACGCAGGAACCATCTATATATTCGGCATATTGACTGGTAGAGCACGTAACGCCCTACGGCTACCGTGTAGGAGCGGGCCATGCCCGCGAATGAAAAGAACAATCGCGGGCAGCACTCGCAAGGAGTACGCCGTGGTTGTAAGG
>DHIV01000002.1:12392-23214 GCA_002403995.1 Gallionella sp. UBA4737 | reverse complement strand
TTTGGAGCACGAATCCTTGCCCTGTTCGTGACACCAGATGCAATAATTGGCCTGATCGAGCGCACCGGTCAAATCGGTGCCGGCATCGGTCAGCGCAAATCCATGGCGACGGCGCAGTGCATGCCCATCGCCGAGACGATGGGCGGTGATGCCATCAAGGTTGACGGTAGCCAACGGAACCAGATGTTCAAAATCAAGCTTGGCCGGCACCTTGAACAATATGCCGCTGTGGTGGCGTACGCGTCCGGCTTCAGTTTGCACCGCCCAGGCTGCATAGCGGGTGGCGAGTTGCAGTTCGGCCGCATGGGCTGTTTCATCCGCTTGCCATGCTGCGACTTGCCGGGCGAAAGCAAGTTCGGTGAACGGTGTCCCGATATATGCCGACAACTGCAACTCAAGTGCCGGTCCGGCTATCGTTGCGGCTTCTTCCGGCTTTACTTTTGTCATCGCCCGGCGTTGTATGAACAGGCGTTTGCAACTATATAGCGGTGCCAGTTCATGATGGCGAGCGGCCAATGCCTGCACTTGCGTTTCGATGCGGAACAACCGGGCCAAAAAGTCCTCGAGATGAGGCGCCAGTGCGATCAACAGTTCCGATTGTGCCTTGCCGGAAAGGGCAGTGGGAGTCAGGCGCGCGGCTTCAAGTTGCGCGCGCAACGCTGCATCGCTTTCGCCAAGAAAATCGAGGAAAGCGGCATCGACGCGTATGAGTCCGTCCCGGTCATACAGATCATTGAACGAAAATCCAAAACCCAGTGCCAGGCTTTGATGATGCGCAGCGTTGTATTGAGCAGTTTGCATATTCCTACATTTCCAGAGTTTCCGGCAGGTTGCCTGCGTACCATACTTCGCCGGCCTATTATCGATTGCTATTGCAGAACTGCTTTCAGCGCGAAATTATATTTGTCTGCAAGGAACAGACCCGCTTCCTGGTTGCTATGATGGCAAAGCTTATAGAAATCAAATCAGCTCGTTTCTTCCGGCCTGAACACATGGAAGCTGGAAGTATTCCCACCATCTTTCTTCGAGTTATACATGGCTTGGTCGGCATTCTGCATCAATTCGTCGGCATCTTTGCCATCTCTGGGGAAAATTCCGGCCCCAATGCTGGCATAGACATGCATATCGCGCCCGTCAATCTGTATGGCGCGCTGAAAAAGGTTATGCAATTTCTGCACGATAGTTGTGACGTGTTTCAGATCGTCAATCATATCGATCAAAATAACGAATTCGTCGCCGCCCAGGCGCGCTACGGTGTCGACTTCCCGCACAGAGGATTTCAGCAGGATTGCAACGTTTATCAATACCTTGTCACCCACCGCATGCCCCAAAGTATCATTGATCTCCTTGAAGCGATCCAGGTCGACAAACAGCACTGCAAGGTGTTTGCCGCTGCGTCGCGAACTGGCGATGGCATGTTCCAGTCTGTCGAAGAACATCCTGCGGTTGGGCAGGCCGGTCAGCGTGTCGTGTCGTGACAGATGGTCAAGGGCCTTTCGATTCTCGTTCAGTTCGGACAAATGCGCCATGATCTGTGTCTGCATATCGTGAAAACTACGCGAGAGCAGACCCAGTTCATCATTGCGCGTAAGCGGCAAAGTGCTGATGACATGCTCTTTCGAGAAGCGGTTGATTGCGCTGACCATGGCGTTCAATGGGCCGGTAACAATGCGGGAAACCAGCATGGAGAGAATGAGCGCAAGACCGCTGAAAGCGAGAATGATCTGGAAAGTATCCCAGCCCAGCTTGGTAGTTTCTCGCGTGATATTGTCCAATGGCTGAGACAAACCGAGAATCACGAAACGCTTTTCAATGGTGTCGCCGAATGGCAGGCGGACAAAGGCCGCAACATGCCCGCCCTGCTTTTGCTGACCCTCATCGACATACGTCACAACATTCATGCCCTTGCCATGAATCAGCGACAAGACAGGCCTGAAGGAGTCCTGAATGAGAATGCGCTTACCCCGATCAAAGCCGAAGGTCTGAGCAGCATCCGGGTGAATCAGATAGTCACCCGATTGGTTGCTGAGGTATAACTGATAAGTGCTCGGCAGATTGCTTTTTAAAAGACGGGAAAGTCCATTTAGATCGATGTTGATAACGATCAGGCCGAGTCTTTTGCCACTTCGTGCGAAAACCGGGGTAGAGACTGTCACGGTCGGTTTGTTCAGGCCGGAATGCGCCCCCGTCTCATGGTTGATGGTAATATCCGACAGATAGATATCTCCTCGCGCCAATCGCAACGTGCCGGCAACATAAGGATAATGTCCCCTCTTCTGCAAACCGGCGCCCATCACCCTTGTCAGTCTCTTGCCATTACGATCTACGCGTACCAGTTCCAACCCGTGCTGGCTCGTGCCAATCAAACGGATCTGGAAATATTCCGGATGCGCCGACAGCATGGCAGCGAAGGTATCGGCCAGTATCGTTTTATCACTTTCGGCAGTCAACTCATCCGGTGAGATAAAAACATTACTGGCCAGCGGAAGGGCCGCCAGCAACTGCGCGTCCTCGGCAATCACGTCGATGATGATTTTCATATTCCGGCCTACCACCTGCGTGGCCGTCAGCAGGTCACGCTCCGCCGCACTGGTCAGCATATTTCGACTGGATGTATAGAAGTAATAGCCGGTCAGGCTTGTTGCCAAGATACCAAATGCGGCAAGTAACAAGCCGAGCTTGAAGCCGATATCGAGTTTCATAAAGTCAGAAATTTTCATGGCGCAATGAACTTTTCCGGCAAATAGGCAATGATAATGTAATGCATGAGAAGTGCGCCGCGTTGGGCATTTTCCACCGGTTTAAGCAACATAAGCTTGTCTGAATTGCCTGCCAGGGGCTGGTTCCAACGGTATTAGCCAGACCTTGGCGCCGGGCCAGTTCCACACTGACAACCGTTTCCATAGTGTAGTTAGTCCAGCTTTCCGCCAGCCGCTGATTTTTCACGCCGGGCGTTATCGTCCGGCACGTTAATGCGCGTAATGTTTCTACGGCATAGGCTTGGAAACTTAGCGCAAGCGAAACTGACTGGGCAGCAAACAGGCGGCAGACAAGGCGAGGCATTGGCATGGCGTAAGGTTGACCAAGTTTCATTATACATCTCATGGTCAATATACGGTCTTCTAAAATCTTGGCGGATTTTATGCTATCGAACATTCGATTTCGCGGCTGGTTCTTCAGTCCGCCCTTTCAGAGTAGAATCACCGGCAGCTTGTTCATGATTCTGGAATGATTGCAACAGGTAGACGAAGCGATAATTCTCTACCGCAGCTTCGATTGAGCTTATGGCGCCTTCACATATCGATTTTTATTGGGACTAAACAGATGTACCTTCGAAACTGGTTATTATCGGCCGTTAGCTTGTTCCTTTTGTTTGGCTGCGCGTCACGGCAAAAAGCCGAAACCACCAAAGCAAATGCAGACATAAAGGCAGTGAAATCTGCAGATGGATTGATCAATGGAGAAATCGTCGGTATTCCCGCCCCTGGCAGTAAATTCGACAAACTGAAAATCGGCATGACGCTGGAACAGGTCGAAAATTTGATTGGGCGACCGAACAGTACAGATAGCCGCATCACCGGCAAACAGTACCAGCCTTTTTACTTCGGCGGAGATACGCAACGCACAGAAGCCTTCTATAAAGGCGAGGGGCAGTTAACCTTTTCGAATATGCATCCGGACAGCGCTGCAGACACGCTGATTCGAATCATGGTCAATCCCAATGCCACCAGAAACCGCTGATTAGTCAGGTACAGAACCCATGGCATCCATCGTCATATGGACATTCCGTACAAAAAATAACTACATTCCTTCATTCTGAATTTAATATCACCCCCAACAACTATCTCAACCTACCTATCGCCATTCGGGAGATTTCATGTCCAACATCGAAACAGTATTGAATGAAAAGCGCGTCTTCGAACCATCCGCCAAATTCGTCAAACAAGCCAATGTGTCCGGCATGGCGGGTTATCAGGCCCTATGCAAGGCTGCAGAACAGGATTACCCGGGCTTCTGGGCCAAGCTGGCGCGAGAGACTTTGCTATGGAAGAAACCCTTTACCAAAATGCTGGACGAAAGCAATGCGCCGTTCTTCAAGTGGTTCGAAGATGGCGAGCTGAACGTCTCCTACAATTGCCTGGACAAGCATCTCGTCACCCAGCCTGAAAAGACCGCAATCATTTTCGAAGCTGACGATGGCAAAGTAACGAAGATCAATTATCGCGATCTGCATGCCCGAGTATGTCAATTTGCCAATGGCTTGAAGTCGCGCGGCATCAAGAATGGTGACCGTGTCGTGATCTACATGCCGATGAGCATCGAGGTGGTGGTCGCCATGCAGGCCTGCGCGCGCATCGGCGCGATCCATTCGGTGGTGTTCGGCGGCTTCTCCGCCAAGAGCCTGCACGAGCGCATCACCGATGCACAGGCCTGCGCCGTCATCACGGCCGACGCGCAGATGCGTGGCGGCAAGGTGATGCCGCTGAAACCCATCGTAGACGAAGCGCTCGCGCTGGAAGGTTGCGAAGTGATCAAGAACGTCATCATCTATCGCCGCGCCGGCAGCGAGATACAGTTCAGCGCGGCACGCGATGTGTGGTGGCATGATCTGGCGGATAAGCAAAGTACGGTTTGCGAACCTGAATGGGTCGGCTCGGAACATCCGCTGTTCATCCTCTATACCTCGGGCTCCACAGGTAAACCCAAGGGTGTGCAGCATTCCAGCGGCGGCTATCTGCTCGGAACGATACTGACGATGCAATGGGTGTTTGATTACAAGCCCACCGATATCTTCTGGTGTACCGCCGATGTGGGCTGGGTCACCGGCCACAGCTACTGCACTTATGGCCCTCTGGCGGTTGGCGCAACACAAGTGATGTACGAAGGGATACCGACTCATCCCGATGCGGGACGGTTCTGGAAGATGATCCAGGATCACAAGGTCACCACTTTCTACACTGCGCCGACAGCGATACGCTCGCTGATCAAACTTGGCAGCGACCTGCCCAAACAATATGATCTTTCCTCGTTACGCCTGCTTGGCACGGTCGGCGAGCCGATCAACCCGGAAGCATGGATGTGGTACTACAATACCGTCGGACAGGCGCGCTGTCCGATCGTGGATACCTGGTGGCAGACCGAGACCGGCTGCCACATGATTGCGCCGCTGCCTGGTGCCGTGCCGACCAAACCCGGTTCCTGCACCCTGCCCATCCCGGGCATCCAGGTCGCGGTGGTGGATGAGACCGGACATCCGGTCGATGCGCAGCACGGCGGCTCGCTGGTCATTACAAAACCTTTTCCGTCGCAGATACGCACCATTTGGGGCGACCCGAATCGCTACAAGAAAGGCTATTTTCCCGAAGAGATGCGCGGCTACTATCTCGCTGGCGATTCAGCCCATCGCGACGAAGATGGCTATATCTGGATCATGGGACGCAATGATGACGTTCTGAAAGTCTCCGGCCACCGCTTGGGCACGATGGAGATCGAATCGGCTCTGGTCGCGAACCCGCTGGTGGCGGAAGCTGCCGTGGTCGGTCGTCCGCACGATATCAAAGGTGAAGCTGTCGTTGCTTTCGTGGTGTTGAGAGGAGCACGCCCCACCGATCCGGCCAAAGTAAAAGAGATCGTCGAGGCCCTGCGCAACTGGGTAAGCAAGGAGATTGGTCCAATTGCCAAACCTGACGAGATCCGCTTTGGCGACAATCTGCCCAAGACCCGTTCCGGAAAGATCATGCGTCGTCTGTTGCGCACCATCGCACAAGGCGAACAGATTACCCAGGATATTTCGACGCTGGAAAACCCGGCCATACTGGAACAGCTCAAAAACGCCATAGAATAAAGCTGCAACAACCAACTCCAGCTCCTCCGTCTGGTCAGTTATAGGGGTGTATGTCGGCGGGTACTCCCCTGCGTCTGCACGAAGACTGCCCCAAGGAGAACGTCTGCAACGAAGGGGCACCCGGCTGAAGCAGGAAATGAGCGTATTGCGTCTCGTTCCCGACCTTTTGTCCCCTATCCTCTGCCTTTTGTCATTTTCCTGCTGTTTTAGATTGACCTTGGTGCAGATGTTAGTCTACTATCGCGCAGGGTTTACTTCAGGAAGGATGCACGTGTTATTGATTCGATTGATTTTCTTTTCGATACTCTCGATTTGCGCAGCCGCCATACCGGCATATGCTCACGCAAAGGAAACGCTCGCGCTTAACAGTCCTGTAACACTTAACAGCCCTGTAACAGTGGAGCCCGCGCCAGAATGGCTGCCAACAGCCCGCGATGTCAGGATCGAACTCATCCCGGAATCCGATCCGAAGACCCACGACCTTTGGTCACGGATACGCAACGGTTTCGCGATGAACGAACTCAATTCCAAGCTGGTCGCCAGGCATGAGAAATGGTATGCCGACCATCCCGACTATGTAACGCGCATGACTGAACGCGCGCGTCTATACCTGTATTACATCACTGAGGAAGTGGAACGGCGCGGTATGCCCAGCGAAATCGCGCTGCTGCCTATGGTAGAAAGCGCATTTAATCCAGGTGCATATTCAACCAGCCGCGCTTCCGGCATCTGGCAATTCATACCGTCCACTGGCAAAAAATTCGGCATGCAACAAAACTGGTGGTACGACGGACGCCGCGATGTGATCAGCGCGACCAATGGCGCGCTCGACTACCTGCAAAATCTTCACAATATGTTCGGCGATTGGGAGTTGGCCCTGGCTGCCTACAATTGCGGCGAAGGTGCAGTTCTACGCGCGCAGGCACACAATCGCAAACGCGGCTTGCCAACCAACTACGCCAGCCTGAAGTTATTGAAGGAAACGCGTAATTACGTGCCAAAGTTGCTGGCCATAAAGCACATTGTTGCCGATCCCGCCAGCTTTGGGCTGGCGCTGCAGGATATTCCCAACGAACCCTATTTTGCCGCTGTTGCCACTACCAAACACATCGACGTAAAGCTGGCCGCCCAGTTGGCCGATGTCTCAGAAGATGAATTCGCCGCGCTCAATCCCGCACACAACCGCCCGGTGATCTTGCAGGACAGCAATGACTATATTTTATTACCCATCAATAAAATTGAAACCTTCAAGACCAACCTGGAAAACTATAGCAAACCTCTGGTTAGCTGGCAGTCTTATAAGCCCAAGAAGGGCGAGCGTCTTGACAAACTGGCTCCGCGCTTCGGTCTATCGTTGGAAAACCTCAAATCTGTGAATGGCCTGTCCAGGCGCGGCAATATCAGTACCGGACAAACGCTGCTGGTGCCACTGAACGGCGAAGAATCCGAAAGCGAATTCGAGGCCTTCAATATGCACCTCGCCCCCACCGATAACCTGACAAGGACCAAACACACCGTGCGCAGGGGCGAGACACTTGGGGGTTTGGCGCGCCGTTATCATGTCAGCATCGCCAAGCTGAAACAATGGAACGGACAGCTGAAAATAATCAGGATAGGTCAAACCATCGTTATCTCGCAGGCTGGCTTCAGCCAGCCATATGGCCAACACAGCAAATCCAAGGACCGCTCGCGCAAAGTGGCACAAAGTGGCTCAGGCAATAACGATTCGCAACAAGGAATTTAATCTCGTAACAACAGCCTTGCCGAAAGTGAAGTGAAATCCCGGTATTCTTTCCACACCCTCCACACTCCCCACACCAAACCAGCCACGCTGCGTCGGCGAATCACAAAAAATGCCACTGCAACGGCGACCAGCGCAGGATGAACACGCAAGAAATGCACAGCAACCATACCCCGGTCGGCCAGTGACAGAGGCGTCCGGAAATACGATCCGATCTCAGTCATCTGCTCGCGCTATGCGGCGATTCTTGCCAACAGCTTACCCCGGCACTCCATCAGTTCAAACATCTTTTCATTCATGACCAGCACCCAGTTGCTCCCTGTCCTTGGCCAACTCGGCAATACTGGCGAAAAATAATTTTGATTTGGACTGCACCTTGACGCGCAATACCAGCGCCATCAGCATGCCCAGCACAAAGAACAGAATACCCAGCCCGCCCAGCACAGCGAAGCGGTGATCATCCCAGAACAGCACCACGATAAATACCGTGAACAACAGCAAGCCCATGCCAAAACAAAAGAACGCGAACAAGGAATAAAGAAGCATCCGCGTCAGGCACAGACGTTCCTCTTGCAACTCATTCGCCAGCAGTTCAAGCCGCGTCGAAACGATGGAAGCCAACGTCGAAACCAGTCGCTTGACCGATCCCATCAACCCCGAACTTGCCTCCGCCATGGCCTAACGACCACGTGAAATCAGCATTCCCACTATCACGCCGACAGCCGCACCGATTCCAACTGCCTTCCAAGGATTTTCATGCACATACTCATCGGTTGCCTTTGCTGCCTCCTTGGACTTGGCGACAAATGCCTCTTCGGCGACGGCAAGGCGCGCCTTGGCAGACTCCAGATTTTCCTGGATGCGCGCACGTGCTGCAGATACTTTCTCGCCTGCAACACCGGCTGTTGCGCGCAACAATTCTTCGGTGTCTGCCACCGCCAAGCGAAAATCCTGCATAAGTTTTTCTTTGCCGACTTCACTTTCTGCCCCTGTTAATTTGGCGCTCATGATTCACTCCCTATAAAAAATAAAATCGTGATCAATTGCCACTCAAATCCCATGTCATACTGTTAGATAAACAGTAATATTTACGATCTGCAAGCTCCTTCCGTCAACTTGAACTATCCGTATATAAGAAACAGTTTACGCTATGCGATGGAGCGATTTTTGTCGCAGGCGGATAGCCTCGCCGGCATTGTTCCATGGCATGCGAACAGCGCGGGGCAAAATGGCAGCCTTGCGGCGGATTTGCCGGTGAAGGCAAGTCACCCTCCAGCCTGATCCGCTCCAGCCCTTTCCCGTCTATGCGCGGCACAGCCGACAGCAGCGCTTGCGTGTACGGATGCTTCGGCGCGCGCAACACCTCCTTTGCCGTGCCGCGTTCGACGATGCGCCCGAGATACATCACGCACACCTCATGCGCGAGATATTCCACCACCGCGAGGTTGTGGGTGATGAACAAATAACTCAGATTCAATTCCTGTTGCAGCGATTTCAGCAGGTTCAGAATCTGCGCCTGCACCGATACATCCAGCGCGCTGGTCGGCTCATCGCAGATCAGCAGCTGCGGCGAAACTGCAAGCACGCGCGCAATCGCGATACGCTGCCGCTGCCCGCCGGAAAACTCGTGGGGATAGCGCCACTTGGAACTGCGCGCAAGTCCAACCTGTTCGAGCAAAGTATCGATGTGTGTCTGCCGCGCCGCGCTGTTGCTCCCGATGCTCAGCGCGGTCATGCCCTCCTCGAGAATTTCCGCGACGCGCATTTTCGGATTCAGCGAAGCGTAGGGATCCTGGAACACCATCTGCATCGCGGCGCGCTGTTCACGGCTATTGGCTCCGATCAATTCTCGTCCGGCAAACTTCACACTGCCCGCAGTGGGTGGGATCAACTGCAATAGTGCCTTGCCCAGCGTAGTCTTGCCACAACCGGATTCGCCCACCAGTGCCAGCGTGCGCCCACGCGGAATCTCCAGCGACACACCATCCACCGCTTTCACTTTGCCGATCTCGCGTTGCAGCACCCCTTTGTGTATCGGGAAGTGGACGCGCAAGTCGGAGACTTGCAGGAGCAAGGTGCAAGGTTCAAGGTGCAAGGTGGGTTTGGAGTCATCCTGACGCTGCTCCAACTTACCCTCGCTCCCAACTTCTTGTGCCTTGCCCCTTGTGCCTTGGTCCTCATAAAGATGGCACCTCACTCCCTGCCCTTCTCCAAGCACCGTCCAAACCGGCGTTTGTGCGCTGCACAGCGGCCAGGCCTGGTCGCAACGCGCGGCAAAGCGGCAACCCTGTGTGATGCTGCCCGGCGGCGGCATGATGCCGGGAATAGCAGCCAGCGGCTGATCGCCCCTTGCCACATGCGGCAAAGCGGCAAACAGTTTCTGTGTGTAGGGATGCAGCGGCCGGTCAAACAACTGCGCACGGCTGGCCTGCTCGACGATCTGTCCGGCATACATCACGCCGACCTGATGCGCCATTTCCGCCACCACGCCGAGATCGTGGGTGATCAGCAACAGCGACATACCGCTGGCGGATTGGGTGTCGCGCAATAATTGCAAAACTTGCGCCTGTATCGTGACGTCCAGCGCGGTGGTAGGTTCGTCCGCAATCAGCAACTTCGGTTGTCCGGCCAGTGCCATCGCCATCATCACGCGCTGCTTCATCCCGCCGGAAAGCTGGAACGGATATTCCGCCACGCGCCGCGAGGCATCCGGGATGCCGACCTGGTCCAGCAGTTCCACGCAACGCTGTTGCGCTGCAATTCCCCGCATACCTTGATGCAACGCCAATACTTCAGCGATCTGCTGACCGACCGTCATCACCGGATTCAAACTCAGTCCAGGTTCCTGAAAGATCATCGCCGCGATCCCGCCGCGCACGCCGCGCATCTCGCGTTCGCGTAAACCGAACAGTTCCACGCCGTCCAGTTGCGCCGTACCGCCTGCTCGCACTACCCCGTCCGGCAACAGGCGCAGCAGCGACAGCGCGGTCATGGACTTGCCGCAGCCAGATTCGCCGAGCAAAGCGTAGGTCTCGCCCGCTTTGATGCTGAAAGAAATGTCGTCGACGATGCGCGTGCCATTACGCAACTGCGTGGTCAGGCCGGAGACATGGAGTATGTCACCCATCATGCCACCACCTCAATCTCGTGATTCGAATCACCACACCGGACGATTTCTTCGGTGGTCGGTGGCATTACCCGCACCGACGCTACGCGCACCGTGTTCATGCCGCCAC
>DHIV01000002.1:10410-12147 GCA_002403995.1 Gallionella sp. UBA4737 | reverse complement strand
ACCAGCATGAAACCGAAGGCCGAGGCCAGAGCCCACCACACCATGGGATCGCGCCCCATCTCCAGTCGCGCCGCGTTGATCATCGTGCCGAAGCTGATCATCGATGGATCGACACCCACGCCGACATAGGACAACACCGCCTCGGCCAGCACCAGTGCGCTGAAATCCATCACCAGCGAAATGAGCACGATGTGCATTACGTTCGGCAAAATGTGGCGCGTCAGTATGCGCATTGTAGATACACCAAATGCCTGCGCCGCCTGGATGTATTCCAACTCGCGCAACTTGAGCGTCTCGCCGCGCAACAAACGGCACAGCCCTGTCCAACTGGTAACACCGAGAATCAGGCACAGGAACACCAGGCGCAGATCGGCGCGCGACGCGGAGTTATCGAACCATTGCGGATGCGTATCGATGACTACCTGCATCATCAGCACCGCTGCTGCGATCAGCAGCACACTGGGTATGGAACTCAACACGGTATAGATATACTGGATCACATCATCCACCCAGCCGCGCAAATATCCCGCAGCGATGCCAAACAGCAAAGCCAGCGGCAGAGTGACCAGCGTGGTGACGGTGCCGATGATCAGCCCGGTGCGGATGCTTTTCAGCGAAAGGTACAACACGTCCTGCCCGACCTTGTCGGTGCCGAGCACATGATACTCAGCAGCAAGATCAACAGTCATGCCGATCAAGGCCGAAATGATGGGGGTAGTAAACAGCAAGGCGCGCACCGGCCAGCCTCGCCGTGCCAGCCATCCCTTGCTGCCAAATACAAAAGCCAATCCTGCCACCAGCCCAACCAGCGCGCCTTGCAATCCTCTCCTAAGCACATCACCATCACGCTGCTGCACATCCGTCAGATGCGCGCCTCCGTAGCGCAAACGCGGATAGTCTCGCGACACTTTGCCACCCGTGTCGCTGATACTTTCCTTGGCATACAGCGTCACTGCCAGCGGCGCGGAATAAGTCTTCTCGGTGTGCGTGCGCAACGGCGTAACCAGTTTGTCGAACGCGCTCAATACCTCCGGTGTATACACTGTCTCGCCGCCATTCTTTTCCGGCAAAGCGGCCCTATAGTGCAGCGTATCCAGTAATCCGATCAGCAGAAACAGCGACAGCACCAGCAGCGACACCATCGCTGTCGCACTCTGTGCCACGCGTCGCCAAGGTAGCAGCAGATGCTCGCGCTGCCGCACATACCATGCACAGGCGATGCCTGCGGCCAGCAGCAAAAACACCAGCGCGTCGCTCCACAAGATGACCGGCATGAAACTCACGAGAGTCGCACCCGCGGATCCACGATCGTGTAGGAAATATCGGTGAGGATCAGCCCGACGATATACAACAGCGAGCCGAGAAACACCATCGCGCGCACCACGCTGAAATCCTGCGCATTGATCGCATCTATGGTGTAGCTGCCCAGGCCCGGAATGCCGAAGAACGACTCGGTGAGGAGGCTGCCCATGAACAGCAGCGGGATGACCACCACCACGCCGGTAAGGATAGGGATCATCGCGTTCTTCAGCACGTGGCGGAACAGCACCGTCAGTTCCGACAAGCCCTTGGCACGCGCGGTGCGCACATAGTCCTTGCCGGTCTCTTCGAGGAAGATGGTGCGATACCAGCGGCTGCTGGAACCGACGCTGCCGATCACGCCGATCACGATAGGCAACACCACGAACCTGAAGCTGTCCTTCCCCGCGTAACCGGAGATCGGCACCAGATGCCACA
>DHIV01000002.1:0-10220 GCA_002403995.1 Gallionella sp. UBA4737 | reverse complement strand
CGGAGATCGGCACCAGATGCCACAGCTTGCTTACCATGAATTGCCCGCCGATGATATAGAAAAGGCCGGACACCGACATCAGCAGCACACACAACGCCACGCCAGCCATATCCAGCGCGGTGGCGCGAAACAGTGTCATCAGCAGCGCGAAACTGATATACACCAGCAGCCCGATCATAAAGGTCGGCAACGCGATCGCCAGGCTCGGCCACATGCGTGTCGCGATTTCGCGACTGATGCTGCGCCCGTCATCCGAATAACCGAAATCAAGCGCAAACATGCTGGCGGATTTCTGCCAGAAAATCGTGTCGGTGATTTTGTCCGTCCCGCTGGCAGCGCTGTTCAACAATAATGGCTTGTCATAACCGCGCTGCTGTTTCCATTTCTCGATCGCATCGGGTGTGACGCGCTTGATGCCCAGCTGCATTCTCGCCATGTCATCCGGCGTATTCACTACAAAAAATAAAGCGAAGGTAAGCAGATTAACCCCGACCAGAATTGGCAGGGCATACAAAATGCGGCGGATCAGGTAGGCAATCATTCAGTAAAGTGGATAAGTAATTTTGCTGGCGCGATGCCATTGTTTCACAAGCCAGGCGTAAGCGCATTAGACTTGCTCGACAAATTATCTCGCGCTTTTTGCTGCTGTCGCTGAATTACCTTACCTCGCAAAATAATTCTGCAGTTTGGAAGATATAAAATTGCTATGGGAACTCGAATTACCGGCCAAGAAAAAATCGAGATCGCATCAATCAGGTAAAATAGTTGCAAATTTATGCACTTGAATAATACAATGGCAAGAAAACAGGAGGAGAAGACATGCTTCACATGAAAAACAATATCGCCGCTGGTATCGTCATGGCCGTGCTTTTCATGGCGCCGGCCGCATGCGCCACGACCCATCCGGCTTCTTCCAAAGCCTCGACTACAACTGCTGCTCCTGCTGCTCCAGCTGCCGCTCCAGTTGCTGGAATGGCTGATGACAGTCCGGAAGCAATCAAGTTGCGCAGCGGCCCCGGCGATTCGGTCGCAGGCAAGGACAAATCGCTGTTATGCCAGGGTTGCCATGGTGAGGTGGGCGTCAGCATCGAGGGCATGGCTCCCAAACTCGCCGGGCAATATGCCAAATATATTGAAAAGCAAATCCACGATTTCCAATCGGGCGTTCGCATACACGAAATCATGAGCGCCGTAGCCCAGACCGTTAGTAGCGATGACGACCTGGCCGATATTGCCGCATATTTCGCCAGCAGGGAAAAAATGAAAGGCGACGGCCACAAAAACGAACTCGGGGAAAAATTATTCTTGCACGGCGACATGACGAGAATGATGGTCGCCTGCGTCAACTGCCACGGAGTGGACGGCAAAGGCAAGGCTCCCGACAATCCGGTCTTCCCGGTGATCGGTGGCCAGCATAAGGACTACCTGCGCGGGCAACTGATCAATTTCAGGGATGGCGATCGCGGCAACAGCCCGGGTGGCGTGATGAACATCATCACCCAGAAGCTGACTGACGAAGAGCTCGACGCGTTGGCGGATTACGTTTCCGGGCGATAACAAGATCGAACAAGATGTAGTTGCAGCACCGTGTTTGCTTGAGCGAGATTGATATAAAAGTTACAATAATTTCATAATAATAAGCAGAATTGTTTGCAGGCGGACTGATTATTTTTCTGGCTGCTCCAACATTAATTTCAAGAACTAGGGCGGGAATAATGAGCAAATCTAAATTCATCTCATCGTCATTGCTTATATTGACTATCAGCATTCTGGCGTCAGGGGCGGCAGTTGCCGGAGAATCAATGGCAGATATCAATGTCGCCAACGGAGAAACCATCTTCAACGAAGGCAAAGGCGATGCTGCCGCATGCCAGGGGTGTCACGGGGAAAAAGCGCTGGGCAATGACGATATGGGCGCCCCGCGCCTGGCGAATATCGGCCTGGCTTATATCGTCAAGCAACTCACCGATTTTGCCGCGGACAGACGCGTCCCTGACGGCGCCGGTTCGGCCATGAACGGTTTTGCCAAGGCACTATCCGAACAGGATCGCCGCGACGTGGCAGGGTTCCTATACTCCTTGGACTATCAGGTTGATCCTTCCGATCTGAAAGGGCTTGCAGCCAACGGCAACAAGGTCGGCAAACCAGAGTTGGGAGAAATCATTGTCACGCAAGGGATCACAGGCAAGGTTCCCCCTTGTCAGGATTGCCATGGATTCAACGGGCGGGCGCCCAGGTTTCCGGCGATCAACCAGCAAAAATTTGTGTATCTGGTCAATCAGCTGAATAACTGGCGCAGTGACAGCAGGGCAAATGACCCAACAGTTGATAATGTCGGAATCATGAGGAGAATCGCGAAATTCCTTTCCGATGACGACATCGCCAACATCGCTGCCTTCCTGTCCACGGCCCCCAGGGTGTCGCCGGGCGGAGATACCAAGAAGAAGTAATTGATATTCCAGCCTTGGCAACGGCCGGAGTAGTGTAGTTTTAGCCATTTGATAACTTACGCATACCGCTGCGACTTTTGGCTCAAGCGGAGGGAGAATAATATGTTTCACACGAAAAGTAACATTGCCATCGGCTTGGTTATACTCGTCATGCTCACGGGTACCACTGCATTTGCCCGAAACGAGTACGCCAATCCGCTTACGGGACAAATCGGTGTCGCCCCCGACGACGACAGCCCTGAGTCTATCAAGTTGCGCAGCGGTGCCGGTGACCCGGTCGCGGGTAAACAAAAATCGGAGTTGTGCCAAGGCTGCCACGGTGAGCAAGGCATCAGCATCGAGGGCCTGATTCCCAAGCTCGCAGGGCAATATGCCAAATATATCGCAAAAGAGCTCCGCAATTATCAGTCCGGCACACGTTCACACCAGATCATGAACGCGATGGCCGGGACCATCAGTGATGATGACCTTGCCGATATCGCCGCCTATTTCGCAAGCAGGCCGAAGATGAAGGGCGCCGGGTCGGATAACGAGGTTGGAAAGAAAATCTTCTTGCATGGCGATCTATCAAGAACAGTGGTTGCCTGCATCAATTGCCACGGTGTAAACGGCAAAGGCCTGACCCCGAATACTTCGATGTTCCCGGTGATTGGCGGCCAGCAAAAAGACTACATACGCCGGCAACTGGTTAATTTCAGAAAAGACGAGCGCACCAACAGTCCGAACTTGATCATGAACAGGATCACCCATAAACTGTCGGATGATGAGATCGAAGGTCTGGCTGACTACATTTCGGGGCAGTGACACGATAATCATGGAAACGTTTTAACGAAGCGGACAAAAAATACAAATTTCATCCGCTCCCGCGAATCGCTGAAATCGGCAACATGGATAAAGTCTGCCTTCAAAATCAGCCGGCGATGCTTGAGTCGTGCCCACCAAAAAATCCATAATCGCGATGTCGAGCCGTGATATTTCTGGGGTGCTAATCCCTCGCAACGTCCATGGTTGGGTATGTTTCAAGCTGGTCTGCATATGTATAAGTCGTGGCGCAACGTACGCAGCCAGCCGCCACCTTCCCTCCTCCTTATGCTTCTCCGAAACTTGCCACCCGAATCTCCTTTAAGCACCAAGCCCGCTATAAGCAACTTTTTTTCGGAATGGCATAAATACGGACTGCCAATTTGCTATCCTATGACAAGTGAACCTTATGTTGACACGGCAACGATTAGGAGAAATAGTTGCTTATGTGCATCACTATAACAACAGGAGATTGGCATGTTCAACTGTAACAGCTACATTGCCACCGGCCTGACACTGGCCGCTCTGCTCGTAGCCACTGCCGCATCTGCCGAAGGCGACACTGCCAATCCGCTCAAGGGGATCATCGAAGCAGACGTAGACAATGCCGCAGCAATCAAACTGCGCAGCGGTTCCGGCGATCCGGTCGCTGGCAGGGAAAAATCGCAATTGTGCCAAGGCTGCCACGGGGAGTACGGCATCAGCATGGAGGGCCTGATTCCCAAGCTCGCCGGACAATACGCCAACTACATCGAGAAGGAAATCCGCAATTACCAGGCCGGCATCCGTTCACACCAGATCATGAACGCCATGGCGGCGACCATCGCTAACGACCAGGATCTGGCCGACATTGCCGCCTATTTTGCCCGCCAGAATAAAATGGAGGGCGACGGCCCAGGCAACCCGACCGGAGAGGAAATATTTCTGCACGGCGATTTATCCAAAATGAGGCTCGGCTGCGTAAACTGCCACGGCGTGAGGGGCAAGGGGCTGGAGTCTAAAATCTCCATGTTCCCGGTGATCGGCGGCCAGCAAAAGGATTACATTCGCAGACAACTCACTAATTTCAGGGACGGCTATCGTACCAACAGTCCCAACGGCATAATGAACCGGATTACCAGCTCGCTGACTGACTCCGAAATCGAATCTTTGGCAGAGTATATTTCGGCACAGTAGCAGGGGAAGATGCTGGACTCATCCGGATTCCAGAACATCACCGAGCCGGGAATGCAGTGCCGCATAGAAAGCTGTTTTGGAGTAGCCGCGGTTGCCAAAACCCCAACGCTGTATTGAAAAAAACCAAATGACATGAGGAGAATGGCATGTTTCGGATGAATCATAATATAACTGCTGGCCTGGCCATGGTTGCACTGTTCACAACTGCGGCCGCATTTGCCCAAAACGATAACGCGAAGCCTATCCAGCCCCGCGCCGGCGACCCGGTGGCTGGCAAGGCCAAGTCGTTGTTGTGCCAAGGCTGCCACGGCGAGGATGGCAACAGCCTCTCGACACTCGTCCCGAAACTTGCCGGACAAAATGAGGGATACATAACAAAGCAAGTCCGCAATTTCCAGGCAGGCATCCGCAAACACGCGATCATGAATGACTTGGCGATGACCGTTAACGATGACGATCTTGTCGATATCGCCGCATATTTCTCCAGCCGGAATAAAATGAAAGGCGACGGGTCAACAAACAATCAGATCGGGAAGGACTTATTCTTAACCGGCGATATGTCCAGAAAGATAATTGCCTGTGTCAATTGCCACGGTGCAAACGGCAAAGGGCTGGAGCCCAATCCTTCGATGATTCCGGTGATAGGCGGGCAGAACAGGGATTACCTGAGCCGTCAACTCATCAACTTCAGGAAGGGCGATCGCAGCAACAGTCCTGACGGCGTTATGAATAAGACTACCAAATCTCTGACGGACGCGGAACTCGAATCGCTGGCAGAGTATATTTCCGCGCGGTAGTCAAGAGGTTGCTGTCAACCATGATATGGGCAGTGCGGCCTGTATCGCACACTTTTTTGCTTTCTGTTAACATTTTTCGGGAACATTGAGCTATCATTTGACCAGCGCGGACAAAAATCTGGTTCCAGCAGACATTTAATATGAAAGGTTCATCATGGATTCAAAAATTCGCACACTTGTTATATCGGTAGTGATGGCTGTGATCTTGTGGTTGCTGGGTGGATTTGTGTTTGGCCATACACTCGGGATAATTTGCGTATTCTTAAGCATCGTCCTGGTTGGATTGGCGGCTGGCAGCCTGATGGATACGCCTGAACCAACTTCCGGCAGCAAGTAAGGCCCTGCACGGCCCAAAGCGATTTAACGCCACCACAAGGTGGCGTGTTTTCTGGTGAAAGCGACCCTTGGCAATAATCAAAACCGCAGGAAATCCTGAATAGAATTGCAGGTATGATTTTCCCGTCTGTTCCTTGCGATTACACAGGAAGAATGACCGTCCATGAACAAGCTGCTGCCTTATCCATTCTTTATTCTTTTTTCCATTCTGGCTTTCAACATCACCGCCTTCACGGTGATACTGCAAATGGACATGCTGATATTCAACGCGACTGTTTATAAGGTCATCGCCTGGCTGCTTACAGCAGGATCATGGACAGTTGCTTACACCTATCGCAACAGGTAAACCGCACCAGCTCAAGCCGGGCACCCACATACAAAAAAGCCAGCCAGAAGCTGGCCTTTTCTCGGTAGCAATACTTCGCACTTCCGGTAAAGCTCATTTCGCTTCCTCACGCTGTCGCAACTTATGCCACAGCCAAACACCAAACAGCAACAACACAACCGTTCCCAGCCAAAGCGGCCAGCGCGCAGGTTGATTCCATTCGCGGCGCAGCGCATCGCGCCGCCTTGCATCCACTCGCCAATATTTCAGCTTGTTGTTAGCCATCACGTTTGCTTTGACATTGCTCAGCCAGCTCTGCTGCAACACATAATTTTTTGGATGATAGCCCCACAGCCAAGGCGAATCGCGGCGCGCGATTTCCAGCATACGATCGATGATGGCCTGGCGCGCCGGACTGTTTTCCATATTTTTCATTTGCTCGAACAATTGGTCGTATTCAGGATTGCTGTAATTGGCGGCATTCTCGCCGCCCTTGCTCACCTTGGCTTGCGCGCTGCTCAACAGAAATAAGAAGTTTTCCGGATCGGGGTAGTCGGCATTCCAACCCCAGTAGAACATCTGCGTATCGCCCTTGCGGATCTTGTCCTGAAAGCGGTTGTAGTCGGTGCTGCGCGCCTCCAGCTGCACGTTGATCTTGGCGAACTGTTTGCGCATCCAGTCGATCCGCGACTTGTCCCCTACTCCCCCCGCAGTGGTATCCAGATTGATCACCAGCGGCTGGCCAGTCTGCGCATCCACGCCGTTCGGGTAACCCGCTTCGGCAAGCAAACGCTTGGCCGTTTCGATGGACTTGCGTTTCGGCGCGCCATCCACCCAGTCGTATACATAGTGATTGATGCCCGCCTCGCCCTCGCCGTAGCCGAAGATGCCGGGCGGGACCGGCGACTGTGCCGCGATGCCGCGCCCGTTGGCAAAAATCGAGATGAACTCCTCGAAGTCCATTGCGATCGAAATCGCCTGCCGCAGTTTACGAGCGCGCTCATATCTGCCCCGGCAAGTCTGCGCATCATCTCCTTTCACAGATGGGGCAGATTGGCGGCAGCTCCCGCAATCGGCTGGCTTCACCATAACCAGCGACTTGGTGAGCGTTGTTTGCTCACCTAGTCGATTGGCTAATGGTTTTATCAGTAACGTGTCGCAACCGCCGCCGCCAACAACTGGATCGAGCCAGTTGAAGCCGGTATACATGGTTGAGGTCGCCACCGAAGTGGACAGCTTGATACCCTGCGCTTTCATCGCATCGGTCACGGTTGCCTCGCCGCCGACATTGACCTGGACAGCCTGGTCGAAACTGTCCGAACTGATCCCGGAGGCATCGTAATAGCCCTGCAGAAACTTGTTCCAGTAAGGAATGGTTTCCTTCTCCCGCGTGAACACGATCTTGTCGATCAGCGGCAACGGCTTACCCGCATCGGCCAGCAACCCGGCGTCGGCATCGCCCGCTTCGCCTTCGACCGGGTAAGTCTCGCTGTCGTAGTACGGATTGCGCGTCAGCACCATGCGCTGGTTGGGATTGTTCTCGGACAGGTAATACGGCCCGCTGCCCACCGGCCACCAATCCAGCATCAGGTTGCGCTCATGCATCCCCTTCTGCGCGTAGAACCGCTCGGCCTCCGGCGGCATCGGCGCGAAGAACGGCATCGCCAGCCAATAGGCGAATTGCGGATACTTGCCATATACCTCAATGCGGTAAGTGTGTTCGTCTATCACTTGCACGCCTGGCAGCGGATACTGGTTCAGGTCGAGGAACGCATCGGGATTTTTCTGCAACGCCTGTTGCAGCGTGGCGGCATATTCCTTCAGACCGACGATATATTCGCTCATCACGCCGAAAATCGGCAGATGCAATTGCGGATGGGCAAGGCGTTTGATCTGATACGCATAATCCGCCGCCGTGACGACACGTGTCCCGCTGTGAGGGAAGTCGCTCAAAGCATGGATACCTCGCAAATCATCCGCCGTGAGATGGCCATACTCCGGCTTGCCCTGTGCATCGCGGGCAAACGCCGGATGCGGCTGATAACGCATGTTTGGCTTGATATGGATATCATACACACTGAAGGCGATCTTTTCCGCAGGCGTGGTGTCCGGCAACGAGCGGCGGTGTTTGTCCAGGTAACGCACCGTCGGCATTGCGCTTGCCGCCAGCGGCACTAGTTGATAAGGACGTTTGAGGTAATGATATTGCAGCGGCGGCGCGTAGATCTGCGCGAGAAGATCATATTCGTTTTCGCTGTACGCTTGGGCCGGATCGAGGTGCTTGGGGCGTTCGGTGAAGGCGGTATAAAAAATGGACTTCCCCTCGTCCGATGCCGGATAAGGATTGTTCCACAATCCGCCGTTACAGGCGGAAAGCAATACAGCCAGCAAGCAGGCAACGATGACTCTCATGGAACGAAGTGTAGCGGAATAGCGCCGTCATGGCCAAAGTTGACATGGATAGGCTATTGAACAACACTGTACGAGAAAATTTCCAGAACCCTTCTAGAGACAAAAACAACCATGAATCCAGTCTGGCAAGATTTCCTCGCAATACATGGCGCGACCATAGCTGCGGGCACAGTACAACACTTCGGCGACCCCGCCGCCGAACTGGATGCGACCGGGCAAGACACGATATTGTGCGACTTGGGCCAGTTCGGCACGCTGCGCGTCTCCGGCGAGGAAGCGCAATCGTTCCTGCAAAACCTGCTGAGCAATGACATACGCGAGGTCAGCAGCACCCGTGCGCAACTCAGCAGTTTCAACACCGCCAAGGGACGTATGCTGGCAACCACGCTTATCTGGCGCAAAGGCGACGACTATCTGCTGCAGCTGCCGCGCGCGCTGTGCGAACCGGTACGAAAAAAACTGTCCATGTATGTGCTGCGCGCCAAGGTCAAAATTACCGATGCCAGCGACGAGATCATTTCAATCGGGCTATCAGGCGCGAATGCGCAGGAGATGTTGCGCACGCAATTCCGGGAGCTTCCACAAACTCCGCTCGGCGTACTTTGCGACCCACAAGGCAGCATAATAAGAATCAACGACACGCGTTTACAGATCAACACCCCGGCAACACATGCCGCCGTGTTGTGGACGGCGCTCAGCCAACACGCGCAACCAGTTGGCAGCGCCTGCTGGGACTGGCTCAACATCCGTTCCGGCATTCCCGTCATCTTGCCGCCAACCCAGGAACAGTTTGTCGCTCAGATGGTTAATCTTGAGCTCCTCGGCGGGGTGAATTTCAAAAAAGGCTGCTATCCCGGGCAGGAAATCGTGGCGCGCATGCAATATCTCGGCAAACTGAAGCGCCGCATGTATCTTGCGCATCTGGATTACCCGGTTCATCCGGACGGCAGCGACATGCCGCAAGCGGGCGACGAATTGTTCAGCGCGGACATGGAAGGCCAGGCCAGCGGCATGATAGTCAATGCAGCGCCAGCGCCGGGCAGCGGTTACGACGTGCTGGCATCGATACAAACTTCCAGTCAGCAGACGCAGGCCGTGCACTGGAAGTCATTACAAGGTGAGGAGCTGCAATTTTTGCCGCTGCCTTATCCGCTGCCAAATGCTTGAGCGCCACATTTCAACAAACGATAAGTCCTGATTCGAAATTTAATTGCCACCTCCATGGACCAGCCCCATTCACCGCTCTCCCGCATCCATTTGATCGCCTTGGCCGCGGTCTTGCTCATCGCAATTAACAGCACGTGGCTGAACCTGTTCAGCGCGCTCGACAACCGCCTCAGCGATCTTTTCGTGCGCCAGGTCGCACAAAAGCTCAGCCCCGATCCCGACATCGTGATCGTCGATATCGACGAAGCCAGTCTCGCCGCGATGCAGGATACGGCCGGTAGCTGGCCATGGCCGCGCACGGTGCACGGCGAGTTGCTGCAAGGCATCGCGCGGCAACACCCGCGCGCGATCGTGTTCGACATTATGTTCAGCGAACCGGATCGCTATCGCCCCGAGAGCGACCAGTTCTTCAACGAAGTGCTGCACAATCTGAGCTACGTGTATTTTCCGATGGCACTGCTGGAAGGCAACCAGGTTCTGGGCGTGCCGCTGGCCGAACTGGCGAAAGTCATAGCTATCCCCCATGCACCCGGTGCCGACCCAAACGCGCGCGCCATTTTACTGCCGCCGCAAGCCATTGCCACGGAATCGTGGCGCGTCGGGCTGATCAATTTGACGGAGGATGCGGACGGCATCGCGCGGAAATATGAATTGAGCCGGGACATATCCGGCTGGCAACTCGAGTCATTGCCGGCACGCGTGATGCGGGACCTGGGCTATCCGATCCCGCCACAGCCCGACATCAGCCTGCACTGG
>DHIV01000112.1:26986-27181 GCA_002403995.1 Gallionella sp. UBA4737 | reverse complement strand
CCAAGGCATTGAGCGCCGAACTCGGCACCCCGATCACGCCGGGTTTCGAGGCGCTGGTGTTCAAGGCCTCGCGCGGCATCGAGGACATCTACGAACTGACCTATATCCGCAAGGACGGCAGCCGCTTCCCGGCGGTAGTATCAGTCACCGCGCTGCGCGACGCACAAGACAACATCATCGGCTACCTGCTGATCG